>NZ_JAGQBG010000200.1 GCF_024345515.1 Cyanobium sp. N5-Cardenillas
GCAATGGATGATCGATTCCTCCCAGACGGTGCCGCGCTGGGTGTCGTTCATGTAGTGGCACTCATCGAGCACCACGGCCTCCACATCGGCGAGGGGGTCGTCGTCGAGGTGGTCGATCTCCGCGTAGAGCATGTTGCGGAAGATCTCGGTGGTCATCACCACCACCTGGGCCTCCCGGTTCAGGCTCAGGTCGCCGGTGAGCAGGCCCACCTTCTCGTGGCCGAACTGGTGGCGGAAATCGCGCAGCTTCTGGTTGGAGAGCGCCTTGAGGGGAGTGGTGTAGAAGACCTTCTGGCCGTGGGCCAGGGCCCGGTGGATGGCGTACTCGCCCACCAGGGTCTTGCCGGAGCCCGTGGGGGCGCTCACCACCACCGAGTGGCCCTGGTTGAGCGAATCGATCGCCTCCAGCTGGAACCCGTCCAGGGGGAAGGGGAACAGCTCCTCCACCGGCGGAACAGGGTTGTTCGCGGCCGTACGGGAGCCGTTCACGTCGCTGCCGATCGCGTTGTTGCTGGGCCCGTCCACACGGGTGGTGCTGCCAACGTCGGGGCTGTCGAGCATCAGCGAATCCTATGGGCTGGACGCGACCTGCCGCCCCCTTAGGGTTTTGCCACCCGTGTTCGGGTTCATCCCTTGGATGCCGACGGCCTGAGGCCCCCCTGGCGGCGGCGGCTCCTTGACGGGCTGGCCGCCCTGCAACAGCAACGGCGGCGGCGGCTGCGCAGTTTCCGTCCCACCGCTGGCAGCGGCCTCCAGGAAGAGCCCGGTGGGGCCGGGGCGGTGCCAGGGGACTCCTGGCCGATCCCCCTGCTGGATCTGGCCAGCAACGACTACCTGGGCCTGAGCCGCCATCCCGGCGTGATCGCCGCGGCCCGGGCGGAACTCGAACGCAGTGGCCTGGGGGCCGGCGCCTCACGGCTGGTCACCGGCACCCGGCCGGTGCATCGGCTGCTGGAGGCCGCCCTGGCCGCCTGGCTGGGCCGGGAGCGGGTGCTGCTGTTCCCCAGTGGTTTCCAGGCCAACGTCGCCGCCGTGAGCGCCCTGGCCGATCGCCAGTCCCTGGTGTGCGCCGACCGCCACGTGCACCACTCCCTGCTGGCCGGCGTGCGCGCCAGCGGGTCGCGGCTGGTGCGCTTCGCCCACAACGACCTGGGGGATCTGGAGCGGCGGCTGGCCCAGGCCCGCTCCAGCCAACCGGACCAGACCCGGCTGGTGCTCAGCGAAAGCCTGTTCAGCATGGAGGGCACCAGTCCGGACGTGCCGGCCCTGGCGGCGTTGTGTCGCCGCCATGGGGCCCTGCTCCTGCTCGATGAGGCCCATGCCCTGGGGGTGCTGGGGCCCGGCGGCCGCGGCCTGGGCCATGGCCTGGAGGGGGTGCACCTGGTCTGCGGCACCTTCGGCAAGGCCTTCGGCAGCGGTGGCGCCTTCCTCGCCGGCGATGCCCTGCTTGGCGACTGGCTGCTGCAGGCCAGCGGCGCCTTCCGCTACACCACCGCCCTGGCACCGCCCCTGGCGGCCGGGGCCCTGGCGGCCCTGCGGCAGATCGAGGCCCAGCCCCAGATCGCCACGGAGCTGCTGGCGCGGGCGCACCGCTGGCGGCAGGCGCTGGCGGCGGCGGGCTGGCCGCGGCCCGCCGGCGACGGGCCAGTGCTGCCGTTGCTGGTGGGGGACGACGGGGCCGCCCTGGCCCTGCAGGAGCGCCTCGAGGCCGCCGGCCTGCTGGCGGTGGCGATCCGCCCTCCCACGGTTCCGGCCGGGACGGCCCGACTGCGGTTGGTGCTGCGTCAGGATCTTCCCGCAGGCACCCTTGCCCGCCTGATCGGAGCCCTCGGCCCGGCCCCGTCCCCCCCCACCCCTTGATGGCCCCCAGCGCCCCCGCCAGCCTCCAGGTGATCGCCATGCACGGCTGGGCCGGCGACGGCGCCAACTGGACGCCCTGGCGGGAGGTGACCGCCCCCCTGGGCTGGCGATGGTCGTGCGCCGAGCGGGGCTATGGCCACCGCACTCCGTTCAGCCCCGCCTGGGAAGGGGCCGGGCGAAAGGTGGTGATCGGCCATTCCATGGGCCCCCACCTGCTGGATGCCGCGGTGCTCGCCGGCGCCGGCGCCGTGGTGCTGCTGGCCGGCTTCGGCCGCTTCGTGCCGCCGGGGGCGGAGGGTCGGCGGGTGCGCGCCGCCCTGGCCGCCATGGCCGCCCAGCTGGCCGAGGGTCCCAGCGAAGCCGAAACGGCCCTGCGGGCCCAGAACCTGCTGCGGCGCTTCCTGGCCGAGGCGGCCAGCCCCGATCCCGCCGAACTGCTGCCCCCTGGGCCCGCCGACCAGCCGGTGGGGGCGGCGGGCCGGGAACGGCTGCGGCAGGACCTGGCCCTGCTGGAGTGCAGCGATGGCCTGCCGGCGGGCTTCCCCACGGAGGCCCGGGTGCTGATCGTGGAGGCCCAAGCCGACCGCATCGTGGTTCCCCAGGCCCGCGCCCTGCTGCGGCAGGCGCTGCCCCAGGCAGATGTGGTCAGCCTGGAGGGGGCCGGCCACTGCCTGCTGCGCAGCCCGGTGATGGCGCCGGTGCTGGAGTGGCTCCAAGGTCTGGGCCCAGCATGAGCCGCCTGGGGTTTGCCACCGACACCAGGGCCGGCCTCAGCGACCGGGTGCGCCAGCACTTCGGGCGCCGGGCAGCGGGCTACGAGGCGCAGGCCCTGCTGCAGCAGGCCATGGCCTGCCGGCTGGGGCACCTCTGCCGTGACCTGCCCCTGCCCACCGGCCCCCGCGCCGATCTGGGGGCCGGCAGCGGCCTGCTGTCGCGGGCGCTGCCGGTGCAGGGGCTGCTGCAGCTCGACCTCTGCCCCGAACTGCTGGAGCGCAATCCCCTGCAGCCAAGGCTGGTGTGGGACCTCAACGACGGCCTGCCACCAGCCCTGCGGGGAGCCGCCATGCTGGTCTCCGGATTCGCGCTGCAATGGCTCGACGATCCCAGTGGCCAGCTGGCCCATTGGTGCCGAGCCCTGGCCACGGGCGGCTGGCTGGCCCTGGCGGTGCCCACCGCCGGCAGCTTCCCCCAGTGGCACCGGGCCGCCGCCGCCGCCGGCGTGCCCTGCACCGCCCTGGAGCTGCCGCAGGCCGACCGCCTGATCCACGCCGCCGCCGGGGCCGGTCTGCGGCTCCACCACAGCCGGGTGCTGCGCTTCAGCCGGCCGCGGCAGGGGGGCCTTCCCACCCTGCGCCACCTGCGGCGGCTCGGCGCCGGCGCCAGCCGCCGCCCACCCCTGTCGGCAGGGGAACTGCGCCGACTGCTGGCCCAATGGCCCGTGGAGGAGCCCCTCACCTGTGAGGTGCTGCTGCTGGTCGGCCACCGCGACCCCACCGCCAGGCCATGAGCGCCCCCCTGCAACTGGTGGTCTGCGGCACCGACACCGACGTGGGCAAGACGGTGGTGAGCGCCCTGCTGGTGCAGGGCCTGGTAGCCCACTACTGGAAACCGGTGCAGAGCGGCCTGGAGGGCGGCGGTGACACGGGCCGGGTCCAGCAGCTGCTGGCGCTGCCCGCGGAACGGGTGTGGCCGGAGGCCTACCGCCTCACGGCCCCCGTCTCCCCCCACTGGGCGGCCGAGCAGGACGGCCTCAGCATCGATCCGGCCCGGCTGGCCCTGCCGGCCTGGGACGGGCCCCTGGTGGTGGAGACGGCGGGGGGGCTGCTGGTGCCCCTGCGGCGCGACTGGCTGCAGATCGATCAGATCGCCGTCTGGGGCCTGCCGGTGCTGCTGGTGGCCCGCAGCGGCCTGGGCACCCTCAACCACACCCTGCTCTCCCTTGAGGCCCTGGAGCGGCGTTCGATCCCCGTCCTTGGCCTGGTGCTCAATGGCGATCCCCACCCCGACAACCCCCGCACCCTGGCTGCCCTCGGTGGGGTGCCGGTGCTGGCGGAACTGCCGCCCCTGGATCCCCTCGACCGCGAGGGCCTGCAGCGGCAATGGCAGCGCAGTGGCCTGGCCCGTAGCCTGCAGCCATGAACCGTAAGCATCTGCTGGTGACAGGCGCCGTCGCCGCGCTCTGTGCAGGCATCCTGGTGCTGTTCACCGACATCGAGACCAGCGTCACCCGCTGGGTCAACTGCGGGCCGCTGGCCACCGGTGGCGAACGCCGTTCGGATGTATGCCGCTGAGTGACCCCGGCTGGCACCCCCACCTCTGGCACCCCTTCACCCAGGTGGCCACGGCCAACCCGCCCCTGCGGGTGGTGCGCGGCGAAGGGGCTCTGCTGGAGCTGGAGGATGGCCGCCGGCTGATCGATGGCATCAGCAGCTGGTGGGTGACCCTGCACGGCCACGCCGAGCCCAGCATCGCCGCCGCCGTCGCCCGCCAGGCCCGCACCCTCGAGCAGGTGGGTTTCTCCGATTTCCGCCATCCGGCCGCCGAGCAGCTGGCCGAGCGCCTGGCCGCCTGCAGCGGGCTGGAGCGGCTGTTCTTCTCCGACAACGGCTCCACGGCGGTGGAGGTGGCCCTGAAGATCGCCTGGCAGTGGTGGCGCAACCGGGGCGAACCCCGCCAGCAGCTGATCGCCTTCGAGGGGGCGTATCACGGCGACACCTTCGGCGCCATGGCGGTGGGGGAGCGCTCCCTGTTCTCGGAGGCGTTCGAGCCGCTGCTGTTCGCCGTGGCCCGGGCCCCCTGGCCCGCCACCTGGTGGGACGACGAGGGGGTGGAGGCGCGGGAGGCCGCCGCCCTGGCGCGGCTGGAGCAGCTGCTGGCGACGCCCACCGCGGCGGTGATCCTCGAACCCTTGCTGCAGGGGGCCGGCGGCATGGCCCTGGTGCGCGAATCGTTCCTGCGCCGGGTGGAGGTGATGGTGCGCGCCACCGGGGCCCTGCTGATCGCCGATGAGGTGATGACCGGCTTCGGCCGCAGCGGCCACCTGTTCGCCTGCCAGCGGGCCGGCATCCAACCCGACCTGATGGCCCTCTCCAAGGGGCTCACGGGCGGCTTCCTGCCCATGGGGGTCACCCTGGCCCGGGAGGCCATCTACGAGGGCTTCATCGGCACCGCCCCGGGCCTGACCCTCTTCCACGGCCACAGCTTCACCGCCAACCCCCTGGGTTGCGCCGCCGCCCTGGCCAGCCTTGATCTGCTCCAGGAGCGGCCAGAGCGCCACCAGGGGTTCGAGGCGCGCCACCGCCCCCAGCTGGAGGCCCTGGCACACCATCCCCTGGTGCGACGGCCGCGACTGCTGGGCAGCGTCGCCGCCTTCGAGGTGGCCACGGATCAGCCCGGCTACCTCAATCCGGTGGGGCCACGGCTGCAACGGCTGGCCCTGGAGCGGGGCGTGTTCCTGCGGCCCCTGGGGCAGGTGGTCTACCTGCTGCCACCGCTGTGCCTCGACGACGACCAGCTGGCCCATTGCTACGCCGCCATCGACGCCGCCCTTTCCAGCCTCTGAACGGCATGGCCCCCGGCCCTCAGGGGCCCGCCAGGATCGCCGCCTCCACATCGGCCCGCGAGAGTCCATAGGGGAACTGGCGCGCCGTGGTGCGGCCCTCCTGGTGCCAGCTCACCCGCAGTTCCTCCACCTCCAACGCGATGCGGGCGCTCCATTCAGGGCGGTGCAGGTCCCAGTGGGCGACGTTGGTGCGCGACTGGTTGGCGCCCAGCTGACGCAGCCAGGCCTCCAGGGCGGGCAGGGGGTGGTTGTAGAGGGGGGTGGCCGCGGGGGGCAGGGTCACGGTCGGATTGGCAGGGGCGGGCTGGGGGAGGGGGGTG
>NZ_JAGQBG010000201.1 GCF_024345515.1 Cyanobium sp. N5-Cardenillas
GCCCAGACGCAGGGCATCCCCCAGCAGGCCCACGGCCTCCCCCGTACGGGCCAGCCGCTCCAGGTCGGCAACGGGGATCGAGCGGCGGAAGGCTCCGCTGACGAACACCACCTGCTCGGCCGCCCGGGCCGATGGGGCGGCCAGGGTCAGAAGGGCGGCCAGGCCGGCGCCGCCCCAGGCGCGGGCCGATGGCGGCAGGGGGAGCCGAGGCGACATCAGGGAGGCGCTGGAAGCATGGGGGCCAAGTGTGGGTCAGACGGCGGGCCCTTTCGGCTCAGGGGTTCCAACTCGGCAGCCGGCCGCTCACGTCGGTGAGCGACAGGACCCCATCCCCCCAGCCATCCGGCGGCAAGAGGGCCGGGGCCCCTACGCCCGGGGCGACCCCTGGACCCGCGGCGAAGGCTCCGTTCACCCAGCACAGCAGCAGACCCCGCAGGGGCCCTCCGCCCTGGTCGTAGGGGGAGCCCAAATTGAAGTGATCGCCGCCGCCCGCCAGTACGAGGCGATGCCCCTGCTTGGCCTGGCGGGCGATGCGGGCCATCGGGGCGATGGCCTCAGGGCCGGGTGGCACCACCCAGTCGCGGCTGCCGCTCACCAGCAGCACCCGACCCCGGAACACAGGGGAGGTCTCGGCATCGAACAGGAGCGCCATCGGCGGACTCACCGCCACCACCGCCTTCACCCGCGGGTCGGCCAGGGCCGCCTGGTCGATCGCGTCGAGGAAGCTGCACTGCAGCACCCAGCTGAGGTTGCGCTGGGGGTCCCGCACATCGTTGCAGCGCTGCTTCAGTTGCTGGGAGCTGGGCCGGGCGCCCGCCAGCTGGAGGGCGGTGGTGGCCCCCCAGGACTGGCCCAGCACCACCACCGAACCGGTGTTCACACCGGGCGGCAGCCCCAGCTGCCCCGCCGCCGCCGCGTCGATCAGGGCGGAGATGTCGAGGGGCCGCAGGCGCAGCTCCGCCGGGCCGGGCGGGGGCACCTTGCCGGAGAGCATGGCTTGCTGCTGGGTCCGGTCGCTGCCTGGATGGCGGGGCAGCAGCACGGTGTAGCCGTGGCTGGCCAGATGCCGCCCCCAGCCCTCGAAGCTTTCCGGCCCATCCCAGAGCCCATGGGAGATCGCCACCAGGCGGCCGGAGGCCTGCTGGGACGGACGGATCACCACCACCTCCAGCGGCAGGGGCCGGTAGGTCACCGGCAGGTTCAGGGTGTCCCGCCGCACCGCCAGCGCCCCCGGCCCGGCCAGGGCGGGATCCACTGTCGCCGGGGTTTCCCCCTCCAGCAGCTGGGTCGCCGCCCGCAGCTGACCGTTCATCCGCTGGAGCAGGAACAGGCCCTTGCCGACATCCACGGTGGCTGTGTGGCCAGGGATGGCCTGGAGCACCCCCAGCATCGTCAGGGCCCCCTGGCCCGCGGCCCGGTCGAGAACCTGCAGCACGGTGTCACTGGAGACTTCGGCTGGCAGACCGTCGACGCCCCCGAGGGATGAGAGCAGCAGCAGCGCCTGCTGGGCCAGGGGGGAGGGGACCACCTGGCGGGCCACATCCAGGGCCTGCAGGGGCAGGGGGGTGTTGAACAGTTCCACCATCCGTTGCCCGATGGCCCCCTGGGTGGCCTGGTCGAACTCGGCCAGGTCGCTGGCACCGGCCAGCAGGCTGCGGGGATCGCGCAGCTCAGCCAGCCGGATGGTGAAGGTGGTGTCCAGCAGCGGCAGCTTCAGCTCGATCTGCTCCAGGGCCAGCACCGGAGGGGGAACGGCAATGGCGGCGGCCAGGGCGAGGGTCACCGGGATCCGGGATGGAGCAGCCTGGGTCACCTCAGCACCCCCTTGGGTCGGGGGCGCATCCTGGCAGAGCTGGAGCGGCCTGACCCTGGCGGCGGGCCCAATCCCGTGCAGGGCTTCAGGGGGTAGGAAAGCCGGCTTTCCTGTGGGCAGGAGGCTCCTGGCTCAGTGTTCTTGGGAAGGAGAGGGAAGAACCGCTGAAGGGGGCGAGGCCGGTGCTCAGCGGACCATGGCCGTCGGTGCGTGGCACCAGCAGATCGGCCTCACTGACTCTCACCACCAGGCCCTGACTGCGGAAGCGCGTCAGCGCCTTGGTGACCGTGACCCTGGTCATGCCGCCGATGTCGGCCAGATGACGGTGGGACAGGTTCATGTCCTCCAGGGAGAGGGTTGTGCCGCTGCTGTTGATCCGGCCGAAGCGGCCGCCGATCCAGTGCAGCAGCCGCAGCAGGCGTGCCTCGGCGGGTCTGATGCGGTGAATCTGGAGCAGTTGGGCGGTCTGGGTGATCTGATCGCGCAGGAAGTCGAGGACGTCGCTCTCGCTTGGTTGGTGCTCTTCCACGGTCACCCGGGCAAGGGAGATGAGCTCGTAGGGCCTAATTCCACAACCTGTGGGTGTGATCAGATCACCGGGACCCCAGATTCCGAGGGTGATGGATTCACCCTCCACGTTCCAGGTGTTGGCACGGACGTAGCCATCATCGATCCGCCAGCTGATGTCGGGCGGCAGAGGATCATCGGAGCGAAGGGTCAGGCGCAACGGGCGGGCAGGCATGGCGATCGTCATGGCACGAGGGCAGGCATGGCGTCAGAGTCCTTCTGTTGGGGTAGACCTTCAGAAGAGGCTTGTGTTGAAGTCCGGGAACGGTAATGACCCGTTTCAGCCATTGGGTGGCCGTACCGGGCAGCATTGCCAATCCGCCTGATAAGCCCCGGTGATTGGATGGCGCTGGCCTCCCAAGCCGGCTTCTCCAAGCTGGCTTCAGAGCCGACGAAGTCTCCAAGAACCCCATGCGTTCTTTGCCAATGGGCAAGAAAGCTGTTCTGCCGGAATCGTGCGGAGCGGCCCTTCAGGCCCCCAGCGTCCGGATGTTGGCCGTTTTGGAGCGATTGCATCGGCCCTGGCAGAGCACCTCCATGGCCGGCCGGCCGGTGATGGCCAGCCGCCAGCGGGCCCAAAGCCGGTAGAGGGCGTCCACCAGCGGCCGCAGCAGGGGCCAGCCGGTGGGGGCGTAGAGCCAGCCGAGCCCCACCAGCCCATAGGCCTGGCGGAAGACCTCCACATCCCGAATCACCGCACCGTCGGCGCGCAGGGCGTGCATGCGGCCCATGGCGTCCGCGTAGGTGATGCCGCCGTACCGGGCAGCGTCGTAGGTGGGGTCATCCACATCCACGAAGGCCAGGCGGCCCCGCTCCGCATCGCGGCGGCGCAGGATCCCTACCTCCCGCAGGCACAGGGGGCAGCCGCCATCGAACAGCAGGGTGAGTTCGGCCATGGGGCAGACAGCAGGATCCGGATGCAGCGACGGGCTGCGGACACCGATCAACCCTAGAAAGGGCCGCCAGCGGGTCGGGCCCGCCGGGTCGCCAGACTCCAGCCGACTGTCCTTGCTTCCATGCCCGTGTCCCGCCAGGCCGCGCTGCACCGCTGGCAACGCCGGGATCCGCAGTTGATCCAGCGGCTGATGCCCTTCTGGGGTTGGCTTTATCACCACTACTTCCATGTCGTCTCCGATGGCTGGGAGCACATCCCCGCCGCGGACCCGGTGCTGTTCGTGGGCAGCCACAACGGCGGCCTGGCGGCGCCCGACATGCACATGGTCATGTACGACTGGTTCCGCCGTTTCGGCCTGGAGCGCCCGGTGCTGGGGCTGGCGCACCCGAAGGTCTGGCTGGGCTACCCGCCGCTGGCGGATCTGGCCGCCCGCACCGGCGCCATCCCGTACCACCCGCGCCTGGCCCTGGCAGCCCTGGAGGAGGGGAACAGCCTGCTGGTGTATCCCGGCGGCGGGCAGGACACCTTCCGCCCCCACCGGGACCGGGGCCGTATCCACTTCGCCGGCCGCACCGGCTTCCTGCGCCTGGCGATCTGGCACGACCTGCCGATCGTCCCTGTGATCTCCTGGGGGGCCCACGACACCCTGGTGGTGCTCGAAGACTTCTATCCCCAGTTCCGGGCGCTGCACGAGCGGGGGATGCCCTGGCTGTTCGGCATCGATCCCGAGGTGATGCCCCTCTACCTGGGCCTCCCCTGGGGCCTGGCCCTGGGACCCCTGCTCAACCTGCCCCTGCCGGTGCGGATCCGCACGCGGGTGTGCCCGCCGATCCGCTTCGAGCGCAGCGGCCATGCCGCCAGCCGCGACCGGGTCTATGTGCAGGCCTGCTACCAGCGGGTGACCCACACCATGCAGCAGGCGCTGGACCGGCTGGCGGTCGAGGCTCAGCGGTAACGGGAGGGAGCCCCATAGGACTGGGTGGGAATCGACTGGGGTGACGGGCCACTGCCGAGGCGCTGGGGGAGGCCATCCCGTTGGCGTTGCAGTTCGGCGAGGGAGCGGGTTTCCCCCAGGGCCAGGCCTGTCAGCACCGCCAGTTCCTGTTTGAGCTGGTTGGCGGGTCTGGGATTGACGAAGCGGAAATGGAGCGTCGTCTTGTCGCCGTCGCTGTCGTAGCCCACCACCGAAAAATGCAGATCGGCGGTCTTGCCGGCCTTGGATCCGGCCAGGGCCCCGCCCACCATGCCCCCCACCAGGCCGATCGGGCCCAGCAGCAGGCCACCGGCGATGGCCCCGGCGGTGCCGGCACCCACGGCTCCCACGGTGCCGTTGGTGCTGTCGTAGGTCTCCTGTCCGCCGGCATACCAGCGGGCGATCCGGCCGATGGGAATGAAGCTGATCCTGTCCCCGATGCCATTGGCGTCGAGGTTGATGCTGCAGGGGTTGTTGCCGCAGAGGGCCTGATAGGTGGTGGCCGTCGCCGGGGCGGGAAGCAGCAGGGCCAGGAGCAACGGAGAGGCCTGGCAGGCTCGGAGTCGAAGTCGGGCTCGAGTGACGGTCATAGGTCGAGCTTGGAGGGCCCCGCCAGTCAATCGGCGCTCGCCACCGGCGCAATGGGGCGGGGCCACGGGGTGATGACCGGATGTGTCCGGCGTGGCGGGGCGCCCATGGCTCCGATGATGGTCATCGATTTCCCGGAGTTCCCGGGGCCGCCATGTCCCTGATCAATACGGCCGTTGGCCTGCTGGCGATCAGCTCGCCCATCGGGCTGCTGCCGGTGGTGGTGCAGGCGGGGCGGGGCAATCCCGTGCGCATTCGACGGATCAGCCGCCTGGCGGTGCTCACCTTTCTCTGTGCCCTGATCGCCGCCTGCTGGTGGGGCCAGGCCCTGCTCGACCTGTTCGGCATCACCCTGGAGGCGTTCCGGGTGGCCGGCGGGCTGATCCTGCTGCCCATCGGCCTGCGCCTGATCGATGGGCGGGAAGTGAGCCATGGCTCCCTCGACGGCACCGAAGACAGCGCCGGCGTGGTGCCGATCGGCCTGCCCCTGCTGGCGGGCCCCGGAGCCATTTCCCTGGTCGTGGCCGATGCCCCTTCGGCCTGGCAGGGAAAGGCGGCCCTCAGTGCCGTGATCGGCCTGCTGGCCATCGTGATCTATCTGTTGCTGATCGCTTCGATGCCCCTGCGCCAGGCCCTCGGAGAGCTGCAGGAGAAGGTGATCAGCCGGCTGATGGGCCTGCTGCTGAGTGCGATC
>NZ_JAGQBG010000202.1 GCF_024345515.1 Cyanobium sp. N5-Cardenillas
AACTCTTTTAAATGGTCGCTCGGTCCCGCTCGTAAGTCCTGCCGAGGTTCACGCGATTGGTTTTTGCCTGGGCTGGTGACTCCACCGGAGTCTCTCAGATCGGAGCGGAGCGATGAGCGGCCTCGAAGCTTCCCTTCCCGGGGGGGCTGTCCGGGCTGCGTTCCCTGCTTGTTCCCCCGATCCGATCCACTTCCTATGGGCCGCACGCTGGAGAACAAGCAACAGATCGTCGAAGAGCTCAAAGGGCTCCTCGGTGAAGCCGAAATGGCGCTGGTCCTCGATTTCAAGGGCCTGACCATCAAGGAGATGACTGATCTGCGGACCCGTCTGCAGGCCAGCAACGGTGTGTGCAAGGTGACCAAAAACACCTTGATGCGCCGTGCCATTGATGGTGACAGCGCCTGGTCGGATCTCGATTCCCTGCTCACCGGCACCAATGCCTTCGTCCTGGTCAAGGGCGATGTCGGCGGTGCGGTGAAGGCCCTGCAGTCCTTCCAGAAGGACACCAAGAAGTCGGATGTGAAGGGAGGCCTTTTCGAAGGCAAGCTCCTGTCCCCCTCCGACATCCAGGCCATCGGGGATCTGCCCTCCAAGGAGGTGCTCATGGCCCAGATCGCCGGTGCGATCAATGGCCTGGCCACCAAGCTGGCTGTGGGCATCAACGAGGTTCCGTCCGGTCTTGCCAGGGCGCTCAAGCAGCACGCCGAATCCGGCGAAGGTTGAGTTCGCCTCTCGCGAACCCCTGGGCTCCACCGATCCTCCCGTTCTGTTGCTGATTCCCCCCCCCATGTCCGCTACCACCGACCAGATTCTCGAACAACTGAAAACCCTCTCCCTGCTTGAGGCTTCCGAGCTCGTCAAGCAGATCGAAGAGGCCTTCGGCGTGTCCGCCGCCGCTTCGGCTGGCGTCGTCATGGCCGCCGCCGCCCCCGGCGCCGCCGCTGAGGCGGTTGAGGAGCAGACCGAATTCGACGTCATCCTCGATGGCTTCGATCCGGCCGCCAAGATCAAGGTGCTCAAGGCCGTCCGCGAGGCCACCGGCCTCGGTCTGGGCGAAGCCAAGGCCCTTGTGGAAGCCGCTCCCAAGGCCGTCAAGGAAGGCATCTCCAAGGGCGATGCCGAAGCTCTCAAGAAGAGCATCGAAGAAGTGGGTGGCAAGGTCTCCATCAAGTGACCGGCCAACGCCGGGCCTCCTGGCCCGGCGACCCCCTTTCGTTTCCGGGCCGGCCCTTCGGGGCCGGCTTTTTCATGGTCGGGACCGTTGACGGGCGGTGTGGACCCCCGCTGCGTGGAGCGCAACCCATAAAAAAGAGCCCCGCCGAAGGCAGGGCTCTGGAGATGGAACGATTCCGGGAGTCTGTCCTCGTTTCGACCCTGGAAGAGCGTCCTTCACTCCTCACAAAGTCAGATTAAGTGGGGGGGAAGGCGTGTGCGGGGCGAGGAGTCCGGTGATTCAACTGGTCCCGGGCCGGGGCCCAAGACGGGATCCGGCGGCGGGGTCAGAGCCCTCCTCCATTGGCTTCGGTGTAGGGAATGACCTGGAGGGCGATCGCCCGGCCGGAGCGGTCGGAACCCATGCTGTCGTCGCGCTGGTCGAGCAGCGGCAGGGTGGCCGCCATGCCGGGGAGTTCGGCCCGGCCCGGGGGGCGCCGGGACGTCTGAGCGCCGCCGGCCCGGGCAATCAGTTGCTCCAGGGGGGCCGGACTCGCGAAGTAGAGGTGGGACAGGGACCTCTGCTCGTAGGTGCGGCGTTTCAGATCCCAGCCGGGTTCGAGCGTGAGGGACACGAAGCCGTCGCGATCGCGCCGGGGCACCTCGGCCCTGCCCACCACCAGGACGGCGGCCTGGCTGGGGGAGACGGCCTGCAGCTCAAGCCGGGATCCCACCTGCTGCACCTGCAGGCGGTAGGTGGTGCCCAGGTCCTGGTCGGCGACGCGCAGGGAATGGCCGTTGCTGTCGAGGTAGCGATTGCAGATGCCGGTGTAGTCGAACCGGTTCAGGGTCGGATCCACCAACCCGTCCGGGCGGGCCTGCCAGCAGGCGGGCCGGGTGGCCAGCTGCTCCAGCACCAGAAGGGTCCAGTCACTGTCGCCGACCGGCCTGGCCAACACGGCAAAGCGATTGGCGTCAACCTCCGTGGTCTGGAAGAGGCCGGCGGCGATGGCCAGCCTGGGCTGCACCATCGGCAGGCTGGCTCCGGCCAGGGTCAGGCCCGCCAGGGCCAGGTAGGTTCGCTGCATGGGAACACCTCCAGGACCCGGGCGTTCTCCGGGAGAGAGGATCTCATTCAAGCGATGCTGTCAAGGGGACTCCATGGGTGATCGTCCGGTGCGGGTTGTGGCCGCC
Source organism: Cyanobium sp. N5-Cardenillas (assembly GCF_024345515.1). GTDB lineage: Bacteria > Cyanobacteriota > Cyanobacteriia > PCC-6307 > Cyanobiaceae > Cyanobium. The sequence goes on from NZ_JAGQBG010000202.1 coordinate 2,347, forward strand.
GCCTGCGACGGGGCCTGCAGCGGCAACCCCGGCCCGGGCGGCTGGGGTGCCCTGCTGCGCTTCGAGAACGGCTCCCGGCGCGAGCTGGGGGGGGCGGCCCCGGCCACCACCAACAACCGGATGGAACTCACCGCTGCCCTGGCGGTGCTGGAGGCCCTGCGGGACCTGCCGCGCCATCCGGATCTGGTGCTGCGCACCGACAGCCGCTACCTCATCGATGGTTTCGAGAAGTGGATGGCCGGCTGGAAGCGCAAGGGCTGGCGCACCGCCTCCGGTGGCGCCGTGCTCAACCGCGACCTCTGGGAGCTGCTGGATGCCGCCAGGCTGCCGGGGCTGGCCCTGCGCCATGTGCGCGGCCACAGCGGCGATCCGGACAACGACCGCTGCGATGCCATCGCCGTTGCCTATGCCCGCGGCCAGGCCCCGACCCTGGCGGTGGAAAGCCGGTCCGTCGTCGCCCCGGAGGCGGTGGCGGCGGTAGAGACGGTGGCCGTTCCAGGCGCCGCGGATCCGGCCCCCAGGTCGCTGCAGGAGCTGCTGTCCCGCCTGGAGCTGGCCGATCGGCTCGCCGCGGGCGGTTACAGCCTGCGGGCCGTGGAGCTCGCCCGGCTGATGGAAGTGCCCACCGCCACCCTCGAAGGGAAAAGCGATCCCTGGCTCTGGCGCGACTGGCTCGTGAGGCCCCTGGGCAACGGGAGCTGGCGTCTGGAGCGCGGCGCGGGAGGATTGGCCAGGCCGCAGTGAGGAGACAGGGATGCCGCAGGAGCAATCGGCCGGCGGCGGCCAGGTGGGAACCGGCGCTCTCTACGCCCGGTTCGTCGAGCCACTGCTGCGCCGCGATGACGGTGCCGACGCCGAACAGCTGAGTCGACTGACCCTGCTGGCCCTGGGCCAGGCCTCCCTGCGGCGCCGCTGGCCCCTGGTCAGCGGCAGCCTGGCGGGGCTGGGGGCGGAGCTGCAGCGGCGGGATCCCCGCCTGGAGCAGACGCTGTTCGGCTGTCGCTTTGCCAACCCGGTGGGGCTGGCTGCGGGCTTTGACAAGAACGGGGTGGCGGCCGCGATCTGGCATCTGTTCGGTTTCGGCTTCGCCGAGCTGGGCACCATCACCTGGCAGCCCCAGCTGGGAAATCCCCGGCCCAGGTTGTTCCGGCTGGCCGAGGAGCGGGCCGCCCTCAACCGCATGGGCTTCAACAACGACGGGGCCAGGGGTGTGCGCCGGACCCTGGAACGCCAGGATCTGCCCCCGCCGGGGCAGCGGCCCGCGGTGCTCGGCATCAACCTCGGCAAATCGAAGGCTGTGTCGCTGGAGATGGCCCCCGACGATTACGCCGCCTCCCTGGAGTTTCTGGCTCCCCTGGCCGATTACGCGGTGGTCAACGTCAGCTCCCCCAACACTCCGGGGCTGCGCGACCTGCAGGAGGAGGCCCAGCTGAGGCGGCTGGTGGAGCGTCTGCGGCGCCTGCCTGCCTGTCCTCCGCTGTTGGTGAAGATCGCCCCCGATCTTGAAGATGATGCCATCGATACCATTGCCCGACTCGCCTATGAGGAGGGTCTGGCCGGAGTGATCGCCGTGAACACGTCGGTTCACCGACTTGGACTTGAAGGGCGCCGTTTGGCGGCCACGGGTGGGACCCTGGCCGAGGAAACCGGAGGGTTGAGCGGCCGGCCCCTGCGCCGGCGGGCCGTGGAGGTGCTGCGACGGTTGCGGGCGACCGCAGGTCCGGCTCTGCCGCTGATCGGTGTGGGTGGCATCGACTCGGCCGAGTCCGCCTGGGAGCGGATCAGTGCAGGAGCCTCGCTGATCCAGATCTACACGGGTTGGATTTACGAAGGCCCTGCACTTGTGCCATCGATTCTGGAGGGATTGACCCACCAGCTCGACCGCCATGGCTGCCGGACGCTTTCTGAAGTTGTAGGTTCAGGGATGCCTTGGCTCCCATAATTCGGTAGCTTTCGCAAGCATCGGGTCGGAGCCTTGGTTTTTTCTGGCCTGATCGGCTTGAAGGATGATCTGGATGATCGTCTCCGACCGATCCGCGCGCAGCTCTTTCCGCGTCAATTGCTGCTGGAGCTTCAAGACGACGCCCTGATGGGCCAGGTGCTCAGGGGCGACGGCCCTGAGCCGGTGAGCATCGATCTGCCGCTGCCACCGCTCACCTGTCTGGATGGCCAGCCCCTGGAGAAGGAGCCCCTGGGTGATCTGATCGGCGATCTGCTGGTGCGGGATGGCCTGCTGGATGCCGTTGTCCTGGCCTCTCTTCCCGAGGGGGCCGTGGAGTGGCGCGTCATCGACTGGCCCCTGGAGACCATCCCCGACGACCCGATTGAAGCGCTGCGCACGATCGACCCGACCCTCAGTTTCGGGGTGCCCCTGGCCGAGGCGACCATCGACCTGCGGCCCCTGGCGGGCGCCACCCCCCGCATGCTGCTGGCCGTGGCCTCCAGGACGTTGGTGGAAGACTGGATCGAGGTCTTCAACCTGGCCGGTGCCCAGCTCGAACGGCTGGCCCCCCCCCAGTCCTGCCGGCTGGCCGCCGTGAACGCCCTGCTGGAGCAGGCACCACACGACGAACTCACCCTGCTGATCCATCCGCTGCCGGCAGGGGGGCGCCTGCTCCTGCTGCGCGGTGCCGAGCCGGTCTTCGACTGGCCCCTGCCGGAGGAGGATGGCGACCTTGTGCGGGAAGTGAATCGTTGCGTGGCCTTTTACCGTCGCCGGGATCCGTCGATCCGCCGTCTGCGGCTGCTGCTCAGCGCGACGATGCCCAGCCAGGACCATCTCCAGGATGCCTTGGGGGTGCGGGCCGAGATCCTCACCCCTGAGCCCTACGGATCCCTGGTCCTGCAGGGCCTGGCCATGGCGGAGCGGGGCCGATGAAAGCACCCCTCGATCTGCTGCGGGAGAGGCGCAAGGAACTCGGCCAGGAGAGCATGGTCTCGGCGCTGCTGGATCGGCGGCCCCTGCTGTTGCGTGGCGCCCTGATCGGGGCGGTCGTCCTGGGGGCGTCCCTGGCCTGCACGGCCCTGGTGTTCCTCCGCTACCAGTACGTGAAGATGCAGACCGCCCAACTGAGCCGGTTCGAAGCCGAGTCGACTCAGCTGCAGGCCGACATGGCGGCCAGCAGAACCAAGCTTGATCAACTCACCGCCACCAACCGCAGCC
>NZ_JAGQBG010000203.1 GCF_024345515.1 Cyanobium sp. N5-Cardenillas
AGCCAGCCCCGCGGCAGGGGCACCAGCAGGGCAAACGCCGTCAGCAGCAGCAGCACCGCGAACAGCAGCCGCAGCGGCAGGCGCACGTGCAGATCCACGTAGCCCGCCCCCGAGGCCACGCCGCTGCCCTGCACCATCAGATCGAAGGGCGCCAGGGCGTTGCTGAGGGCCATCACGACGGCAAGGGCTGCCACCTGGGGCTGCAGCACCCGCTGCTGCGCCTTGCTGAGGCCGTCGAAACGCAGATCACTCAGGCTGCGGCCCTTGCCGATGGTGAGCAACAGGCAGGCCGCCAGTCCCACCAGACCCTGGGCGAGGATCACGCTCAGGACCAGCCGTAGAGCCGGCAGGCGCAGCACGGTGAAGGACAGATCGAAACCGGTCAACGGATCCCCCTCGCCGAAGGGCGTGGCCAGCAGGGCCGGCAGCCACAGGCTCCAGCCCCGCGCCACCGCCGTGGCCGAGCCCGCCAGGGCGGCCGCCAGGGTGATGCGCAGGGTGGTGAGGGGCCAGAGGAGGAGCGGCAGCAGCAGGCCCCCCGCCAGACCTGCCACCAGCAGGGGCGGCAGATCCCGGAGCACCGAGAAGCCGGTGATCACATCGCCGTTGAAGGGGTTGGCGATCAGTCCCCTGGCCTGCACCATCAGGTAGGTCAGGCCACCGGCCAGCAGCAGCACCAGAGCGATCAGCACCACCACCAGGGCGCCGTTCCCCAGCCGCAGCAGCGGCTCGCTGGGCCTGGGAGCCTCGGGGCCCTGCTCCCGCAGGCGCCAGCAGCGCTCCAGCTGGGCCAGCTGCAGCACTGAGCCGAGGCCGAAGACCAACGCGAAGGCTGAGATCTGCAGCATCCAGCGCCGCACGAGGATGCCCTGGAAGTCGAACTGGGCGAACCAGAGCCATTCGATGCCCAGGCGGGCCGCGGCCCACAGGGCCAGCAGCAGCCCGAAGGCGATGGCGAGGCCGGCGGCAAGGCGTGGCCCCACGCGGGCCGGCTGGTGGGAAGGATCGGGCACAAGCGGAGCGTAGGCAGAACCCCGCGGGCGACAAGGTGCCGGCCCCAGCCAGCGGGAGCCAGCGAGAGGCGGTGCTGCGACGGCCGGATCCGGGCGGCGACTTCATACCCGAATCCGGAGGTCGGCTTTAGGGACAGGCACTGGCCGCCACTGTTAGCGTTGCCTCCAGTGACCGGGACCGACTTGACCGCCACCCTTTCCCGCTCCACCTTCACGGGCCTGCGCTGCAAGGAATGCGGTCATCCCTACGAGGCTGGAGCGCGTCACGTCTGCGAAGACGTCTGCTTCGGCCCGCTCGAGGTGGTCTACGACTACGACGCCATCCGCAGCCGGGTCAGTCGCGCCACCATCGAGGCCGGCCCCACCTCCATCTGGCGCTACCGCGAATTCCTGCCCGTCGAAGGCGATCCCATCGACGTGGGCACCGGCTTCACCCCCCTGCTCAAGGCCGACCGTCTGGCCCGGCGTCTCGGCCTGTCCTCGCTCTACATCAAGAACGATGGCGTCAACATGCCGACGCTGTCCTTCAAGGACCGTGTCGTCTCGGTGGCCCTCACCCGCGCCCGTGAACTGGGCTTCACCACCGTCAGCTGCGCCTCCACCGGCAACCTGGCCAACTCCACCGCCGCCATCGCCGCCCACGCCGGCTTGGAGTGCTGCGTCTTCATCCCCAGTGATCTCGAGCTGGGCAAGGTGCTGGGCACCCTCGTTTACAACCCCACCCTGATGGCGGTGAAGGGCAACTACGACCAGGTCAACCGACTCTGCTCCGAGGTGGCCAACACCTACGGCTGGGGCTTCGTCAACATCAACCTGCGCCCTTATTACTCCGAGGGCTCCAAGACCCTCGGCTACGAGGTGATCGAGCAACTCGGCTGGAAGCTTCCCGACCACATCGTCGCCCCCCTGGCCTCCGGCTCCCTGTTCACCAAGATCCGCAAGGGCTTCGACGAATTCATCAAGGTGGGTCTGGTCGAGGAGAAGCCCGTGCGCTTCAGCGGTGCCCAGGCCGAAGGCTGCTCGCCCATCGCCCAGGCGTTCGCCGCCGGGCGCGATTTCATCACCCCGGTGAAGCCCAACACCATCGCCAAGTCGATCGCCATCGGCAATCCCGCCGACGGCCCCTACGCCATCGACATCGCCAACCGCACCGGCGGCACCATCGCGGCGGTCACCGATGCGGAGATCATCGACGGCATCAAGCTGCTGGCGGAGATGGAGGGGGTGTTCACAGAAACCGCCGGGGGCACCACCATCGCCGTGCTCAAGAAGCTGGTGGAACAGGGCAAGATCGACCCCTCGGAAACCACCGTCGCCTACATCACCGGCAACGGCCTCAAGACCACCGAAGCGATCGCCTCCTCCATCGGCGCCCCGTACACCATCGAGCCCCAGCTCGCCAGCTTCCACGAAGCCTGGGAGCGCTCCCAGGCCTCCCATGGGAGCTCGGCCGCGCCGGCCTGAAGTCGCCCGATCCCTTTCCTTCGCTGCCCCACAGACGCATTCCATGGCCATCCAGGTTCTGATCCCCACCCCCCTGCAGAAATTCACCAACGACGAGGCCAGCGTCAGCCTCGACGCCGCCAGCATTGATGGCCTGCTCCAGGCCCTCGAAGCCCGCTACCCCGGCATCCAGGCCCGGCTGTGTGACGAAAACGGCAAGCTGCGCCGCTTCCTCAACCTCTACGTGAACAGTGAGGACATCCGCTTCCTGGACAACCAGGCCACGCTGCTCAGCGATGGCGACGAAGTGAGCATCGTGCCGGCCGTCGCCGGCGGCTGAGGTCGCCGGCGGGCACGCAAGGAAAGACATGGCTCCGATGAGCCAGTCAGCAGCGTTCAGGATTCCATAAACTTTTGTACCTTTACGCCCCATTCCCATGGAACCGATCCAGGCCGCCAGCCCCACGGTTCCGGTTGGAAGCGGCAGCGCCCCCCACGATTGGCAGTCGGCCGGGCTCTATTACGACTACCGCCAGGCCGCCAACCCGGTGCGGCCAGGCCTCACAGAGCCGATCCGCTACCACCAGTGGGGCGCCGAGCTCCATGGCCACGGACCGACCGCAGTGCTGCCCCTTGATCTGAGCACCGCCCTCGGTTGTGAGGGGCCCGCCACCAGCCCTGGCCTGGCGGCCCATTTCCTGCGCCTGCTGCCCGGTGAGGGTCTCAAGGCGGCGGCCGCCGCCACCAGCTCCCTGTTTTATGTGCTGCGCGGCGCCGGCACCCTGGAGCGTCCGGCGGACGCCCTCGGCGCCCCGCTGAGCCTGAGCTGGTCCCGGGGCGATCTGTTCGTGCTGCCCGCAGGCGCCGATCCCCTGCTGCATGCCACCGAGGAGAGCGTTCTGTACTGGGTGCATGATGCCCCCCTGCTGCGCTACCTGGGGGTGCTGCCCGCCGGCCCCCGCTTCTCGGCCGTCCACTTCCCGGCCGCCCGCCAGGAGCAGGCCCTGCAGCAGCTGCTGGCCGACCCCAGTGCCGCCCGTTCCAACCGGCTGAGCATCCTGCTGGCCCACGCCGCTCTGCCCGCCTCCCGCACCGTGAGCCACACCCTCTGGGCCATGCTCGGGGTGGTGCCCGATGGTGCCGTCCAGCCGCCCCACCGGCACCAGTCGGTGGCCCTCGACCTGATCATCGACTGCGACCCCGGCTGCTACAGCCTGGTGGGCACCGAGCTCCGCGCCGACGGCACCATCCTCAATCCCACCCGCATCGAGTGGGAGCCGGGGGGCGCCTTCATCACGCCGCCCGGCCACTGGCATTCCCATGGCAACGAAAGCGGCCGGATGGCCCGGCTGCTGCCGAGTCAGGACGCCGGCCTACACACCCACCTGCGCAGCCTCGACATCCGCTTTGCCTCCGGGCTGGGCGGCGAGGGCTGATCCGCCAGACGTTTCATAAGCCTCCACCAGGGCGCGGAAGCTGTCGCCGTCGATGGTTTCCAGCTCGATCAGCCGATTGACCAGCTCATCGATCAGCTCGCGGCGGGGGGCCAGCACCGCCACGGCGCGCTCCAGCGCCTCGCAGGCGAGCTGGCGCACCTGCGCGTCGATGCGGTTGCCGGTGCGCACGGAGGTGTGGGGGCTGGAGCGGATCCAGTCGCGGCCAAGGAACACCTCCTCCCCCTCCTCCTCAAGGGCGAAGCTGCCGAGGCTGGAGAAGCCGTAGCGCATCACCATGTCGCGGCAGATGCGCCGCACCAGCTGCAGATCGCTGCTGGCCCCCTGGGTCACCTCGCTGGGCCCGAACACCACCAGTTCGGCGGCCCGGCCGCCGAGGGCCACAACGAGACGGGCCCGCAGGTAGGCCTTGCTGATCAGCCCGGAATCGAGGATGTCCTCATCGGGCATGGTGCGGGCGAATCCGCCGACGCCGCCGGCCCTGGGCAGCAGGGTCACCTTGTCGAGCTTGTCGGCATGGGGCACCAGGGTGGTCAGCAGGGCGTGGCCGATCTCGTGGTACGCGATCAACCGCTTCTTGGCGCTGTCCTGCAGCGGGGCGGCGGCCAGCCCCATGGTGATGCGTTCGAGCGCGTCACCGATGGCCTGGTCATCCACCTGGCTTTCCTGGCGCCGGGCGGTGAGGATGGCCGCCTCGTTGAGCAGGTTGGCCAGGTCGGCACCGGAAAAACCTGGGGTGCGGCGCGCCCAGTCGGCCATCGACACCTGCTCGGCCAGGGGCCTGGTGCGGGCATGGACCGAGAGGATCTCCTCGCGCCCGGCGCGGTCCGGCAGATCGACGCTGATGCGGCGATCGAAGCGGCCCGGCCGCAGCAGGGCCGTGTCCAGCACATCCAGACGGTTGGTGGCGGCCAGCAGGATCACGCCCGAGTTGTCCTCGAAGCCGTCCATTTCGGTCAGCAGCTGGTTGAGGGTCTGCTCCCGTTCGTCGTTGCCGCCGCCGATCCCGGCACCCCGCTGGCGTCCCACGGCATCGATCTCGTCAATGAAAATGATGCACGGCGCCTTGGCCTTCGCCTGCCGGAACAGATCCCGCACCCGGCTGGCCCCCACGCCCACGAACATCTCCACGAACTCGGTGGCGGCCATGGAGAAGAAGGGCACACCGGCTTCACCGGCGATGGCCCGGGCCAACAGGGTCTTGCCGGTGCCGGGGGGGCCGACCAGCAGCACGCCCTTGGGGATGCGGGCGCCGATGGAGGTGAACCGTTCCGGGGTCTTCAGGAAGGTCACCACCTCCTGCAGCTCCTCCTTGGCCTCGGCGATGCCGGCCACGTCCTCGAAGCGCGTCGTGATCGCCCCTTCCTCCTGGAGCCGGGGCTGGCTGCGGCCGAAACCCATCGCCTTGTTGGCCACCTGGGCGGAGCGCCGCACCAGCAGCACCAGGCCAGCGATCAGCAGCACCACCAGCAGGCCATTGGTGACCAACCCGGCCATGGCGTCGTCGCGCCGCTCATCCCGCACCGCCAGGGGCACCCTGGCCTGTTCGGCGGTGCGCAGCAGCTGCT
>NZ_JAGQBG010000204.1 GCF_024345515.1 Cyanobium sp. N5-Cardenillas
TGCCGAGCTGGGGTCCGATCAGGAATTCGGCCGAGAGGTAGGCCACGATCCGCTTGGGATTGGCGGCGATCGCTTCGATGCCCGCCAGGTAGCGGGTCATGAGCCGGTCACGCACGGCGTAGCTGAGCGCCATGTAGAGGTCGTGGCGGCTGGCGCTGGGGGCGAGCTTGCCGAGTGTGTAGAAGAGGTGTTCGGTCATGCCGTCGAACACATCCGTCGCCGTCAGGCCGCTGCGATCGGGGTCCGCGAAGCACCCGGGCGTGGGCAGGCTCAGGTTGCGGGGTTGTTGGTCGGTCATGGCGGTCGGCGCGCGGTGGTCCCTCAGGCACAGGTCTGGCCGTGCGTCTCAAGACCGTAGCGGTGGTTGCCATTCCTCCCGCCCGGCCTGTTGGGAGATCAGCAACGGCACACCTTCGCGTCGCCAACCCCCCCTAGGGTCCGCACGCCACTGATTCCGTCCATGGTCGTGCCCAGCCTGCTGCTCGAGGTCGGCAGCACCCAGATCGAGACGGTGGAAACGCTGCTGCAGGTGGGCCGTTACCTGGTCATCTTCCTGGTGGCCCGGGCCCTGGCCGAGCTGATGGTGCGCCTCAAGTTGCCCACGATCCTCGGGGAACTGGTGGCGGGTGTGCTGATCGGCGTCACCGGGCTGCACCTGATCCTGCCGCCGGCCGTCCACGCCGAGCTCAACCAGGTCATGCTCGATCTGGTCGGCTACTGCGCCGGCGTCAGCCCCGAGACGGTGGCCGAGATCTACACCGAGAGCTTCCCCTCCCTGGAGGCCACCTCCAAGCTCGGCCTCTATGCCCTGCTGTTTCTCACGGGCCTGGAAAGCGAACTCGATGAGCTGATGGCCGTGGGCCAGCAGGCCACCACCGTGGCCCTCACCGGCGTGGTGCTGCCCTTTGCCCTGGGCACGTCCGGTCTGGTCCTCCTCTTCCATGTGCCGCTGTTTCCGGCGGTGTTCGCCGGCGCCTCGATGACCGCCACCAGCATCGGCATCACCGCCAGCGTCTTCGGCGAACTGAAGTTCCTGAAAACACGGGAAGGCCAGACCGTGATCGGCGCCGCCGTGCTCGACGACATCTTCGGCATCGTCATCCTGGCGGTGGTGGTGGCCCTGGCCGGTGACAGGGTGATCGCCGCCGGTCCGATCCTGCAGCTGGTGCTGGCGGCGGCGGTGTTCGTGGCCGTGGCCCTGTTCCTGAGCCGCACCGGCGCGCCGGTCTTCGACTGGGTCCTCGATCGCCTCAAGGCGCCGGGGGAAGTGGTGGTGGCTGGTTTCGTGGTGCTGGGCCTGTGCTGCTTCGTCGCGGAGGCCATCGGCCTGGAGGCGGCCCTGGGGGCCTTCGCCGCCGGCCTGATCCTCAGCGCCTCCAAGCACACCAAGGCGATCCAGCAGTCGGTGAAGCCCCTGGTGGCCCTGTTCGCCACGGTGTTCTTCGTGCTGATCGGCAGCGCCCTCGACCTGTCGGTGATGAATCCCCTCAACCCCGACAACCGCGAAGGGCTGGTGGTGGCCCTGTTCCTGCTGGCCGTCGCGATCGCCGGCAAGGTGGCCGCCGGCTGGAGCTACCTCAGCAAGGAGAAGACCAACCGGTTGGTGGTGGGTCTGGGGATGATGCCCCGCGGCGAGGTGGGTCTGATCTTCCTGGGTCTGGGCAGCCAGGCCGGCATCCTCTCGGCGCCCCTGGAGGCGGCCATCCTGCTGATGGTGATCGGCACCACCTTCCTGGCGCCGTTGTTGCTGCGCCTGGCGCTCAGCGGTGTCGAAGCCCCCGCCGAGGGCAGCACCGAACAGGCCGCCTGATCCCCCGGGCCGGTCCGGCCGGCTTCAGGGCTGTCGGTCGTCCCTGCCGGCGGCCAGGCTGAGCGAGAGGCCCCCCAGCACGGCGATCAAGCCCAGGCTTCCGGCCCAGCCAGGTCCGAGGGCCCAGCTGAGCAGCAGTTCCACCACCAGCCCCACCGCCAGGGCCAGCAGCAGGCTGCCGCCCACCAGCACCAGTTGCTGCAGCCCTTCCTCCAGGGAGGCCTCGGCCAGGGCCTGCTCCAGCCGGCCCAGCGGGACGCTCAGGGGCAGGTAAAGGGCCAGGGCCCACAGGGCCACCCCCGGCAGCAACGGGCTCAGGTCGGCGATGCTGAAGGCGTCGGACATGGCGGCAGGCGCAGGGGGCGGGGCCGCACGCTGGCCAGGCTTCCTAGCATCGTCCTCCACCGCAACGCCCCTGCGTCCATGGCTTCGTCACCCGACATCCCTTGGCAGTTCCTGGGCCATCGGGTGCACGCCATTCGCTCGGCTCCGGAGCAGCCCTCCGGCCCGGCGATCCTGCTGGTGCATGGCTTCGGGGCCTCCACCGACCACTGGCGCTTCAACATTCCGGTGCTGGCCCTGACCCATGAGGTTCACGCCATCGACCTGCTCGGCTTCGGCCGCAGTGCCAAACCTGCCGGCCTCACCTACGGCGGCGCCCTCTGGCGCGACCAGCTCTGCGCCTATGTGGCGGAGCGGATCGGCCGGCCCACGGTGCTGGTGGGCAACTCCCTCGGCGGCTTTGCCGCCCTGGCCGCCGGCGCCGCCCTGGGGGAGCGGGCCGCGGGCGTGGCGCTGCTGAACGCCGCCGGCCCCTTCAGCGACGAGCAGCAGCCACCCCAGGGGTGGGGGGCCATCGCCCGCCAGACGATCGGGTCGGCCCTGCTGCGCAGTCCGGTGCTGCAGCGCCTCCTGTTCGAGAACATGCGCCGCCCCGCCACGGTGCGCCGCACCCTCAACCAGGTGTACATCGACCGCACCAACGTCGACGACGCGCTGGTGGAGGCGATCCTGCGGCCCTCGCGGGATCCGGGGGCCTTCGGCGTGTTCCGCACCGTGTTCGACATCCCCCGCGGCCAGCCCCTCGACGAACTCTTCGCCGGTCTCACGGCGCCGTTGCTGCTGCTCTGGGGCATCCGCGACCCCTGGATCAATGCCGCCGGTCGCCGGGCCAGTTTCCAGCGGCACGCGCCGGCCCGCACCACCGAAGTGGTGCTCGACGCCGGCCACTGCCCCCACGACGAGGTGCCCGACCAGGTGAACCGGGCCCTGCTGGAGTGGCTGGCGGGTCTGGTGGAAAGCCCGGTTGCCGCGCTGACCGCCCGCTGAACCCGGCGACGCTGGCCGGTCGGTACATTTCCCTCCACACAGGGGGGCAGGGTTGATCGCCGCCGTCACAGGCACCGGAGCCTCGCCAGCGGCGAGCGACAAGGCGTCCGTAGCGGGCGGGAAGGGAGGCGGGTTTGCCTACCGGCCGGACATCGATGCGCTGCGGGGGGCGGCGATGCTGGCGGTGCTGGTGTTCCACCTGAACAAGGGGTGGCTGCCCGGTGGCTTCACGGGGGTGGACATCTTCTTTGTGATTTCGGGCTACGTGGTGATGGGCTCGCTGCTGGGCCAGGCGAGCAAGCCGCTGTGGCCACGGCTGGGCCATTTCTATCTGCGGCGTGTGCGGCGGCTGCTGCCGAACCTGCTGGTGTGCCTGGGGGTGACGAGCCTGGGGGTGGCGCTGTTGATCCCGCCTCTGGAGAGCGGGCCGTATTTCATCGTGGCCCTGAAGGCGCTGTTCGGCTGGTCGAACAACTACCTGATGGGTCAGGTGGATTACTTCAACCGTGACGCGGATCTGAACCCCTTTCTGCACACCTGGTCGCTGGGTGTGGAGCAGCAGTTCTATCTGGTGTTCCCCCTGCTGATGGTGGGGATCGGCTATGGGGTGCGGCGGAGCGTGCCGCTGCTGGCGGCGCTGGTGGTGCTGTCGCTGGGGGCGAGCTGGTGGTGGACGCAGAACGCGCCGATGGCGGCGTTCTTCCTGATGCCGAGCCGCCTGTGGGAACTGACGGTGGGCTCGCTGCTGCTGGTGGCCCAGCGGCGCGGTCTGCTGGGAGCGCCGTGGCTGACAGGCCGCTGGCCGCGGCTGGTGGGGGCGGCGCTGCTGCTGTGGGCGGTGGTGATGACGTCGGAGCGGGAGGGGTTCCCGGTGCCTGGGGTGCTGCCGGCGGTGGTTGGGACGCTGCTGGTGCTGCAGGCGGGTCCCGGGGAGGGGGGGAGATTTCTGCCGGGACGCTGGCTGGAGCGTGTGCTGCTGACGTGCGGGCTGCTGTCGTATTCGCTGTACCTGTGGCACTGGCCGGTGATCGTGCTGCTGCGTTGGACGTGGGGGATGGAGACGTGGTGGCAGTACGTGGTGGCGGTGGCCGGGAGCGTGGTGCTGGCGGTGGCGGCGTACGGGCTGGTGGAGCAGCCGGTGCGTCGTTATCCGCTGCAGTGGTGGTGGGAGACGGGTCTGGCGGTGCTGGCGGTGGGGGGCCTGTGGATCGGCATCGATGCCCTGCAGAACGGCCTGCGGGACCGCCTGTTCCGGGGCACGGATCGCGATCCTGTTCCCCATCAGGAACGCATCCAGAACCTGAAGATCCTCGGCACCGGCATCGGCAGTGGCTGCAGCCTCACGTACGGCCAGCCCTACAACGACACCACCCGGATCGATTTCGAGCGCTGCGGCCGGCCCGGCCGGCCCGGTGCCGGCGAGATCTTCCTGCTGGGCGATTCCCACGCCCTGCATCTGCTGCCGATGCTCGATGCGGTGACCGCCCGCACGGGCCAGGGGATCAGCTTCGCCTACCAGATGGCCTGTTTCACCGATCCCAGCCTGCTGATGAGCTGGGGCAACAAGAGTTACGGCCCCTGCCGCGACTTCGTGGTCGGCGAGATGGAGCGCTCCCTCGAGCGCCTCAAGCGCGGCGATGTGGTCGTGCTCTCGACCTGGCTCAACTACTACGTGGGTGATGTCACCCCCGCCGGCACCCCCAGCGAGGCCCAGGTGATGGAGGGCGCCCAGCGTCTCACCCCGGCCCAGGCCAGGGCCCGCCACGTGGCCAACCTGCGGGCCTATGCCCAGCGCCTCGCCGCCCGCGGCATCCAGCTGGTGCTGGTGGTGGACAGCCCCATGCTCGCCCGCAAACCGCTGGAGTGCCGTCGTTCCACCGGCGGCCCGGCCGTGGGCTGTGCGCCCGAGCCCGCCGTGACGGCGGCGATGCAGCGCACGGTGCGCGACACCCTTGAGACGGCGGCGGCCGGCCTGCCGAATGTGCATGTGTTCGACCCCACCCCCTACCTCGTGGACGGCGAAGGCAGGGTGCTCGATCGCCGGCCCGACGGCACGCCCCTGTTCGCCGACAACCACCACCTGAGCGTGAGCGGCAGTCGCTCGCTGGCGGCACCGTTCCAGCGGTTCCTCTCCGAGGCGGGCCTGATTCCGGGGGGACGCTGATGGCTGTGGCCCCCACCGCCACGACCGGAGCCGCGCCAGCGGCGAGCGACAAGGCGTCCGTAGCGGGCGGGAAGGGAGGCGGGTTTGCCTACCGGCCGGACATCGATGCGCTGCGGGGGGCGGCGATGCTGGCGGTGCTGGTGTTCCACCTGAACAAGGG
>NZ_JAGQBG010000205.1 GCF_024345515.1 Cyanobium sp. N5-Cardenillas
AGCTGGCTGGGCCGCTTCCGCCACGAGGCGGTGGCCGTGAAAGCCGTCGCCGGCCAGCCCCTGGTGGTCTATTCCGGCTGCGACCGCCACGGCGGCCACCTCTACCGCTTCGTCAGCGACGCGCCGATCCGCGATCCGGCCGACCCGGCCAACTCGGAGCTGTTCAGCGCCGGCCGGCTTGAGGTGGCCCGTTTTGATCCGCCCGGACCGGACGGCGGCGAGGGTCGGGGCCGCTGGCTGCCCCTGGAGCCCAGCACCCCCGTGGCGCCGCTCGGCCCTGGCCACTTCGCCCGCCACGGCGTGGAGCAGGCGATCCTGCTGCCCCACAGCGACCGCCGCAGGCCCGGGGCCGAAGCCTTCAGCAGCGACGCGGCCGTGGCCGTCTACCGGCGCCGATTCGCCACCCTGGCCGACCTCTACCCCGGCGAGGGGGAGGAGCGGATGGGGGCGATCCTGATCGATGCCCACCTGGCCGCCTGCGCCATCGGCGCCACCCCCGCGGCCCGGCCCGAGGACACGGTGATCGATCCGCTCAGCGGCGACCTGCTGATCGCCTTCACCGCCGGGGGCGGCAGCGACGACGGCAGGGCCGACCCCGCCATCTTCGCTGGGCCCAAAGGGCAGCCCAGCTGGCCCTTCGGCTGGATCATGCGCCTGGCCGACGACGGGCCGGCCCGGGCCGGTTCCTTCCGCTGGCGGCTGGTGGCCACCGGCGGGGCCCCGTGGCAGGGGGGGATGGGCTTCGCCAATCCCGACAACCTCGCCATCGACCGGCAGGGGACCATCTGGATGGTGACCGATCGCTCGACGAAATCGGCGGATCTCGATCTGTTCGGCAACAACAGCTGCTGGGTACTGCCCAGCCGTGGCCCCCACGCCGGCGAAGCCTTCTGCTTCGCCACCGGGCCGATGGAATGCGAGCTCACCGGCCCCTGCTTCGACGGCGCCGAATCCACCCTGTTCCTGGCGGTGCAGCACCCGGGCGAGGACAACGGTACCCGCCCCTCGGCGGAGGCCCGTGAGGCCCAGGCCCACCGGCTGGTGGATCGCTCCGGCCGCCCCTTCGAGCAGCTGCGCTGGGTGCCGCTGGGCTCCAACTGGCCCTCCGGCGTCCCCGGACGGGGCCCCCGCCCCGGGGTGGTGGCGATCCGCCGGCTTGGTGGCGGGCCGCTGCTGCCCGATCAGGCGGTGCCGGCGTCGAGGGAGCGCTCGATCTGATCGATCGCCTCGTCGAGCGGCTCGATCGCCGTCGCCATGGCCGCATCGCTGGCTTCGGTGCTGGGCCACTGGTGATCGACCTGGCGGCGCAGCTGCTGCAGGCCCCCGTCAATGGCCTCCAGCCGGGTGGCCAGGGCCAGCAGCCGGGCCTCCCGTTCGTCCATCCCCTGGCGCGCCGCATGCAGGTTGCGGCGCAGCTGGTCCACCAGCCGCCGCCGTTCCTGGCGCAGGGGACCCTCCGCCTCCCGCTGCAGGGACTTCTCCTCCCGGGCCAGGCGGCGGGCCAGGTCGTCGGGATCGAGGCGCCGCCCCCCGCCCGACTCCAGCAGGGGCCGCCGGGCCTGCAGCCGCTCCTGCAATTGCTGCAGCCGCTCGCAGCAGAGCTGGACACTGCCCAGGGCCTCCAGATGGACCGGATCCGTGAAACGGGCCACGGCCTCCTCACGCAGCGCCATCGCCGCCACCGCCAGGCCGCTGGCCCGCTCCAGGGCCTCCTCCAGGCCCGCATCGAGCCGCTGGGCGTGGAGGCGCTGGCTGCGGCTGCGGCGGCCGGCCGCCCCTCCCCGGGCCAGCAAAGCCGCGCCGGCCACGCTCAGACCGGCGGCCGGCAGGATCGCCAGGGGGAGGGCCACCCCGGCGCCACGCACCAGCAGCACCAGGCAGACGCCGCCGGCGGCGACCGCCAGGGGATGGTCGAGGGGGTTGGTCCAGCCCGTTGACGCCATCAGAAGGCCATCTGCAGATCTTCCATGCGGCGCCGGATGCTGTCCGCCGTACCGGTGGTGAAATCGCCGCCGTTGCTCTCGGCAATGCGCCTCAGCACAGCGGGATCGAAATCCCCCTGGTTGCCGTAGCCCATCGTGAACACGCCGATGCGCTCATCGCTGGCGAAGCCGCTGCGTTGCAGCTCGCTGCCCAGCCCCTCCAGGGACAGACGCGAGCCGTTGTCCTGGCCATCGGTGAGCACCACCACCGCCAGGATCTCGCCGGGGCGCCGGGTGGACCGCAGCCAGTCGCGACCCTGCTGGATGGCGTCATAGAGCACGGTGCCGCCCTCCGCCTCCAGCGAGGCGATGAATCGACCCGCCGGGTCCGCCCCCGCGCCCCCCCCGGTCACCACCACCGGCGGACGCAGCCGGTTGTCGAAATCGAACAGGCCCACGGTGTCCCGCGGACCGATCTGGGCCAGGTAGGCCTGCAGGCTGCGCTGGGCCGCCGGCAGCTTCTCCCCCTTCATCGAGCCGGAACTGTCCACCACCAGGGCCACCCGGGAGGGCTTCTTGGCCTGGTTGCGCCAGAGGGCGATGATCGCCTCCACCACCTCCGGTTTCGGGGCCCGCAGGGAGTCGTAGACGGCCCGGGGGTCGGCGCCGTAGGCCGCCGTGACGCGGCTGGGGGGCACCGCCGGGTTGGCCGGCCGCAGCCCCTGGTCGGCCGCCAGACGCTGCAGGTCCTCGCTCTGGAGGCGCTCGATGATCAGCAGGGCCGCCTCCTTCTCCCTTGGGGACACCCAGGGGGCCTCCGGGAGGATCGCCCGCATCGTGCTGGCGTAGGTGGCCCTGGGGTACACCGCCTTGAGGGGTTCCTGATCGGCCCGGCGGGAGGCGTTGACCGCCACCACCGACGACTCGTAGACCGAACCCACCGAGGCCCAGAAGGGTCCGTTGCGCTGCATGGCCCGGGCGAGTTCGTCGGTGGAGCTGCCGTAGCGGGTCACGTGGCTCTCGATCGCCGTCACCTTGTCGCCGTGGGCCTGCACATCCGCCAGGGTCAGCGCTTCGGGCCGCTTGCCGGCCACCTCGGCCACCATCGCCACCAGGGTCTGCAGGCCCGAATTGGAACGGGTCGGGGCGGTGTGGACGTAGCGGATCGGCTGGGAGGGTGCGGACGGATCCAGCTGCCGGTGGTCGCTGCTGCGGGCCAGGGCGGTGAACGGATCGGCACGGTCGAGGCCCTTCGCCAGGGCCGGGGTGGTCATGAACACCATCGGACTGGAGGCCAGGGCCGGCGCATCGGCCGGTGGCGGGATCAGCTCCCGGGTGGGCGCCAGGCGCTGCAGTCGGTGCCGCAGCAGGTCGAGATAGATCTCGCCGTCCACGGAAACCAGGGTGGGGATGCGGGGATCTTCGGCCGACTGGCCGCCCTGGAGCACCCCCCGGGCATGGCTTTCCATCTCACTGACCACATCGCCGCTGCCGGCCGCCCGGCAGCGCAGCAGCACCGGGGTGCGATCAGCCAGCCGGGGCGGCGCCTTGGCGATGGCCTTGGCTGCTTCCTGGCAGAAGCCCTTCAAGGCACTGCCCACCAGCATCTCCAGCTCCAGCGGGGGCGGGGCCACCAGGTTGCAGCCGCCGATCGGCAGGCCGAGAAGTGCGGTGGTGAGGGCGGCCAACCGCAGGGCCCGTGCCATGGGGCGCAACGGAAAGGTGTCCCCATTCTGCTGGCAAGGGTCCGCGGCCTCCGCAGGGCCGGTCAGACTGCATCGCACCCGGACCGCCCCCCTTGGCAGCGACCCTGAGCCGCAGGCGCCTGCTTTCCCTTCTGATCGCCGGCGCCTCCCTGGCCCTGGCCATGGCGCCCCTGCCCGGGCTGCGGCGGCCGCTGCTGGTGGCGGTGGGATCGGAGCTGGCCGGCGCCATGGTCGACGTCGAACCCCTGTTCGAGCGCCACCACGGCGGCATCGACCTGATCTGGAGGGTGCAAGGCTCCCAGGACATGGTCAACCGTGCCCGGGAGGAGGGGCCGGAGCGTCCGCGGGTGCTGATCCCCGCCAATCGGGACCTGCTCAACCAGTTGGCCGATGAGCTCAAGGCCCAGGGAACACCGGGGCCGTTCCTGCAGCCTCCCGTTGCCGTTGCCCGCACCCTGCTGGTGGCCGTGGCCTGGCCGGAACGGGCCCGGCGCCTGTTCCCGGACGGCCGCTTCTCCTGGCCCCAGCTGCGGCGCGCCACGGCGGCGGGGCAATGGGGGGCCCTGGGCGCCCCGTCGAGCTGGGGAAGCGTCGATCTGCGCAGCACCGATCCGATGCGTTCCAATTCCGGCCAGCTGACCCTGGCGCTCTGGTGCCGGGGTCAGAACGGAAGCGACTGTGCCGCCGCCCTGCGCCGCGCCGTCTACCGGCCGGCCCGCTCCACCGACATCCTGCTGCAGGAATTCATCAGCGGCGGCCCCAACGAGGGCGACCTGGCGCTGGTCTACGAAGCCTCGGCCCTGACGCGGCAGCAGGAGGCCGGCCGCCAGCGGCCAGGGGGTTATGTGCTCCTGGTTCCAAATCCCACCATCGAGACGGTGCTGGCCGCGGCCGTGCTGCGGGGGGAGGCGGCCGGCCGTACGGACGACGGGGAGCGCTTCGTGGCGTTTCTGCTCTCCCAGGATGGCCAGGCTGTGCTCAGGCGCCTCGGGTTCCGCGGCGCCGACGGCGGCGGCGGCAGCCCGGCCGCCAGCGGCGTGAAGCGCCTGCCGCCCCCCTCACCCCAGGAACGGGAAGAGCTGCTGCGGTTCTGGCAACAGGCCGGCTGACCATGGGGCGGTGTTGCCGCTCACCAGGGCTGGTGCGGCAGACAACGGACGCGGCAGAGGGAAAGGCCGACGCCCCAACGATGCCCAGACGACGGGATTCGACCTCGATGTCTGATGCTGACTCCAGCGTGATCCGCGACGGGATCATGGCACCATGGCGGAATCACAGGCCTGAGCGCGCCCGGCCTCCGGGCGCCGATCCACCTGCCGGAAGGTTGTGCTCAGCTGCGACGCCCTGTTCATCTCGGACCTGCATCTGGGCTCCAATCAGTGCGAAGCCAGCCACTTGGCGGCGTTCCTGGAGTGCATCCGGCCCAGGCAGCTGTTTCTCGTCGGCGACATCATCGATCTGCAGGCGATTCGCTTCAACGCCAACGTCGATGCCGACTTTCTCACCGACCTGATCGATGCCCTCCTGGCCCGGGAGGACGAGGATCCCCTCACCAGTGAGACCCTGCTCAGGTCCCAGCTGCTGCGGGCCTCGCACCGGCGCGTGCTGGAGCGGTTCGAGGCCCTGCACCGGGCAGGGGTGGCGATCGTCTACATCCCCGGCAACCACGACGCCTACCTGCGCCGCCACGCCGGCCTGGAGCGGCCCGGCTTCGCCATCCGCCGTCAGGATGTGTACTGCACGCCCTCCGGCCAGAGGCTGCTGGTGCGCCACGGCGATGAATACGACCGGCTGATCCGT
>NZ_JAGQBG010000206.1 GCF_024345515.1 Cyanobium sp. N5-Cardenillas
ACCTGTTGAATTGAGGCGACCGTTCTTCGCGATGGCAACGGGTGAGGTTTACGAGAGCCCCCGTTGTCGCTGCTGGCCTCGCCCCCCCCGTCCTCAGGGTGCCGGACTGGGATCTTCATCGCCTGAGGATTCTTTGGGCCCGTGGTGGCCTTCAGGGTGTCGGGCAATCAGGAGCAAGCTGCTGAGTCCATTCTGCGCAGAAAGTCCCTGGGGTGCCGTCATCACCGCGACGCCGCAGGTCGTTGCAGACCCTGCATGCTGCCCCGGCCATGTTGATGGTTGCCCTGGCCCTGGCCCCGTTGGTCAACAGTCGGTCACAATGGGTCACCGAATGGCGCCCTCCATGCCCGCTCGCCTGCGCATCGCCATCGGCCTGCTGGCGATGCTGCCGGTGGCAGCGGCCGCCGACCGGCTCCACTGGGGCGATGTGATCGTCTTCGTCACGTCGATTCTGTCGATCATTCCGCTGGCGATCCTGCTGAGCACCGCCACCGAGGAGCTGTCCCTCACCCTCGGCCCCTCGATCGGGGCCCTGCTCAATGCCCTGTTCGGCAATGCCACCGAGCTGATCATTGCCCTGGCTGCCCTGCGGGCCGGCCTCGTGGACATCGTCAAGGCCAGCATCACCGGCACGGTCATGGCCAACCTGCTGCTGGCCCTTGGCCTCTCGATGCTGGTGGGGGGCATCGGGCGCAGTGAGCAACGGTTCCAGCCGGTGGTGGCCAGGGTCAACGGCTCGGCCATGACCCTGGCCGTCCTGGCGATCCTCATCCCAAGCCTGCGGGGCATGGTGGGTGGCGAGTCCGGGGGGCTGGATGCGGCCGCCGCCGAGTCCTTCTCCCTTTTCGTGGCCTGGGTGCTGCTGGCTGTCTACGCCCTCACCCTGCTGTTTTCCCTGAAAACCCATCGCACCCTCTATGCCGTGGCCGAGGCGGATCTGGTCGAGGCCGGGGGGGATCCTGGCCACGGCGGCCAGGCCGCCCATCGGCCGCCCCTGCTTCCCTGGGTGGCCGTGCTGCTGGCGGCCACCGTGGGTCTGGCCTATGCCTCCGAGCTGTTCGTGGGCGTCGTCGAGACCGTCACCGAGTCCCTCGGCCTTTCGGCCCTGTTCACCGGCGTCGTCCTGCTCCCCCTGCTGGGCGGTGCCGCCGAGTACCTCACCGCCGTGAGCATGGCGCGTAAGGACAAGATGGACCTGGCGGTCTCGGTGGCCCTGGGCTCCACCCTGCTGGTGGGACTGCTGGTGGTGCCGGTGCTGCTGCTGGTGGCACCGCTGCTGGGCCATCCCCTCGACCTCAGCTTCAACGTCTATGAAGTGGTGGCGGTGGCCACCGCCGTTCTGGTGAGCAATCTGGTCAGCATCGACGGCCGCTCCGACTGGCTCGAGGGGGTGCTGCTGCTGGCGGCTTCTTCCAGAGCGGTCCCCTGCCATGAGCACCAAACCGGACGATCGCTCCCTGGTCACCGTTGCCGCTCCGCCCCTGGCCCTGCGGGCGGGCGGCCCCTGGACCCGCCTGCGCCATGGGGCGGGCCTGCAATTGCTGCTGACCCTTCTGGTTCTGCTGGTGGCCCTGGTGCTGGGCCTGGCCTGGCTGGCCGTGGCGGCGGCCCTGCTGACGCTGGTCCTGGCGCTGCGCCAGCTGCTGCCTCCGCTCTGGCAGCTCCTGGCCCGCCACCTCGAAGACCCCCCCACGGTCCGGCTGGTGGCGACCCTGGCCCTGGTCCTGGCCCTGCTGGCGATTCCCCTGGCCCTCGGCTGGCTCGACCCGCTGCTGGCCATCTACCGCAACGGGGACTGGGAGGCGATCGGTGCCTTCGGCGAGGGGGTGATCGGGGCCATCGGCCAGATCCTGGTGGCCCTGGTGGCCCTGATGATCGCCTGGCGCCAGGTGATGGTCGATCAGCGGCTCACCACCCAGCAGAACCGCATCACCCAGGCCCAGACGATCGACAGCTTCATCCATGGCATCTCGGAGCTGATCAGCGACGAGGAAGGCCTGCTGGAGGACTGGCCCCTGGAGCGGATGCTGGCGGAGGGGCGCCTGGCGGCGGTTCTGAGCAGCATCGATGGCGATGGCAAAGCCAGGATCCTGCGCTTCCTCTCCCACGCCCGGCTGCTCACCCCCCTGCGCCGCGACCAGCGGCTGGGGCGCGCCATCCTCGACGGCGAAGGCAGTTACGAAGAAGACCGGCCGAAGGGGGTTCCCGTGATTCGGCTCCAGAGCATGCTGCGGGGCGCCGATCTCGCTGGCACCGACCTGCGGGCCATCGACTTCAACGGTGCCGATCTCTCCGGCGCCGACCTCTCCGGCGCCGACCTGGCCGAGGCCAACCTGGCCGCCGTCAACCTCGTCGGGGCCAACCTCCAGGGCTCCTGCCTGCAAGGCACCCGGTTCTTCTACGGCGATGCCCTGGCCGCCACCCCGCACCAGGTCCAGCTCGAGCCGGATCACACCGAGGGAACCGGCACGGGGGCCCGGGTGGAGAACGTCAATCTCAGCGGGGTCCGGCAGCTGGATCCAGGCAACCGCGCCTACCTGGCGGCCTGGTCCGGAGCCCGTTCCCGCCTCACCCTGCCCGGGGGCTGCAAGGGGCTGCCCAACCGGCTGTAGGGTCGGGCCGTCCATCCTGGAGGGGTGGTCGAGTGGTTGATGGCTCCGGTCTTGAAAACCGGCGAATCGCAAGATTCCGTGGGTTCGAATCCCACCCCCTCCGCCTTTCTTTCCGGTCGAATCAGGGAGTGCCTCGGCTCAGGGCCCCTCGGCCCGTTCCGCCTGCTGCCGCAGCTTCTGGAGCCGCTCCAGCAGGGATTCGTTGCTCATCCGGTTGTTGAGCCGCTCCGCCAGCAGCGGGAAGGCCATCGGGCCTGGTCGGGGCAGGTGCCGCTGCAGCCATTCACTGCCGCGCAGGCGCTGCAGGGTGCTGACCAGCCGTCCGAGGTCGAGCTGCTCCTCCAGCACTTCAGCGCGGGCCTGAGCCAGCAGCAGGTTGCCGGGTTCATGGCGCCCGAAGACATCGAAGAGGAGGGCGGCGCTGATCTGCAGCTGGCCGCCGGAACGGGCCTGGCCGGGGTAGCCGTTCACCACCAGCCCGCTCACCTGGGCGATGGAACGGAACCGACGGCGGCACAGCTCTGACAGGTTGACCGCCCGCTCCAGATCCTCCAGCAGGCCCCCAGGGTCGAGCAGGGTGTCCCCATGCAGCTCAAGCAGCTCCTCGAAGGGGTAGTCCCGGGCCGCCAGCAGCTCGAAGCCGTAGTCGTTCACTGACACCGTGAGGGTGCCGGGATGGTGGCGGGCCAGCCGCCACGACCACAGGAAGCCCAGGCCCTCATGCACGAAGCGTCCTTCGAAGGGGTAGGCGTAGAGATGGCTCCCCTCCCGGGTGTGGCACAACTCCACCAGAAACTGCTGGCGGCGGGGCAGGGCGGAGAGCAGCACCTGGCGCTCCAGCAGCGGCCGCAGGGCCTGCAGCTCGGCTGTGTCCAGCGTGAATCCCTTCTCCCCGTCGAGGGCGCGGGCGCAGCGGTCGACTTCGTTGCGCAGGTGGGCACTGAGCAGATCGGAGAGGGCCATCTGGCCGCCCCCCCAGGCCGGCACCATGGCGCTGCGGCGCGTCGTGGCCTTCACCATTGCGGTCATCTCCCGCAACCGCACGAACTCCAGCTGGCGGCCGGCGAAGAAGAAGACATCGCCGGGTTTGAGCCGGCCGATGAACACTTCCTCCACGTGGCCCAGCACGGCCCCGCGCACGAAGCGCACGGTCACGGCCCGATCGGCGCTGATCGTGCCGATGTTGAGCCGGTGCAGGCGGGCCACCGTCGGTTCCCGCACCACGAAACGCTGACGGACGCCGGCGCTGGCCTCCGCTGGCTGTCGCTCCAGCTTGCGGTAGCGCGGATAGGCCCCCAGGCAGTCCCCCCCGTGCTCGAGAAAGCGCAGACACCAGTCCCAGCGGCTGCGCTCCAGCCCCCGGTAGCTCCAGGTGCGGCGCACGGCCCCAAACGTCGCCTCGGGCTCGAAGCCCGGACCGCAGGCCAGGGTCACCAGGTGCTGCAGCAGCACATCGAGCGGCGCCTGCGGCGGGCGGCGATGTTCCACCAGCCCCTCCCCCAGCCCCCGTCGCATGGCGGACACCTCCAGCAGTTCCAGGGCATTGGTGGGCATGAACAGCACCTGGGCCGTGCCGCCGGGCTGATGGGCCGAGCGCCCCGCCCGCTGCAGCAGCCGGGCCAGGTTCTTGGCACTGCCGATCTGCACCACCCGCTCCACCGGCTGGAAGTCGACCCCCAGATCAAGGGAGCTGGTGCACACCACCCAGCGGATCTCCGCGGCTTTCACACCCGCTTCGATCGCCTCGCGCCCGGCCCGGTCGATGGCGCTGTGGTGCAGGGCGAGGGCCCCCTCCATCTCCGGGCAGGCGAAACGCAGGCACTGGTGCCAGCGCTCAGCCTGGTTGCGGGTGTTGGTGAACAGCAGCGTGGAGACGTCCGGCTCCAGGGCGGCCACCAGTTCCTCGTACATGCGCAGACCCAGATGGCCGGCCCATGGGAAGCCGTCGATCGTGTCGGGCAGCAGGCTGCGAATCTGCGTGTCCCGCCGGATCCGGGCGGTGATGATCCGGGGCTCGACGCCGACACCCACCGCGGCTTGGGCCGCCTCCTCCAGGTTGCCGATGGTGGCGCTGATCGCCCAGGTGCGCAGGTGGGGCCGCCGGCCCCGCAGCCAGCTCAGGCAGAGCTCGCTCACCGGGCGACTTCGCGCACGGCCGTCTAGGCTGCGGTCACCAGCCTGGAGACCAGTGAGCGACAGCCTTCTGACCCTGGACCTGCTGGCTCCGGTCACCACCCCTGGCAAGCCGCCGCCGCCCCTGGAGCCGGGCCGCCGGTGCTGGCTGTGGTTCCGCGAGCCCGGGGAGTGGCGCAGCGAGTTCTACGTGCGGGCCGTTCACTCGGACGGCATGGTGACCGTGGACCATCACCAGCACTGGCCGGCCACGGTCGCCGGCTGGCGGGTGCGGACCACGGCCCCGGCCGATCCCCGCCGCGGCCCGGTGCCACCCCGAAATGCCGTGTGGCTGATCCAGCCGACCAGGAAGGACTGAGCCGGTTGCTGGTCCAATCCTCACGGATGCGCTACAGTCTGAATCAAGGGGGCAGAGGTGCCCCCGCCGTCCCACCGCTTCGCCGCCATGACCACCGCCGCACCCGCTGCCACCGCCGCCGACTTCACCCGCTGGGCTGAGAAGGCCCGCACCATGACCGACGCCGAGCTGCTCTACAGCGCCCGCGACTGCCGCCAGGCCGAGGCCGCCATGCTCGGGCATTGCTCAGCTCTGCTTTAAATAAGAGACACAAGCACCAGCGAAACTTCCCAGTATCGCTAAAGACCATTTCTTATCATCTGGAGAGGCATTAGG
>NZ_JAGQBG010000207.1 GCF_024345515.1 Cyanobium sp. N5-Cardenillas
TCCCGCACAAACCGATCGCTCCACGCCACCGCCGTCGCCCAGTACTCCGCCTCGCTGAGGCCCGAACTCCGGGTGGGCTTGAAGCTGTGGTCCCCACTGGGGATCCAGCCCAGCTGCACCGCCGCCGAGAGGCTGTAGGTCTCCACCTCCTCGCGCCGCCCGAACGTGTCGCGCTCCCCCTGCAGGATCAGGGTGGGCGTGCGCAGGGCGGCCAGGTGCTCGGTGCGCAGCTGCAGCGGCTTGCCGGGCGGGTGGAAGGGGTAGCCCAGGCACAGGCAGCCCCGCACCCCGTCGCTGGCGGCCAGGTCATCCACCAGCAGGCTGGCCACCCGCCCGCCCATCGACTTGCCGCCGATGAACAGCGGCCGCTGCGGGCTCTCGCCCGTCTCCAGCCGCACCTGCTGGCGGAACGCCTCCTGCAGCACTGGCATCCGCTCGGGCCCCTGGCGGCGGCCTGTCTCGCGCATGCGGGCCATGTAGCCGAACTCAAAGCGCACCACCCGCCAGCCCGCCGCGGCCAGTCCGCCGGCGATCGCCGCCATGAAGGGGCTGTCCATCGGTGCCCCGGCCCCATGGGCCAGCAGCACGGTGGCCGGCGCGTCGTCGGGGCCGTCGATCAGGCGGGGGTCGGAGCTGCTGCCCATACAGTCAGACCATGACACGCCGGATCGGCCACACGCTGCGTCGCGCTGCACGGCTTGGGGCCATGGGGGCCATCCTGCTGCTGGCGGCCGGATCGGCATGGGCCGATGGGCGCGGACCAAGCCCGGTGCTCCGCCTCGACGGGATCGGCCCGTTGCGTCTCGGCATGGGCCGGGCCGAAGCCGTCGCCACGGGCTGGCTCTCCGATCCGGGCCCCGGTTGTGAGCTCGGCGGGCCGCCGCGGCCTGTTGTCTACAGGCTCAAAGGGCCCAAGGCGCCGGCGGGAATCGTCGGCACGGCCCAGTTCGAACGGGGCACGTTGCGGGTCTTCGCCTTTTCGGCCGGTGTGCGGACGTCGTTCGGGGTCGCCATTCCCGGCGGCACCGTGGGCGATCTGCTCAAGCGCGCGCGCGCCGCCGGCCTCTCCGCCACCTCGGCCTACGACGAGACCTTCGCCGGGCGGTTCGTCACGGTGAATCGGGGCGGCCAGCAGGTGCTTGGGGCGTTTGCCACGAAGAGCGCGATCGAAACGATCGCGGTGCCCTACGTGCCTGTCTGCGAATAGCCGCCTGCTCGTTTCCGTTTCGCCCCAGGCCGGCCCATCTCAAACCAGCACGTCCAGCCGCATCAGAGCGGCCGCCTGCCGCAGGCGTCGGTCGAAACAGGCGAAGCTCACCGGCTGATCGCTGCTGCGATCCAGTTCATGGGCGGCCGCCAGCTGGACACTGTCGTAGCCCCGCAGGGCGAAGCCATCGGCGAAGCGCCCGGCCGTTTCAACCAGCCGCTGGGTCACCTCCACGATCGTGCAGTGCTCCCAGCTCAGGATCAGTTGCTGGCGGGCCTGTTCCAGCGCTTCGGCGTCCTCAGGGTGTTCCCGCTGCCGACGGGCCAGGCCCGCCATCGCCTCCGCCCAGGTGAGGCGGCACACCGCCAAGGCCTCAGCCTCAAGGCTGGCCTGGAGCATCCGATCGGAGCCCGGCTCGCTGATCAGCAGCTTGATCAGCGCACTGGTGTCGCAGAAGAGGATCACCCCTGACCCCGATCCTCCAGCACCATCTCACTGACGCTTTTGCCGACGCCGCTGAGAGAGACCGGAGGGGGGAAGGCAGGCTTCTGGCCGCTCCAGCTGACGAGGCCGGCATCCATCGCCGCCTGCAGCGGATGGGTTGTGCCCGGATCCGCTGTCCTGACAGCGGTGATGCGGGCGATTGGCCTGCGGTGGGAGGTGACCTCCACCACTTCACCGGACTGAGCGCGAGCCAGCCAGGCGGACAGGTGGGTCTTCAGCTCCCGCACCGACACCTGATTGGCGACCACATCAGCCATGGTATTTGGCATTGCTGTGACCACATTAGGTCGGCTGGATGCAGAATCCATGGGCCTGCCTCCCCGCCATGGGCGCGATCCTGCTCACCGTTGTCACCGTGCTGCTGGGCTACGGCCTGGGCAAGGGCGTGCCCCGCCTGGTGCAGGGCTCGGGCCGCCTGGCGCGCCGCTCCCGCTTCAGCCAGCTGGCCTTCGGGTGCCTGCTGCTGGTCCCCTGGCTGGTGGGCATCGTTCTGCTGGTGCAGATCCCCCTGAACTTCGGGCTGCTGCTGCCGGCGATCGGCTATGCGGCGGGCATGGCCTGGGGGCGTCGCAAGGTGGGGCTTTAGCTGGGCGCACCAATCGGCCCCTGGCTCAAGCCCCCGGCAAAAGGCCATAAGATCGTCCTGTCCGTTCTTCCCTGCGGCGATGGCCATGCGTGCCGTGAGCGTCAGCGGCCTCAAGAACAATCCGTCTGAGGCCCTGCGCCAGGCCAAGACCGCCATGGTGGTGGTGCTGAACCGCGACCACCCCGATGCCCTGCTGGTGGGCCTTGACCAGCAAGGTCTCCTGCAGGCGCCGGGAGTGAGGCCAGCCCTGGCGACGGCCCTCTTCCGCGACGGCGAGCTCTCCCTGGCCAGGGCCGCCCGCGTGGCCGACATGGACACCGCCACCTTCATCGTCCATCTCTCGCGACTCGGCATCGCGGCGATCCGTCTGACGGAAGCCGAAACCCGCGCCGATCTCGACACCCTGGAGCAGTGGCTGCAATCGTCATCAGCGACGCCAGCCCCCTGATCGGCTTGGCCCAGGTCAACGGGATCGGCTGGTTGCGGGAGCTGTTCGGAACCGTGCTGCTCCCCGCCACCGTGGCCGATGAGGTGCTCACCGGCAGATTCACCGCCCAGGAGGCGCTGATCACCGCTGCGATCAAGGCCGGCTGGCTGGAGGTCATAGCGGATCAGCCGCAGGGGCCGGAGTTACCTGACCTCGACGAAGGCGAAGCGGCCAGCATCCGCCTGGCCCTCTCCAGGCCAGGACCGGTGCTGCTGTTGATCGACGAACGGGCCGGCCGGGCGGTGGCCCAGGAACTTGGCCTGAAGGTTGCGGGCACCGCTGCCGTGATTGGCATGGCCCGTCTGCGTGGCCTGATCCCTCCAGCCCGGGCCGTGTTTGGAGAACTGCATCGCAGCGATTTCCGCATTACTCCGGCCGTGATCACCACCGTTCTGAAGCGCTGTGGCGAGATCGACGACGACTCCGCCAGCTGAACCCTCACCGCGGCAACTGCGATTCCAGCTCCCGCAGCCGCCCTTCGAGGGCCTCGATGCGCTCCAGGTAGGTGAGGGCCAGGGCCATCCCGGAGACGTTGAGGCCGAAGTCGTCGCGCAGACGGGCGGCGCGGCGGGCCAGGCGCACGGTGCGGACGTGGAAGGTCCAGACCGGCGCGTGCTGGGCGCAGCGGAACACCCCGAACTGCACCAGTTCGATCACCTCCTCGTGGCCCAGACCCGAGGCGGCCAGCAGCTCCTCGAGGGCCACAGTGCACCCCTCGTCGTCGTCGGGGATCAGCAGGTCGTCAGCCATCGGTGGAAGGTCCTTCGAGGTGGTGGCGGGGGCTAAAGGCGGAGGCTTCGGCGAGTTCGCGGTACAGCGCCTGCTCCCGTTCGCCGATCTTTTCGGGCAGCACGATCTGAATCACACCGTAGAGATCGCCCGCCCCCTCGCGCCGCTGGGGCAGGCCCTTGCCGGCCAGGCGCAGCTTCTGGCCGCTGCGCATCCCCGGCTTCAGGCTCACCGCCACCGGTCCATCGAGGCTGGGCACGTTGATCTCTGCCCCCAGGGCCGCCTCCCAAGGGGCGATCGGCAGCTCCAGGTAGAGGTCGTGGCCCACGGCCTTGAAGCGCGGATGGGGCGCCAGCCGCACCTCCAGATAGAGATCGCCGGGGGCACCGCCGGCGATGCCGTCGCCCCCCTTGCCCGGCACCCGCAGCCGCTCCCCCTCCACCACGCCGCGGGGCACCCGGATCCGGCCGCTGCGGCTCTGCTTCTCCACCCGGCCATCGGCCCCCAGCACCGGAACGCTGAGCGAGAACGACACCTCCGTCCCCCGGGCGGCTTGCTCCAGGCTCAGCTCAGTGGCCACCTCCACGTCCTGGCCGCGGATCGGGAAGTCCGCCCCCGGCCGCCGGGGTCCGCCGGTGCCGCCACCGAAGCCGCCGAAGCCGCCACCACCGAAGCCCATCCGTTCGAACAGGTCGGCCAGCTCCACCTCCTGCTGACTGCCGCCGCCGCGCGAGAAGCGGCTGTCCCATTCCGGTGAGGGATGGAACTCTTCGCCGGGGCCGTGGCGGCCGAGGTCGTCGTAGGCCTGGCGCTTCTGGGGATCGGAGAGGGTCTGGTAGGCCTCGCTGATCTCCTTGAAGCGCTCCTCGGCCCCCTCCTCCTTGGCCACATCGGGGTGGTACTGGCGCGCCAGTTTTCGGTAGGCCTTCTTGATCTCCTCGGCGCTGGCCTCGCGGTCGACCTCGAGGGCCGCGTAGTAGTCCTTGAACTTCATCGCGGCGTCCCCGCCTGGGTCGCGGGCACCGGATCAGCCCTTGATCTTGGCCACCTCCTCCTTGACCCGCTTCAGCACGTCGCCGGTGAGGGGGACAAAGCCCAGCTCCGCCGCCTGCTGCTGGGGGCCTTCCTCCAGCGCCCACAGCAGGAAGGTGCGCATGGCTTCCGCTTTGTCCTCTCCTTGTCCGCTCTGATAGGCCAGGATCCAGGTGAACGCCACGATCGGGAAGCTTTCAGCTCCCGCCGGGTTGCAGTCCTCCCCACCGAGACGCTCGTCGAGGGTGACGTTGTTCAACGCTGCCGCCCCCGACTTTGAATCCGCCATCACGAACTGTCCGTCCTTGTTCTGCAGCGCCGCCGGCTTGACGACCCCGCGCAGGAACGCCTGATTCACGTAGCCGAGCGAACCGGGGGTGTTCTGGATCAGGCCGGCCACCCCCTCGTTCCCCCTGGCGCCCAGTCCCACAGGCCATTGCACCGATTTGCCGACGCCCACCCTCTTCTTCCATTCCGGCGAGAAGCAGGCGAGCGAATTGGTGAAGTTGAAGGTGGTGCCGGCGCCATCGGAGCGGTGCACCACGGTGAGGGGCCGGGCCGGACAGCCCAGGGCGCTCCAGTTGGTGATCTTGCCGAGGAAGATGTCGGCCAGCTGGGCCTGGGTCAGCTTGAGGCTGGGGCAGTCGGGATTGTTGTAGGCCGGGCTGATCGTGCCGCCCAGCATGGGAATCTGCACGGCGCCGCGCTTGCCGGCCATGCCCTCCTTGAAATTCGCAG
>NZ_JAGQBG010000208.1 GCF_024345515.1 Cyanobium sp. N5-Cardenillas
GATCAGAGAGAAGATCTCATCGGCCTGCTCGGTGACCCGGTCCTGGATGTACATGCGGCCACCGCTGGGGTTCTGCTGCACGCGGCTGATCGCCTTGGTGTAGCGGAAGTTCTCCGGGTACTCGGCCAGATAGCGCTGGAAGTCGTCCTCGTAGAGGAGGTTGGGGGTTTTGGGGACGCCCATGATCAGCCAGGCCTTGCCGCGGAACTGGTACTCGGGGTTCTTGGCGCGCTCGGCGGGCTCGAACATGCGGCGCAGGTAGGCCCGCATCGGAGCGATGCCCGTGCCGGTGGCCAGCATGATCACATTGGCATCCTCATCGGGGGGCAGGAGCATCTCCTTGCCCACCGGGCCGGTGATCTTCACCTTGGCGCCGGGTTCGATGTCGCAGAGGAAGGTGGAGCAGACGCCGTTGATGGTGGCGCCGTCCTTCTCGTACTGGAGCTGGCGGACGCAGAGGGAGACGGTGCCGCCTTCGCAGTTGTCGCCGTGGCGGGTGCTGGCGATCGAATAAAGGCGCAGCTTGTGGGGCTTGCCGTTGGCGTCCTCGCCATCGGGAATGATGCCGATGCTCTGGCCTTCGACGTAGTGCAGGTTGCCTTCGGAGAGGTCGAAGGTGATGTGGTTCACCCGGCCGATGGCCCCTTCGGTCAGGAGGCTGTAGTTGCCGGTGACCGTGCCGATGAAGGGGTCTTTCGGCTTGTACAAATTGACCGGAACGTCGGCGTGGCTCACGGGGGCTTTCCTGGCGGGGGTGGGGGGGGCGTCCGGGGCGGGGGCGCCTGCGGCTTCGGTGGCGGGGACCAGGGGTTCGGACCCGACCCGGACCTCCTCAGCGCTGATGGCCCGGATCCGACCACCCTGAAGGGCGATGGTCTGCATCAGTCGCTGCAATTGGTTGAAGGGCACGGTGAGACGGCGTTCCGCCCGCCGCTGCAGCCCGACGCCGAAGCCTTCGACGACAACCGTGAACATGCGGCCGTCGGACTGGGTGGCCTTGCCGGTGGAAACGCGCATGCGGGCAACGGTGCCGAAAATCGGGCCGATCATAGAGAACTCGCCTCACTCCCCTCGGGGTGGCCTCTTTGACCGGAAAGCGGAAACACGGGCTAGTTTGTGTTCCGACGCACCCTTGCCGGTGCCGTCCGCTGCCACCCTCCCCCCAGCCCCGAGCGAGCTCCGATCCGTCTTGGCCCAGCCCCTGGCGTTGTTTCCCAGCCCCGTGACTCTCCCGTCCCCCGAGGCCATGGTCGCCAGAGAGGCCTGTTGTGCCCTCGACACGATCCAGCAGGAGATGGAGCGGCTCCCCCAGGGCACCCGCCGCCTGGCGGTGCAGCTGCGGCTCAGCCTTGCCCCCGAGTGGATCTGGTCGGTGCTCACCGATTACGACCACCTCGACCGCTTCATCCCCAACCTGGCCAGTTCCCGCCAGCTCTGGCGTCGCGGCAACCAGGTGGCCCTGGAGCAGGTGGGCACCCAGCAGTTCTGCGGCCTGCGTTTCAGTGCCCGGGTGCAGCTGGAGCTGAGTGAAGATCCTGACCAGGGCCGCCTCGCCTTCCGCATGCTGGAGGGCGATTTCCGCTGCTTCCAGGGCCTCTGGCAGGTGGGCGTCGACGACACCAGCACCTGGCTCCTCTATGACCTCACCGTGCAGGGCAAACCGGGCATGCCCATCGGTCTGATCGAGCAGCGCCTCAAGGAGGACCTGGCCAGCAACCTGAGGGGCGTGCAGCGGGAAGCCCAGCGACGCTTCGAAGCAGGCTGATCGGTCCAAGGCAAGATCGCCTCGGACCCGCAACCGATGGATACCCCCAAGGGGATTCGAACCCCTGTCGCCTCCGTGAAAGGGAGGTGTCCTAGGCCTCTAGACGATGGGGGCGAGGCCACAGCCGGCTTGCGACCGGTCTGATGTGCTGGACGCTACGGGCCGGAGGGACCCTTCGTCAAGGAAGGTCGCCGCTGGCGGATCGGCCAGTGGCGGCGCGATCGGGTTCGGGGGAGCTCTGGCCGGTCCAGACCGGCACCGTGAAGTTGAAACAGGCGCCTTCGCCGGGTTCCGACACCACCCAGATGCGACCGCCGTGCACCTCGGCGATGCGGCGGCAGACGGAGAGCCCCACGCCGAAGCCGGAGGTGGTTCCGGAGGTCTGGGGCAGCCGCACCCGGTCCTGGAAGATGCGGTGCTGCTCCTGGCGGGGGATGCCCGGGCCGCTGTCGCAGATGCTCACCTGCACCCACTGGCTGGTGCGGTGCATCAGGCTGAGGCTCACCTTGCCGCCATCGGGGGTGAACTTCAGGGCGTTCTCCAGCAGGTTGAGCATCACCTGCCGCATGCGCCGCTGGTCGGCATGAACATCGGGCAGGTCGGCGGGGATGTCGGTGACCAGCTGCAGGCCCCGACCCACCCAGAGCTTCTCCAGCTCCAGGATGGCCTCGGCCGCCACCTGGCTCAGGTCGAGGCGCTGGGGGTTGAACAGGGCCTCCCAGCGGGTGGTGCCCACCTCCAGCAGGTCCCTGGAGAGGGCCTCGATGTCGTCGAGGCGGCGGTTGAGCACGTCGCGGAAGCGGCTCTCGTCGATCTGGCCCAGGGCGTGGCTCTGCAGGGCCAGCTTGGCGGCAGTGAGGGGGGTGCGAAGCTCGTGCGCCACCATGCGCAGCAGCCGTTCCTGGACGCCGAGCCGCTCGATCAGGGTTTCGTTCTCCTGACGCAGCACCAGCAGCTGGTCCTCGAGCTGCACCTCCCGCTGGCTGCGGCTGCCGTCGATCTCCGCCGGCCGCAGGCTGAGCCCGAGGGTGGTGACCACCTCCATCTGCTGCCAGCGGGGCAGCCAGATGCGCAGCTGCTGGGCCAGGGTGTTGCCGGCGAAGACCTGCTTGGGCAGGGGATCGAGCTTGATGAGGGCCGGGGTGGCCACCAGCCGGTGCAACTCGAGCAGCTCGGGGTGGTCGGCTGGATCGGCCACCTGGAGGGACACCTTGCAGGTGCACTCCTCCGAGTTCAGGAAGGCCAGCAGGGCCCTCAGGTCGGCCGAGGCCATGTGGTGGCGGGCCGCCACCAGCAGCAGCTTCAGCTGTTTCTGGGCCTCAGCGCCGGCGACACTGGCGTCCGTGGTGGCTGCCGGCACCGCCGACACCGGGAACTCCGACTCCCCCAGGACCGGCAAGGGCAGGCATGCGGCAATGCCCCCAACCTTATGGGGTTTTGGGCAGAACCCGGAAACGTCGCTAGGACTTCAGAGATCGCGTCCGTGTGCCTGGGTGGGCCCGCCATGACCACACCGACCCAGCCCGGTCTCTCCAGGGTTCCCCCCGTGCAGAGCCGCATCCGCCTCGACAGCAGCCTGCGGCGCTGGTTCGCCCGAAACCTGGGGCTCTGGCGGTCGCGCCGCACCTACTTCTTCACCGAGGACGACGCGGTGCTGCGGGTGGACATGAACCTGCGCATCGAGGTCCACAGCGAACTGGTGGACGGCGACGAGGGCTACCGCTTCACCTGGTGGGCGGAGGGGCACCAGCCGTTCTTCGACACCAAACCCGACTACCGGGCCGAGGGCACGATGGAGGCCTGGCTGTGCGGTCACCAGCTGCGGCGCAGCTGCGGCTACCTGGCGGGGGCCCCCACGGTCAGCCAGATCCGCCAGATCGATGAGCACACCATGGCGTTCCAGTCCCACTACGACGACTGGGAAGTGCTCGAGCAGATCCGCCTGGTGGACCAGGACCGCTATCGCTCCCGCTCGATCCACACCTGGCGCCACGGCAGCCTCGAGCTGGTGGAGCTCCACCACGAGATCCGGCTTGAGGCGGCGGGAGAACCGATCGGTTAAGCGCTGTCGGCGCCGGAGCCCCGGCGGCAGGGCCGCCTCGCGGAGCGGACTCTGCGGCGGGTGTGTCAGCTGCTGTGATGCATCACGATGGGGGTTCACGGATTTCTACCCCTTTGTCTCTTCTGCTTCGTCGCACCCGGCCGCTGCTGGTGGCACCCCTGCTGGCCATGCCGATGCTGCTGGCCCCCGTGGCGGCCCATGCCGCACCCGCCACCGCCGCTGAGATGGCTCTCTACACGCGCATCGGCGCCGTCAACGTCTGCATCTCCCGCGCCGCCGGCATCGACTTCGAGAAATCCGTGGGCATCGCCGGCGAGACCATCGCCCAGCTGATCCTCGGCCAGCACAAGGGCGAGATCCAGCAGGTGGGCACCAAGGCCCTCACCATCGAAGAGCTGCGCCGCGGCGCCATCAATTCGGCCGTCCTCGGTGCCGCTGAGATCTGCCCCAAGGAAGTGCCGGCCGACGTCATGAAGAAGGTTCAGGACGCCATCAAGCAGCAGGGCACCGCCAAGCCAGCCCCCAAGTGAGCCTCTGATGGCCGTCGTGCACCTCGCCGACTACCGACCGGCGCCCTACCGGCTCGAGCGCACCGATCTGACGGTGCGCCTGTTCGCCGACCATGCCCTGGTGGAGGCGCGACTGGCGTTCCTCCCCGGGGCCGGTGCCCAGGGGCCGCTGGAGCTGCGGGGCGTGGATCTGGAGCTGCGCTCCCTGGAACTGGACGGCGTTCCCCTGCCCGCCGAAGCGTTCCAGATGGAGCACGGCCGCCTGCTGGTGCTGCAACCACCCGATCGGCCCTTCGTGGTCACCAGCACGGTGTGGCTCGACCCACGGGCCAACACCAGCCTGGAAGGCCTCTACGTGAGCGGGGGGATGGTCACCACCCAGTGCGAGGCGGAGGGCTTCCGCCGCATCACCTATCACCCGGATCGTCCCGACCTGCTCAGCCGCTTCCGGGTGCGGATAGAGGCCGACCGGGACAGCTGCCCGGTGCTGCTCTCCAACGGCAACGGCATCGAGAGCGGCGACCTGCCGCCCGGGCCAGGCGGGGAAGCACGCCACTACGCCGTCTGGGACGACCCGTTCCCCAAGCCCTCCTACCTGTTCGCCCTGGTGGCGGGCCGGCTGGAGGAGGTGCGCGACAGCTTCGTCACCGCCGACGGCCGCACCGTGCAGCTGCGCCTGCACGTGGAGCCGGGCGATGCCCCCTTCACCGCCCACGCCATGGCGTCCCTGAAGCGGGCGATGGAGTGGGACGAGCGCGTCTATGGCCTGGCCTACGACCTCGACGAGTACAACATCGTCGCCGTGCGCCACTTCAACATGGGCGCGATGGAGAACAAGAGCCTCAACATCTTCAACTCCATGCTGGTGCTCGCCGATGCCGCC
>NZ_JAGQBG010000209.1 GCF_024345515.1 Cyanobium sp. N5-Cardenillas
GGCAGCCGGGGGTGATCTTGCTGGCCAGCACGCCGGAGCGGGCGTCGATGTCGCGGCCATCGATCAGATGGCGGGCGGCGATCTTGGCGATATCCGGGTCAAAGGTGGGCATCACCCGATCAAGGGCCTCGATCATGGTGACCTCGCAGCCCAGGGCCGTGTACACATCAGCGAATTCCAGGCCGATGTAGCCGCTGCCGATGATCGTGATCCAGCGGGGCAGCCACTCCAGATTGATGGCCTCGTCACTGGTGAACACGGTGCGGCCGTCGGTCTCGATGCCGGGCGGCACGAAGGGATCGGAGCCGGTGGCGATGATCACCTCGCGGGCCGCATAGACACGCTCCACCCCGCTGGCCTCCCGCACGGCCACCCGCTGGGGCCCGTCGAGCCGTCCCTTGCCCCGCAGGATCGTGGTGCCGGAGCGCTCCAGCGTTTTGGTGAGATTGGTGCGGATCGTGGCCACCAGCTGGGCGGCGTGGTCGGCGATCTTCTGGCGCTCGAAGCGCACCGGCGCCGCATGGATGCCGAAGCCCTTGAGGTGCTCGGCGTCGGCCAGTTCCCGCACCCGGCCGCTGGCCGCCAGCAGGGCCTTGGACGGCACACAGCCCCGGTTGACGCAGGTGCCGCCCATGTCGCGGGATTCCACGATCGCCACCTTCAGGCCGTGGTCGGCCCCATGTTTGGCCGCATCGAAACCGCCATAACCGGCGCCGATCACGATCACGTCGAAATCGAAGCCGGAGGGGGGAGTGGCGGGTGCTGCGGTCACCGGACGGGGCTGCATGGGTAGCGGCATTCTCCCCTGTCAGGGCGCGGGCCGGCCGTGGGCCTGGCGGGTCCGCTCCAGCAGCAGCAGGGCGGCCGCGGCCGCCACATTGAGCGACTCCACGGCGGGGCTATGGGGGATCGTCACCCATTGGTCGGCCAGCCGGGCCAGCTCCGGTGCCAGCCCGGCCCCCTCGTTCCCGAGCAGCAGGGCCGTGGGCCGGCACCAGTCCAGCTCCCAGTAGGGCTGCACCGACCCCGCCGCCTCGGGCACCATCGCCGCCACCAGCTGCACGCCGTGGGACTGCGCTTCGACCAGCCGGGCCTCCAGGTCAGGGGCTGGCATCCGCTCGATCGGCAGGGCCAGGGCCGCGCCGCTGGAGGCCCGCAACACCTTCGGCTGCAGCGCATCGGCCCCCTCCGCCAGCCACACCCGCTCCACCCCCGCCGCCAGCGCCGTGCGCAGCAGGGTGCCCAGGTTGCCCGGATCCTGGAGCCGGTCGAGGGCGAGCACGAAGCCCGGCGCCGAGGCGGCCGCTGCGGGGGCAGGCAGCTGGGCCATCGCCAGGGTCAGCAGCACCCCGTCGGGGTGGCCGGTGGTGGCGGCGGCGGCCAGGACCTCGGGGCTGGCGGTCCGGAGCCGGCCAGCGTCCGGCAGCCGCGCCAACAGGGCGCCATGGCGTTCCTGCCAGTCGGGTGTGGCCAGGACCAGGTCGGGTCGCAGGCCAAGCTCGAGGGCTTCCTGGAGCAGGTGGGTTCCCTCCAGGAGCAGGAGACCCTGCTCCAGCCGTCCACTGGAGCGGTGCAGACGCCGCACCGCCTGGATGAGGGGATTGCGGACACTGCGGATCAGATCGCCGCCCGGGTGCGGGCCGTGGAGGTCAGGGGAGGGGCCCGTCGGCGTCAGATCGTCTTGCGGCGCCGGAGCTTGAGGTGATCTTGAATGACGAGGTCGTCGTCGTTGAGATCAAGACCCTTGAAAGCCGCCACCTCACCGCGGATGCCTTCAGCCTTGAGATTCTCGACCAGACGGTCGATCACGATGTCTTCCACCTTGATCTGGTCGAAGCCATCTGGAGTGAGGCTTTCCAGAAACTTGCCGATGTTCGCTGCGACGACATCGGAGGCGTTGGTGATCTTGAGAACAATCATGGAGTGATCATGCGGATGGGGAGACTTGAACTCCCACGACATTGCTGCCACTAGTACCTGAAACTAGCGCGTCTACCAATTCCGCCACATCCGCGGGCGATGAGCCACCACGGAGGCCGCGGCGCTGGTCGGAGCATAAATCATCGCCGGTGGACCAGCCCGCAGAGCGTCGGCGGCAAGACACTTTGAGCGGCGACCCCTAGACGACGGGATCAATCGTTGTCAAGATGCCCCAGAAATTGATACCAGGACTCCTGTCCATGACCGTATCCCCCATGCCTGTCAAGGCCATCGCCGGCACCAGGCTGGAGATCAGTGGTGGACGGCGACTGGATGGCGAACTCAGGGTCAGCGGCGCCAAGAATTCGGCCCTGGTGCTGATGGCCGCCTGCCTGCTCACCGAAGACGGCCTGCGGCTCAGCAATGTGCCCCCCCTCACCGACATCACGGCGATGGGGGAGATCCTTGCCGCCCTGGGGGTGCGGGTGCAGCGGGGGGGCGACGCGATCGTGCTGCACGGTGACCACATCACCACCGCCGCCCCGCCCTATGAGCTGGTCAACAGCCTGCGGGCCAGCTTCTTCTGCATCGGCCCCCTGCTGGCCCGCATGGGCATGGCCCAGGTGCCCCTGCCCGGGGGTTGCCAGATCGGCACCCGGCCCGTGGTGGAGCACGTCAAGGGACTGAAGGCCCTCGGTGCCCAGGTCACCATCGAGCACGGTGTGGTCACCGCCGTGGTGCCCGGCCGCCAGCGCCGTCTCACCGGCGGCCACATCCACCTCGATTGCCCCAGCGTCGGCGCCACCGAGACCCTGATGATGGCGGCGGCCCTCGCCGACGGCGAGACGGTGATCGACAACGCCGCCCAGGAGCCGGAGGTGATCGATCTCGCCCGGCTGCTGCTGGCCATGGGGGCCAAGGTGCGCGGCGCCGGCACCCCCACCATCACCATCGTCGGCGTCGAGCGGCTGCACGGGGCTGACTACGCCGTCATCCCCGACCGCATCGAGGCGGGCACGTTCCTGCTGGCCGGCGCCATCACCCGCTCCCGGCTGCGGGTCTTCCCTGCCCTGCCCGAGCACCTCGGTGCCGTGATCACCAAACTCGAGGAGGCCGGCTGCCGCATCGAGGCTGACGGCCAGGGCCTGATCCTCACCGCCGGCAAGGTGCGGGCGGTGGATCTGCGCACCCAGCCCTTCCCAGGCTTCCCCACCGACCTGCAGGCCCCGTTCATGGCCCTGCTGGCCACCGCCGAGGGCACCAGCATGGTGGTGGAGAACATCTTCGAGAACCGTCTCCAGCACGTGGCCGAACTGCAGCGCATGGGGGCGTCGATCCGCATGCAGGGCAACACCGCCTGCGTCGAGGGGGTGGCCCGCCTCAGCGGCGCCCCGGTGCATGGCACCGACCTGCGCGCCTCCGCCGCCATGGTGCTGGCGGGCCTCGCCGCCGACGGCATCACCACCGTGCGGGGCCTGGAATACCTCGACCGGGGCTACGCCGGTCTGGAGGGCAAACTCAACGCCGCCGGCGCTTCGATCCGCAGGCTGCCATCGGTCGCCGCCTAGAGTCCGGCCTGCGGGAGCGTGCCGGAATTGGTAGACGGACTCGACTCAAAATCGAGCGCCTTCGGGCATGTGGGTTCGAGTCCCACCGCTCCCATCGAACCGGTGATGGACACCTACGCCCGTTACCCCCTGGAGCTGAAGCGGGGCCGTGGGGTCTGGCTGTGGGATCAGCAGGGGCGGCGCTATCTCGACATGGTGGCCGGCATTGCCGTCTGCACCCTTGGCCACAGTGATCCGGTGCTGCAGCAGCGACTCTGCCGGCAGCTGGGCCGGCTCCAGCACGTCTCCAACCTCTACCGGATCCCGGAACAGGAAGCGCTGGCCACGGCGATCACCGCCCGCAGCTGCACCGACCGGGTGTTCTTCTGCAATTCCGGCGCCGAAGCCAACGAGGCCGCCATCAAGCTGGCCCGCAAGCATGGCCATCTGGTGCGGGGCATCGCCGAGCCCCTGATCCTCACCGCCCAGGCCAGCTTCCACGGCCGCACCCTGGCGACGGTGACCGCCACGGGCCAGCCCAAGTACCACCAGGGCTTCGAGCCTATGGTGTCGGGTTTCCGCTACTTCCCCTACAACGACACCGCCGGCTTCGAAGCGCTGCTGGCCGCCTGTGAAGCCGAGGGTCCCCGGGTGGCGGCGGTGCTGCTCGAACCCCTCCAGGGGGAGGGCGGGGTCAACCCCGGCGATCCGGCCTTCTTCCGGCGGGTGCGCGAGCTCTGCGACGCCCACCGGATTCTGCTGATCTTCGACGAGGTGCAGATCGGCGTCGGCCGCAGCGGCCGCTGGTGGGGCTACGAACAGCTGGGGGTGGAGCCTGACGCCCTGACCATGGCCAAGGGCCTGGGCGGCGGCATCCCCATCGGCGCCCTGGCGGTCAAGGCCGCGGCCGACCACTTCCGCCCCGGCGACCACGCCAGCACCTTCGGCGGCAACCCCTTCGCCTGCCGCGCCGGCCTCACCGTGATCGAGGAGATCGAACGCCGGGGCCTGCTGGAGAAGGTGAGCGCCAACGGTGCGCTGCTCCAGTCCCTGCTCCAGGAGCTGGTGGCCCGCCATCCCGACCGGCTGGCCGGCGAGCGCGGCTGGGGGCTGCTGCGGGGCCTGGTGATTAGGGAGGGCGGGCCCACGGCTCCGGAGATCGTCAAGGCGGCCATGGCGGAAAGACTGCTGCTGGTGCCGGCCGGCCCCGGGGTGGTCCGGTTCGTGCCGCCACTGGTGATCAAGCCTCGCCAGCTGCGCAAGGCGGTGAAGCGCCTGGAGAAGGCTCTCCAGAGCCTGGCCTGATCCGTTCCTGTCCGTGCCGTCCCCGCTGCCCCCCCCGGTCGACCTGGGCGACCTGCTCGAACCCTTCGCCCGCCGCGGCGTCGACCTGGGCCTGGAGCGGCTGGCCAGCGCCCTGGCCGCGGGGAACCACCCCGAACGGCGCTTTGCCGCCGCCCAGGTGGCCGGCACCAACGGCAAGGGCTCGATCTGCACCTTCCTGCACGCCATCCTGCGGGCCGCCGGCGTGCACGTGGGCACCTACCGCTCCCCCCACCTGGTGAGCTGGTGCGAGCGCATCCAGATCGAT
>NZ_JAGQBG010000021.1 GCF_024345515.1 Cyanobium sp. N5-Cardenillas
CGTCTTGCCTGAAGCTCCGGTCACGGCGATGCAGGTCATGGGCGGTCTGGGTCCAGAGCGTTGGCCTCCATTCTCGTGGCCGGCACGTCGGCATGGCGACAGCCAGCCCGGGGCCGGCTGGGTAGGCTGCAGCCATGGCCGAAATGGTTCTCGAAGTCAGTCACCTGAGCGTGCGGCGTGAGGCCGTCACGGCGGTGGATGACGTCAGCTTCCAGCTGGTGGCCGAATCCGACACGGCCCTGGTGGGCCCGAACGGGGCCGGCAAGAGCACCCTGGTGCAGGCCATCCTCGGCGTCCTGCCCCGCCAGGCCGGCGAAGTGCGCTTCCTGGGCTGCAGCCTCGGCAGCCGCGGCCAGTTGCCGCGGGAGCTGCGCGCCAAGCTCGCCTACCTGCCCCAGACCCTGGTGCCCCGGGGCCGCTTCCCGCTCACGGTGGCCGAATTCGTGGGCCTGGGCTGGGATTCGCCGGGCCTGTCCCTGCCCTGGCTGGGTCGCCAGGAGCGCCGCAGCGCCATCCGCGCCGCCCTGCGCAAAACCCTCTGCGACGACCTGGCCGACCGCCTGCTTTCGGAGCTCTCAGGCGGCCAGCTCAAGCGGGTGCTGCTGGCCTTCTGCGTGGTGCGCCCCCGCCGCCTGCTGGTGCTCGATGAGGCCCAGGCCGGCCTCGACGCCCGGGCGGCCGAACAGTTCCACACCCTCCTCTACCAGTTGCGGCGCAGCGAAGGCTGGACGATCCTGCAGGTGTCGCACGACCTGGAGATGGTGCGCCGCACCTGCGATGGCGTGCTCTGCCTCAACCGCAGCCTGCGTTGCCACGGCACCCCCGACCACGCCCTCAGCCCCACCCGGCTGGCCCAGATCTACGGCCCCGGTTTCGTCCCCTACCACCACCGCCACCCGCCCCACCGGCCCCCCCACGCCGAGGAGAGCCCGCCGGCCTGAACGGCCCCTCAGCGGGATGCCGGCGCCGCCGGCAGTGGCGCGCCGAATCGCGTCGGTTGCCCATACAGCCAGCGCAGCGTGGCCCGATCGCGCCCGCTGAGCTCCAGCACCGGCCGGGCCCCGGGAACGGCCGCCATGGCGTCGGCGGGATCGTCGCTGTGGCCCCACAGCCCGAAGGCGTGGCCCAGTTCATGCAAAGCGGTGGCCTCAGTCGCCTCCGGCCGCTGCCCCGGGCTGATCAGCACCTGCACCTGGGGCTCCAGGATCCAGCCGGCGCCGCGGTCGGCCTCCACCAGCGCCAGCTCGGCGCGGCCGTGGCTGGCCCGGGTGCGGCCGGTGGCCTGCCGCTGCAGCGGCGGCCGCCGCCGCAGGATCCGCACCTGGGCCGCCGCCGGATCCTCCACCCGGGTGATCGTCAGTTCCTGTTGCCACTGGCCCAGGGCCCGCTCCACCGCCCCGAGCCAGAGGGCGTCCCAGCGTTGGCCGGCGCCGCCCGTCGCCGCCGGCTCCACCCACACGCACCAGTGGTCCAGCCTGGGCCAGCCCCAGGCCGTGGGCCGCAGCCGCTGGCGGTAGTCCTCGGGCCCGGCGGCGGTTGGTTCCAGCTCCTGGCGGCCCGGCTCCCCGACGGCTCGGGTGGCCCCGGCCACCGGGCAGGCCGCTGCAGCGGCACCGAGCGGCGCCGCCAGCAGCAGCAGCGCCGGCACCAGGCCGGCCACCAGCAGGCGGTGCGGCCGGCCCATCAGCCCGCCAGTCCGACTCCGCGGGCCATCAGGGCGGCCATCAGAGGAA
Organism: Cyanobium sp. N5-Cardenillas; assembly: GCF_024345515.1. Lineage (GTDB taxonomy): Bacteria > Cyanobacteriota > Cyanobacteriia > PCC-6307 > Cyanobiaceae > Cyanobium. The sequence goes on from NZ_JAGQBG010000021.1 coordinate 1,734, forward strand.
TGGCGGCGAAACCCGCCAGCTCGATGTTGAGCACCCAGCGCAGCCGGTTGGCCAGGGCCTCGCTGACGTTGGGCAGCTCCCCCTTGCGCAGCGGAATCGCCCAGAGGATGTAGGTGATGGTGGGGTAGAGGGAGAGGGCGCCCACCGCCAGGTAGGTGCCCACCTTCCACCAGAACAGGGGGTTCTCGGTGTAGAAGCTGGAGCCCTGGCCGAAATACAGCACCCGCAGGATGCCGCTGAGCAGCACCCCCAGGGCCGCCAGGCCGTAGGTCACGTCCGTGATCACCATCAGGATCGCGTCCTTGCGGTCAGGGTCGGGCCGGATCAGGCGCCGCTCCAGCACCAGGGCGCCGAAGCAGACCATGAAGCTCAGGTAGTGCACGTAGGCCACCCCGGCGCTGGACAGCACCTCGGAGGGGATGGAGAGAAGCCCGGCCATCGGCTGGTGTCAGGGGATCGCTCCGGACGGTAGCGGCTGACTCCTGGCCTGCGGGCCCAGGCGCACACCGTCTTCTGTCATCCGGTTGAAATCGGCAGAAAATAAGGAATCGGCGCCCTTTATGCGGAAGACGCAACGGAACACTGAAGGCTTTCTGTTTGTTTCAGGAACATCCAGAAACAACCCTAGGTTCAACAAAGCGATTCGGTTGCTTTATGGCGAGTTCCCTCAGTGCCTTTCTCGGCGAGATCGGCCGCCATCAACTGCTCACCCCTGAGCAGGAGCTCACCCTTGGCCGAAAAGTGCAGGCCATGGTGAGCCTGCAGGAGCGCTGTTCCGAGGCGGGCGGCAGTGGCCCCGCCTGCGACTACGACGACATTGAAAAGCGCACCATGCGCAACGGGGAGCGGGCAAAACAGCAAATGGTGACAGCCAACCTGCGCCTGGTCGTCAATCTCGCCAAGCGCTATCAGGGCAAGGGACTGGATCTACTTGATCTGATCCAGGAAGGCACCATCGGTCTGACTCGCGCCGTCGAAAAGTTTGATCCCACCCGTGGTCACCGTTTCAGCACGTATGCCTACTGGTGGATCCGTCAGGGTCTGAACCGTGCCCTCTCCACCCAGAGCCGCACGATCCGCATTCCCGTCAACGTCAACGAGAAGCTCACCCGGCTGCGGGCCGCCAAGGCGCGCCATCTCCAGTCCCACGGCCATGCCCCCAGCGCCGGGGAGCTGGCCACCGCCATGGGGCTGCCCGTGGCCGAGGTCGAAGACCTGCTGGGCTGCGAGCTGCGCAGCGTCACCGTCAGCCTGCAGGGGGCCGTGCGCTCCAAGGCCGATCCCTCCGAACTGGTGGATGTGCTGGCCAGCAATGAGCCGGCGCCGATGGAGCGGGCCGAGCAGGCCGAGCGCACCGAGTCGGTCTGGACCCTGCTGGAGAAATCCAACCTCACCCCCAAGGAGCGCACGGTGGTGATGCTGCGCTTCGGGCTCGACGGCAGCCACGAGTGGCGCACCCTGGCCGAGGTGGCCCGGCAGCTGGAATGCAGCCGCGAGTACTGCCGCCAGGTGGTGCAGCGGGCCCTGCGCAAGCTGCGCAAAACCGGCATCGAGAGCGGCCTGGTGGAGGAGTGAATGGTGGGGGATCCGCCCCTCGTGGATCCCGCGGCGTGGCCCACAGAATGAATGGACGCCCAACTCGATGGCGTGTTCCTTCTTCTGAGCAGATCGCCATGGCTGTTGCTCCCGCTGACCAGGCCCCCGTCGATGCCGAGGTGCTCGAGAGCGCGGTGCTCGATGAGGCGCTGCTGGTGCGGCTGCTGCGCCGGGCCGGCCGCACCATCGCCCGCCCCGCCTTCGAATGCGTGGAGCTGCTGGTCGACGGCGGCACCCCCCCCCAGGTGCGCCTCACCGTGCTGGCCGCCCTCACCTACCTGCTGCTGCCCCTCGATGTGATCCCCGATTTCATCCCGGCGGCCGGCTTCAGCGACGACATGGTGGCCCTCACGGCCCTGCTGGGGCTGTGCAGCACCCATCGCACACCGGCGATCCGCGCCCGGGCCCAGAGCCGGCTGGACCGCTGGTTCCCCCTCTTCCGCCAGCAGGGGTAGCGTCTGGCCATGCCAGCGTCCGCCCCCTCCCTCAGCCCGGAGCAGCTCGACGAGCTCCAGAGCCTCCTCAAGGACTGGCTGCGCCTCACCGGCCGCACCCAGTCTGACCTGCGCCGGGCCCTGAGGGCCGGTTCGATCCGCATGCCCGTGCTGCTCGATGAGCTGCACCGCACCTGGATCCGCCAGGGGGCGGCGGGCCTGGCCGAGCGCCTCTGTGCCATCGAAGCCCAGTGGCTGGCCGAGGAGCCCGGCGAGGACGGTGCGTTCTCCGCCGCCGGTGACCCGTTGGCGGATTCGATGGGGCAGCTCGACCTGCTGCTGCAGGAAATCCGCGGCGACAGCGGCAGCTGACGCACCGCGCTCGCCGCGCTGGCGGGCCAGGCGACCAGCCTCCAGAGTGGGGTCTGACCGATCCTGCGGCCCCGCGCCGACGCCCACCGCCATGAACGCCACCGCCGTCCTCACCCGCGCCTTCCCCTGGTCCCTGCGGGCCGCCGCTGCCCTGGTGGCCGGTCTGTGCTTCAGCGGCGGAGCCCAGGCCCAGGTCGAATCCTTCATGCTCAAGCGTGGTGGCAATGTGGGGCCGGAAACCCAGATCAAGCCCACCAACTGCGTCACCGCCACCGATGGCTCGATCACCTGCGACACGGTGATCCAAAATCCCGCCAGTGACACGCCGGCCCAGCCCAACTACCAGCCGTTCAAGAACTGATGCGACGCCTGCAGCGGATCTTCCAGGACACGATCTTTCTTCGCCTCATCGACAAGGGAGAGCGTCTTGTGGCCAAGTTGCTGGCCGTCATGCTCTTTCTGGTGCTGTTGGTGGCGGCCCTGAAGTTCACCTTCGAGGTCGTGGTTCAGCTGTTCGACCCCAACCGGCGCTGGGTGGGGGAAGGCCTGATCGCCGTGCTAGGCGACCTGCTCAACCTGCTGATTGCCATCGAGGTGCTGCAGAACATCACCTCCTACCTGCGCCGACACGTGGTGCAGATCGAACTGGTGCTGCTGACCGCCATCACGGCCGTGGCCCGGAAGGTGATCGTGCTGCCCCCGAACGCCGAGAACAAGCCCATGCTGGTGGTGGGCCTCGGGTTGGCGGTGCTGTGCCTGGCGGCGGCCTTCTGGATGGTGCGCCGGGTCAATGAGTCGGAAACGGCGTCCAGAACAGGGCCAGCCAGATCGTTCCAGGAGGCGGGTCAGTCGCCAGCAGCCGGTGCCGCCGGCCCGCACTGATCTGCAGGGCCTCACCGCAGGCCAGGGCACGGGGCTCGGCCTCATCGGCGAACTGCAACCGGGCACTGCCCTGCAGCAGCAGCACCCATTCGTGTTCGGTCTGGTCGTACCAGAAGCCCTCCGGGCTCTTGGCGCTGCAGGAGTGGATCCGCTCCAGCCGCAGCTGAGGGGTCTGCAACAGCACCGTTGTCACTTCCTTCCCGGCGGCGGGGCACGGGCCCCGCACCAGGGAGGCGCCTTCCCCAGCAGAGCCTGATCCTGCCCCGTCGCCCGCTGGTGGCTCGCCCCAGCGCCGGCCGATCTCGAAGCCGCAGGAGCGGGCCAGGGCCACCACCTGATGGTGATCGCCACAGTCGCGCAGGGCTGCTCTCAGGGCGGGATCGGCCTCGCTCAGGGCCACGAAGGCCTGGAGCTGGCGCACCTTCTCCAGGAACTGCTGCAGCTGGGCTTCGGCCATGGGGGAGGGGCGCAGGCGTCAGGGCAGATCCTTGCCCATCCGCCAGCGCAGGAACGACACGCCGCCCAGGAGCACCGTTTCTTCGGCGTCCACCACCCAGCCCCGCCGCTCCAGCAGCGGCCGTGACAGCTGGCTGGCCTCGGTGCGCAGCCGGCCCACCCCCTGGGAGCGGGCGTACTGCTCCAGGGCTTCCAGCAGGGCGCTGGCCCGTCCCTGGCGACTGGAGCGGCCCCGGCAGTAGAGCAGGGCGAGCCGGTCGATGGGGTCGAGAAGGGCAAACGCTTCGATGATCGTGTCGTCGTCCTTGGCACAGCTCACCAACCCATGGCCGCGCCCCAGTGACGACCGGAAGGCATCATTGCGGCTTGCCTGTTGTGACCAGGCCTCGATCTGTGAAGGGCTGTAGAGGTTGCCGGCCTGGCTGATGACCGCCTCGTGATAGACAGCGACCAGCTGCTGGCAATCATCGGGCCGGAGTGGACGGATCGGCAGCATCGTGGCGGTGAATGTGCATGGATTGTCGCCGCTTTCGGCAGCAGGCTGATGGCGCTGGTGTATGTTTTAGTTCTAACCTCACACACGACACCGCTTACATACCATGCTGACTGGATCGGAATTGCTGGCCAAGGTCAAGGAACTCGGCGATGTCGGCAAGTCCGAGATCGTGCGGGCCTGTGGCTATGTTTCCACCAAGAAGGATGGCGCCGAGCGCCTGAACTTCACCGCCTTCTACGAGGCCCTGCTTGAGGCTAAAGGCGTCGAGTTCGGTGCGGCCGGCAAGGTGGGTAAAGGCGGGCGCAAACTCAGCTATGTCGCCACCGTGCAGGGCAACGGCAATCTGCTGATCGGCAAGGCCTACACCGCCATGCTCGATCTCAAGCCCGGTGATGAGTTCGAGATCAAGCTCGGCCGCAAGCAGATCCGCCTGATTCCCGCCGGCAGCGCCGACGAAGAGGATTGATCCGCTGGCGTCCGCTGCTGTCGGTCCTGGTGGCCCTGCTGCTGGTGCTGGGCCTGGTCCTGCCGCCACCGGCCCTGGGCTTCGCAGGGCGGGCGGCAGCCTTAGACTCCGCCGATCCTGAGGTCGCCCGGCTTGAAACCGGCGGCCGGCTGTTCGAAGCCCACTGCGCCGGCTGCCATGTCCAGGGCGGCAACATCATCCGCCGCGGCAAGACGCTGAAGCTGGCGGCCCTGGAGCGCAATGGCGCCGCCGACCCAGCGGTGATCGCCACGATCGCGGCGGCGGGCATCGGCCAGATGGGGGGCTACGGCCAGGCCCTCGGTGAGGGAGGCGCTGAAGCGGTGGCCGCCTGGGTGTGGCAGCAGGCCCAGGACGGCTGGCCCCGCGGCTGAACCCGATGTCGTTGACTTTGCCCCAGCCCTCTGTGCCGGAGAGAGGTTCAGATGGCCTGGATCCAGGGATAGACCTCCACAGCCGTCCAGATGCCCTGGCGCCAGTAGATGTCGCCTTTGACGAGGCTCTCCACCGTCTCCAGGTCGTCGGCTTCGTAGAGGCCGAAGACGTGGTTGGCGTCGACGGTGGGCCCCAGGGTGAGCAGCACGCCCTCCTCCTTCTGGCGTTGCAGTCCGGCCAGATGCTCGTCGCGGTAGGGGGTGCGGCGCTCAAGGGCGTCGGCGCAGTAGGTGCCCCAGAGGACGAATTTCACTGTCCGCGCCCTTCGTTGCTTTTTTGAAACACCAGCAGGCGGTTGTTGGCCGGCATGGCCGCATCGGCCTGAAGGTGCAAGCCCAGAGGGGCGGCTTCCGCCTGGAGCGTCTCGGCGTCGCGCACCCCCATGGCCGGATCCCGCTGGCGCAGATGGAGGTCGAAGTCCCCATTGCTGGCGGCGGTGTGGCGCTCGCCATAGCGAAAGGGGCCGTAGATCAGCAGCAGACCATCGGCGCTCAGCACCCGGGCGCTGCCGGCCAGCAGGTGGGGCACGGCGGTCGCCGGCATGATGTGCAGCGTATTGGCCGTGAACACGGCGTCGAAGGGTCCGGCTGGCCATTGGGCGTCGGTCACATCGAGCGCCACCGGAGGCGCCACCCGGGCCCCGGGGGCCAGCCCCGCCTGGCCCTCCAGGGCAATGCGCCCGGCCAACCCAGCCAGGGATTCGTTGCGCTCACTGGGCTGCCAGTGCACACCCGGCAGATGGCGGGCCATGTGGATGGCGTGCTGGCCACTGCCCGAACCCACCTCCAGCACCCGGGCCGCCGGCGGAATCCACCGGCGCAGCAGCGTCAGGATCGGCTCCTGGTTGCGCAGGCAGGCGGGAGAAAAAGGCAGGGCGTCCAGGGTCATCGCCCCATCATGGGAGCAGTCGCCCCATGGCCATGTCGTCCCCTGCCCCGCGTCCCGTGTCCTGGCTTGCCCCGGCATCGCTGCTGGCCGCCCTGGGGCTGCTGCTGACGCTGGGCGCCTGCGCCCCCGTGCTGTAGCTCGGCTAGAGGGGCTGGTCGAGGGCGGCGCGCAGCTCGGCGGCGAAGGCACCGGCATCCGCGGCCACATCGGCTCCGTCCCGGTGGGCCTGGGCCATGCGGCGCACCAGGGCGCTGCCCACGATGGCACCGTCGCCACCCCAGCGGCGCACCTGCAGGGCCTGCTCGCCGGTGGCGATGCCGAAGCCCACGGCCACCGGCGTGGGGCCCAGCTGGTGCAGTTGCTGCACCAGCGGTCCCACCCGCGTTTCCAGGCTGGTGCGCACCCCCGTCACCCCGGTGACACTCACCAGGTAGGTGAAGCCGCGGCTGGCGGTGTGGATGCGGGCCATGCGCTCGGCCGGGGTGTTGGGGGCCACCAGCAGCACCAGATCCAGGCCATGGCCGGCGGCGATGGCGGAGAGTTTCTGGGCCTCCTCCAGGGGTAGATCCGGCACCACCAGGCCGGCGGCACCGGCGGCGGCGGCCTCACGGCAGAAGTTGTCCATGCCCCGGTTGAGCAGGGGGTTGCTGTAGGTGAACAGCACCACCGGCAGGGTGAGCTGGCCCCGCAGGCCGGCCAGCATCGCCAGAACCCGGCCGGGGGTGGTGCCGGCGGCCAGGGCCCGGCTGGCGGCGGCCTGGATCACCGGGCCATCCGCCAGGGGATCGCTGTAGGGGATGCCCAGTTCGATCAGATCGGCGCCGGCGGCCTGCAGGGCCAGCAGGCTGGCGGCGGTGATCGACAGATCGGGGTCCCCCGCCATCAGAAACGGCATCAGGGCGCAGCGCCCCTGCTCCCGCAGGCTGGCGAAGCGCTGCTGGATCGCGGTGGGGGCGGTGGCAGGGCCGGCGGTGGCGGCGACGCTCATCGGGCCGGAGGGCAGGACGGTGCCCCTGAGCCTATGGGGTCGTCTTCACATCTCGGCATCGGCCTGGAGCTGCCCCACCTCGGCCAGGAGTTTGGCCTGCTCTTCAGGGCTCATGGCGTCGAACTTGCGCTGCAGCTCGTCATCGGTGACGGCGTCGTAGGCGGCCCGGTAGCGGCGCCGCTGCTCCATGTAGGTCATCTTGCCGCCCACCACCCGCAGCAGGTAGCTGGCGGTCCAGCCGAGCACCACCAGCATCAGCAGGGCTGAGGCGGCGATGCCGGGGGAGAAGCCCTCCAGGCCGCTGGAGCGGAACACCCAGTAGCCGCCGCCGCCGATGGCGAAGACCGCCAGCCCCAGCAGGATCGCCTGTGCGCGGGTCACTGATCAGGCCTCGCCCTGGCCGGCCATGCGCAGGTTGAGGAAGGGGGCGAACAGGATCAGACCCGGGAAGAACAGGAACACCAGGCCGTAGACGGCGGTGCGCTCGATCTTGCCCATCAGGGTCCAGCGCTTGTGCATCCACCAGTAGAGGGCCAGTGGCACCACCACCAGGTAAGCCCCGGCCAGAGCCAGATAGGCGCCGATCACCAGCAGGATGTCGAGCGAAAGGCTGCTCAGAGGTCCGCTCAGGGCCACCGGGGTTGCGCGAAGTGGGACGAATCTAGGATCCCCGCGCGGGGGCATGGCGAAATTGGTAGACGCAGCGGACTTAAAATCCGCAGGCTGCAAGGCTGTGGGGGTTCAAGTCCCCCTGCCCCCATCGCGCGTTGCTGGCCGCGAACCACCGCAGCCAGGACAAAAGTTCATCACCGACTGTGTCTGTGGCTCTCCACACGCATCGGTTCCACGGGCTTTCCCTGCGGCACCACCCGGCCTAGACCGAAGCCATCGTGGGATACCGAAGTTGGTTCATGTCGCTCCGCTGCTGGCCGCCACCTGCCTGGCTGGATTTGCCCTGCTGCAGTTGCTGTTCAGCATCGGCACCTGGTGAGGATGGGCCCCCTGCCCGTCTTCGGCCATGAAGGTGATCGTCGATCTCTGCGTGGTGCCGATCGGCGTGGGGGTGAGCCTGGCGCCCTATGTGGCCACCTGCGAGCGGGTGCTGCACCAGGCCGGGCTGACGATCCGGCTGCACCCCAACGGCACGGCCATTGAAGGGGAGTGGGCGCCGGTGATGGCGGCGATCGAGGCCTGCCATGCCGCGGTGCACGCGATGGGCTGCCCGCGGATCTTCACCACCGTCACGATCAACACCCGCACCGACCGCGACCAGAGCCTCGACGACAAGCTGGCCAGCGTGCAGGCGCTGCTGGGGTGACCCTCACATCAGCCACCCCGGCCGCAGCAGCAGCGCCAGCCCCAGCGCCAGCATCACCCCGCCACTGATGAGCTTCAGCCAGCGGCCGCCGGATTCGGTGAGCTTGTGGCTGCTCAGGGCCAGCACGGCGGCGGCCACCATCAGGCTGTCGTCGGCGATGTACCCCAGGATGTAGAGGCCGAGGTAGGCGTAGTGGGCCGTGGCCGGCAGGTTCTGCTGGCTGAGTACCGCTGTGTAGATGGCCGGCAGGCCGGCGGTGCAGAGCAGCTCCACGGCATTGACCACCACGGCCAGGACCGCCACCGCCGCCAGGGCCGGCAGCAGGGAGCGGGACTGGACGACCTGGCGCAGGCGGGCGTAGAGGCCTGGCTTGGCTTCCGCCGGGATCGAGAGGGTGAAGATGCCGCCCTGGCGCCGGCTGTCCAGCACGTTCACCACCCCAACGGAGATCGCCAGCCCCGCCAGCAGCAGCCGCAGCCAGGTCGACCAGCCCAGCAGCAGGAACACGTTCAGCCAGGCGGCCATGAAGGCGTAATACACCGCGCCGCTGACCAGCACGAACGTGCCCGCCACCAGGGCCATGCGGCGACGGTCGCGCCAGTGCACCAGCAGCGACAGCAGGAACAGCAGCACCCACATCGCGCAGGGATTGAAGCCGTCCAGCAGCCCCATCACCAGGGTGAACAGGGGCAGGCCGAGGCCGGCAACACCGACATGGCCCAGGGGTCCGAGGCTGAGCTCCGTGGCGGTGGCCTGGACCGCGTCAGGCCTGGCCTTGTCCGACACCCCGGTCAGGGCGAGCAGCTCGCGGCCGCGGCCCCCAGGGTCATCAAAACCCACCAGTACCTGGCCGGCGTAGACGAAGGTGGGGACGCCGGGGGCCTGGATGCCCTGCTGCCGCGACAGACGCAGCAGGTCGTCGCGGGCCTGGGGCTCGTTCCCCACGTCCCGCAGGCGCACCCGCACCGCCGGCCGCTGCCGCTGCAGCTCGGGCAGGAAGGCCTTGGCGGCGGCGCAGTGGGGGCACCCCTCGCGCACGAACACCTGCAGTTCCCCGGCGGCGGCGACGGCTGCAGGCGGCCCCAGGGTCAGCAGGATCGCCAGGGCCAGCGCCAGCAGCCCTGGCCGCCAACGGCGGTTCACGGTTGTGGCTGTCCCCATCGCCGCCGCCCCAGGGCTTGGTCCTGATCCTCGCCGGGTTGGGTTGTCGATGGGAGACTTGGCCCGTCCACCAACCCCAGGGCCCACCGCAGATGCCTCCAGCCGCATCCACCGGCCAGTGGACCGGCACCTTCGGGATCCTGCTGTTCCCTGGGGTGGAGGAGCTTGACGCCATCGGACCCTGGGAGATGGCTTCCCTCTGGGCGCGCCAGAGCGGCGGCCCCGAACGCTGCCTGATGATCGGCCAGGACGACGGCCCGATCTTCTGCGCCAAGGGGCTGGTGCTGGTGCCCCACGCCAGCTTCGCCACCGCTCCGCCGCTGGATGTGCTGCTGGTGCCGGGCGGCCAGGGCACCCGCACCGAGGTGAACAATCCTCAGCTGATCGCCTTCATCCGGCATCAGGCGGCCCATTGCCGGGCGGTGCTTTCGGTCTGCACAGGGGCCTTCCTGCTGCATGCCGCGGGCTTGCTCAGTGGCCGCCGGGCCACCACCCACTGGGCCTCCCTGGGGCGCCTGCGGGCCCTCGGTGATGTGGAGGTGGTGGAGGAGCGCTTCACCCGGGACGGGGCCATCTGGACGGCGGCCGGCATCGCGTCAGGCATCGACCTTACCCTGCACTTCATTGCTGAAACGGCAGGAGACGATGTGGCCGGCACGGTACAGCTGGAGGCCGAATATTTCCCGGCTTCGACGATCTACGGCTCGGCCGCCAGCAGCGGCAAGGGGGCGGCCTACTTCCGCAGCCTGTGAGTCGTTCAGAGCACGGGCTGCCAGGCGACGCCGCGGTCTTCCACCCCGTCGCTCTGTTCGCTGAAGGCCAGCACCTGGTTGCGCCCGGTCTGCTTGGCACGGTACATGGCGCGGTCGGCCCTGGAGATGATCTCGTCGGGGTTTTCACCGGGTTCGACCATGGTGACGCCGATGCTCAGGGTGATCGACAGGAAGCCGGCACTGGTGGGGATCGGTTCGGCGACGGCCCGACGCAGCTTTTCGGCGATGGTCACCGCATCACCCAGGCTCCGCACCCCCTGAAGCATCACCATCAGCTCGTCGCCGCCGATGCGGGCGGCCATGTCGCCACTGCGCAGGCCCATGCGGATTCTGGTGGCCACGGTCCGGAGCAGTTCGTCGCCGGGGATGTGGCCGAAGGTGTCGTTGATCTCCTTGAAGTTGTCGAGGTCACAGAAGAGAACGGCGGTGGCGTCGCCATGGCGCAGCACGCGGCCGGCGATGGCGGTGATCTGCTCCAGGGCCTCGTGGCGGTTCACCAGGCCGGTCAGTTCGTCGGTGCAGGCGCGGCGGGCCAGCTCCCGTTCGGCGGCCACTTCCTGATCCACGGTCCGGAACGAGCCGACGATGCCATTGAGCCGGCCATCGAGATCCTTGTGAGGGCTGGCATGCAGCTCCACCCAGCGATGGCTGCGGTCGTGGGCCAGGGCCTGCAGCCGGCTGACCACGGTGCGCCCGGCGGCCAGGGCGTGGAGGTCGCGCTCCAGGGCGGGATGCTCGTCGGCAGGGATGAAGCGGCTGAGGGGGTGGCCGATCCAGTCCTTCGGCTGCCAACCCAGCATGCAGGTGAGCGAGGGGGAGATCCAGCTGATCAGCCCGTCCTTGATGAGCATCACCACATCGCTGGAGTTCTCCGCCAGCAGCCGGTAGCGCTCTTCCGAGGTGGCCAGGGCGGCTTCCGCCTGCACCATCTCGGTGACGTCATTGAACTGGGCGATCACGAAGGCTGTGCTGCCGTCGGCATGGCGGGAGCAGGACACGCTGCAATCGACCCAGATGGCGCTGCCGGCCTTCTGGAGGATGCGCTTGCGCAACCGATAGCAAGGGAGCCGGCCGCCCAGGAGCTCCTCCATCAACGGGCTTTCGCTGGCCTGGTCCGCCGCCGGTGAGAACGACTGCCAGGTCAGGCCCTCCAGGCCGACGTGATCCTGGTCGAGCAGGCCGCTGCCGGTGGGGTTGATCGAGAGGAAATGGCCCTGGGCGTCGAGCAGGGCGATGCCGGTGGAGGCGTTCTCCAGCGTGAGGCGCAGCCGCTCCTCCGAGGACGCCAGGGCCGCCTTGGTGCGTTCCTCCGCCTGACGGGCCTCCACCTCCCCCTGGATGTCGCGCCAGCTGCCCACCAGGCCCAGCACGTCTCCATGGGCCCCGAGCACCGGTCGCAGGGCCATCGAGATCCAGCGGCTGCCCCCATCGGCGCTCAGGAAGCGAAGGTCGCAGTCGGGGCTGCTTCCCTGCCGCACCTGGTCCATGGCCTGCCGCAGCCGTCCCCGGTCGTCCTCCAGCAGCAGTGTCTCGATGGTTTCTCCCTGCAATTGACTGGCGTCATGGCCGAGCAGCTGGCGCACCGATGGGGAGACCCAGGTGATCCGGCCTTCGCGGTCGCTGCTGAGGACCACATCCGGAGCGTTTTCGGCCAGTAACTGATAGTGCTCCTTGAGCTCCCGATTGCTGCGCTCCTTGGCTTGAAGCTCCCGGGCCAGATGCATCGACACCCAGGCCATGCCGATCAGGCCGACCAGCCGCAGCATCAGCTCCAGCGTCGTGACCCCGGGCGCCTGAAGCGACCAGATGACGGTCAGCACAATGGCCAGACTCGTGAACCAGCCCACCTGGCGCGGCGTGGCGAACGAGGCCGCCAGAACCACGGGGATCCAGTAGTACTGGAACAGGGTGATTCCCATGGATCTGGTGAGAGCCAGATCCACCAGAAATAGGCCGATCAGAGCAACAGCCGCGACGACGAATCTTCTGCGATAGCGAGGTTGGGGGGGAGTCAAATGATCCGGATGGACGAAGGAGACAACCCATCACCAGCGGCCCATGCCACCGCCCTGGTGGTGGAGGCTTATCGGTTGGAAGCTTCCGCGTTGCTGTCAGGGCTTCGCTGTTGGCCGCTGCCATGCTTTTCGCATGCCAGAGCTGATGTAGGGAGTAACAGAACAAAACTCAACGCCATGGCCGCTGACTGAGCCTGGAACAGCAGATTCATGGCGTGGGCGCCCATAGCGATCGGATTATAGGTGGACCCCCGCATTCGGGCTGCAGCCGATCCCGCTGCATTCCTGCCGCGGTCTGCTGACCATGCCCCCGGCTCTGGCTAGCAAGGGGCGGTGGGAGAACAACGGCATGACCCCTTCGGCCCCGTCCAGCACCGACCCGCGCATCACCCTGGTGATCCGCCGCCACGGGGCCCGCGCCGACGCCCTGATCGAAGTGCTGCACCAGGTGCAGGAGCTCCACGGCTACCTGGCGCCGGAGTCCCTGCGGGACGTGGCCACCGGGATGCGGCTGCCGTTGAGCCGGGTCCATGGCGTGGCCAGCTTCTACCACCTGTTCCGGCTGGAGCCCCCCACCGCCCACCGTTGCGCCGTCTGCCTCGGCACCGCCTGCTACGTGAAGGGGGGTGCCCAGGTGGCGGCCCGCATCGAGCAGCGGCTGGGGGTGAGCCTTGATGATCCGGCGGGCGATGGCGTCTGGGCCCTGCAGCACGTCAGCTGCCTGGGGGCCTGCGGCCAGGCACCGGTGCTGGTGGTGGATGGGGAGCTGATGACGCGGTTGCCCGTCGACCCACCCGAGGCGCTGGACGCCCGGCTGGAGACCGCCGGCCTGCCTCAGCGCACCACCACCTGATCGGCCCCCAGCTCGCGGGATTGGTTCAGGGCCAGCTCCACCCTGGCGAGCATGGCCTGCCCGTTGGTGTCCGAGGAGTCCAACAGGCTGATCCCCGCGCTCATCGCCAGTGTCCGGGGCGATCCGTTGGCGGATGGCAGGGCCGTCTCGCGGACGATCTTTCGGATCTGGTCCGCCGTGGAGCGGGCCCTTTCGAGGGGCTGATCCCAGAGCAGCAGCAGGAATTCACTGCCGCCGATGCGGAACAGCTCGTCGTTGGAGTGGAGCCGCTCCCTCACGGCGGCGATCAGTTGCTGCAGGACCTCGTCCCCCTTCTGCCGGCCCAAGGCCGTATTGATCGGCCGCAGGCCATGCACGGCGAAGGCCAGGCAGGTGAGGGGCACGGAGCAGGCACGGGCCCGCTCGCTGATCAGCGCCAGGCTGAGTTCGAGCTCGGAGCGGTTGGCGGCACCGGTGAGGGAATCGGTGGAGGCGAGGTGTCGCTGTTGCACGCTGCACTGTTCAAGTTGCGCACTGACCACTGCGAGTTCCTGGCGCAGGTGGGCTGCCTCCTGCCTGTTCTCGTCGAGGCGCGTCGCCAGTCCCTCGATCTCAGCGATGCCGCTTCTGTCCTCGGCGGTGCTGTCCGCGGTGGCGGCCACAGCCGCGGGGCTGATCAGAAGCCGGAGCTGCCTCTCCATCAGGGCGGCCACCACCTCGCTGAGCAGGACCCCCAGCAGGATCACCCAGAGGAGCGTGGTGAGCAGGGCGGTGCTTTGCTGCTGCAGCTTGAGCACCACCGGGGAGGCGGGTTGCACCACCTGCACCCGATACCGGGGGGAGGTCATGGTGGTGCTCCAGTACCCGTTCACCCACGTCTTGAGGGCAAGGCGATGCTCCCTGGGAACCAGGATCTCCAGCCCATCCAGCTTGCTCTGATCCGGTGGGGCATTCTGGAAATGATTCTGCAGGCGCAGGAACAGCCCGGGGTTGGAGCTGATCTGGTTGCCCGCAGAGTCGATGAGCAGGAAGGCCGCCGAGCCGATGCTGGCGGGCAGTCCCCGGGTGGGTTCGCCGAGTTGGAGGGGATCGATCCTGGCGGCGGCCTCGGCGACGGTCTGCAGGTTCTCCAACACCCCCTCCTGGGAGGCCCGTTGCAGCTGGCTGCACGACAGCAGGGTGATGCCGAGCGAGGGCAGGGTGATCGAGGCCAGCACCACCGAAAACACGATGCCCCGCAGGGGCAGCAACCCCTGGCCCCGCCGATGGCGCCGCAACTGCAGCAGCACGAACAGCAGGAAGGCCACCACCGTGTTGGCCACGCCGTTGACCGCCTGCTTGGCGGCCACCACCCCCACATTCGCCGGATCGATGAGCAGCACCGAGCCGTACAGGAAGAACACCAGCGGTACTCCCACCAGGAGCCAGAAGACGGCGTCGGCCAGGACGATGCGGCCCTTGAGGTCGTTCTCCGGCGGGCCGCTGAAGCGGTTGACAAACACCGCCAGCCACAGGGCTTCGGCGCTGAAGATCAGGATCGCCCAGGGGTGGCCCCACAGCGTCCAGGTGGTGAGGCTCGCGATGGCGGCGATCGCCACGTTCCACCAGCCCCGCAGCCAGAGCAGGGCGAGCGTGGAGGCGATTGATCCGAGCAGGATCTGGATGCTGAAGCACAGGGGCACCGGGCAGGCGTTCCCCAGAACTGCCAGCCCGGCCAGCAGGGCCAGAAGCAGGGCCCGGCGCGGAATCATGGGGCCCACGGCGGTGGAACTCATGGGAGGTGCACCCTGGCGGGCACACCACCGGGCGCCGGGGCGGCGGCCGCGGCCGTCCGGAGCAGGGCTTCAAACTGGGTGGGATCCAGCGGACGGCTGAACAGATAGCCCTGGAACGCCGGGCAGCCGCAGCGCAGCAGGAACGCCAGTTCCTCGGGCCGCTCCACCCCCTCGGCCAGGATATTCACCCCCAGCCCCCGGGCCATGGCCAGGGAGGCGAGCACGATCGACTGGGAGGCGGGGTTGGTGTCAACGCCATCCACAAACGAGCGGTCGATCTTCAGCTTGCTGATGGGAAACCTGTGGATGGTGCTGAGGGAGGAAAAACCGGTGCCGAAGTCGTCGACCGCCAGTTCCACCCCCATGCTCTCCAGTTCTAGGAGCTGTTCGCGCGTACCGAGAGCCGGCATCAGGCAACTCTCCGTGATCTCCAGTTCCAGCAGGGCGGCGCCAAGCCCCGTCCGGGCCAGGCACGCCGCCACCAGATGGGGCACGGTCTGCTTCGGGTCCTGGAACTGACGGTTGGAGAGGTTCACCGCCAGCCGGCCAGGGGCCAGGCCCCCCAGCACCCACCCCTGCCACTGGCGGCAGGCGACCTCCAGCACCCAGGCGCCGATGCGGTGGATCAGGTCGCTGGCCTCGGCGATGGGGAGGAACTCCAGCGGTGAAATAGGGCCGAACTCCGCACTGTGCCAGCGCAGCAGGGCCTCCGCCCCCAGCAGATCCCCCTGGCCATCGACCTGGGGCTGAAACAGCACCTTCAGCTCCCCCGCTTCCACCGCCCGCTGCAGGTGGGCTTCGATCGCCAGGCGGTGCCGGCTGCGGATCGTCATCTCGGTGGAGTACCTCAGGATCGTCTGGGCTCCCCGGCGCCGGGCCTGCCCCAGCGCCGTGGAGGCGAACAACAGCAGGGATTCCGGCTCCCTGGAGTCCTGGGGGAAGCAGCTCAGGCCCGCCCATGCCGAAAGGGCCAGGTCCAGCGCCTCCACCCGGCCCAGTGGATCGGCCAGTCCGGCCAGGATGGCGCTGGCCAGCGGCAGGCCCGTGGCCTCCGCCGGATCCAGGGAATGCACGATCAGGAACTCATTTCTGCCGACCTGGGCCAGGACGTCCGTGGGGCCCACGAAGCGGCCGAGCCGATCGACCACCCCCTGCAGCACGCGGTCCCCCTTGGCCTGGCCGAAGCTCTCCTCGATCCGCTTGATCCCGTCGAGTTCGATCCAGACCACCGCCAGGGGTTGCGTCTGCTGGCACAGCTGACCCAGGCGCAATTCGGCCATCTGCAGGTTGGGCAGCTTGGTGAGCGGGTCGTGGAACCCCAGGTACTCCAGCTGCCGTTCCTTCTCCTGCAGACGGGTCAGATCGGCCAGTGTTGCGACGAAGTGGCTGGGGACTCCCCCTGCGTCATGGACCACCCCCATCCGCATCCAGGCGGGGTAGATCTCCCCGGAGGCCCGGCGATTCCAGATCTCCCCTTCCCAGCGGCCGCTGCCGAGCAGCTGGTCCCAGAGCGCCGCAAAGAACGCCTTTGACTGATAGCCCGAATTCATCAGGCGGGGGTTGCGCCCCACCAGCTCCTTTTCCGTATAGCCGGTGATGGCGCTGTAGGCCCCGTTGCAGGTGAGAATCGAACCGGCGCTGTCGGTGATCACCACGCCCTCCTCGATCAGGGAGCCGGCCCGGCGATGGAGGCGGAGCCACTGGCGGCTCTCCTCCAGCTGTCTCCGCAACTCCGCCAGGCTTCGCCCCTCCCTCTCGGCCTGAAGGCTGCGCCGTCGCAGCTCGCGGGCCAGCAGGGCCGCCAGCAGGGTGGTCGCCAGGCCCAGCAACAGCACGGCCCCCCAGGTGGGCAGCCAGGCACCGGTGGCCTGCAGGCGCACCTGCACCAGCAACAGCCACCGCTGGCCCCCGGTTTCAAGCCACCGCGACTGGGCCTGGGGCAGCGCCTCGGCCCGGGGAAGGTTGCGGGAGTCGTAGAGCAGCCGGGCCGGATCGGCGCGATCGCCGCTGTAGAGCTGGATGTCGACGGGCTCCTTGAGCTGGATCAGCGGGTGGTGCAGGGCCGTCCGCAGGAAGTCGCGCAGCGGCAGGGTGGCGAAGGCCCAGCGGGTGGTTGTGCTGCTGCCGAAAGGAAGCATCTGAACGAGGAAGGCCGGCTCCCCGGGCCCTGAACGTCCGGGGAGCAGCCAGCCTTCGGCGGGGGTCTGCTTCAGGCGCAGGCCCCTCTCGGCGTCAGGGACCTGGGACCAGAGATCGCTGCCCAGCAGCCGGCGGCTGGCGGGATCCAGCGGGGCGATCAGGCGGATCGGTGCCCTGCCGGGGGCGGCCGTGGCGTAGCCCAGCAGGCCGATGCCATCCAGGGATTGGCCGTCGCTGGCCAGGGAAGCGACGAAGCGCTGCAGCTCCGAAAGGCTGACCTCCTGCGAGGCCAGGTCCAGACCGGCCAGGCTGCGCAGCACCGATTCGGTGCTGGCCAGTTTGCGTTGCAGGGCGGTGAGGACCACATCGGCCGTGGGCTCCACCCGTTGACCATGCTCCAGCCTGGATTGGTGGTAGGTGTTCCAGGTGAGAAGGGTGGTGCCGAGGAGGCCGACCGCCACCACGCCAACCACGAGCAGTCGCCCCTTCCGGTCGATGCGTGCGTCAGCAGGCGGGAGGTAAGCCAGGGGCAGTATTGGCGGCGGGGGAGAAGGGCCTGTGGGAGGAGTTCCGCGAAGGGCAAAAGTTGCGCGTTCCTTGCATCATACTTTCTTTAGATTTTACGGCCCACCCCATGGGGGCATCCGCAGCCATCGCCGTTCCTCCTGGAAGACGCAAGAGGAACGGCGGGCTGCACCGGTCTGGCGGCCTCGCTGTGCTGGCTTCCCTGCTGCTGACTTTGGTGCTGGCCTGCCAAGGCCAGGCTCCCCGGGTGGTGCTGGCGGTGCACCCCTGGCCGGGATACGCCTACTTCTCCCTGGCCAAGGCCCGCCATCCCTACGACCCCCGACGGCTCCACCTGGATCTGCGCAACTACGCCGACTCGGCGGCCACGATGGAGGCCTACATCTCGGGGGGGGCCCAGGCGATCGCCACCACCGCGATCGAGGTCGTCACCATCTGTGGGGTGGCTCCCGACCGGTGTCCGGTGATCGTCTACGTGATCGATGAATCCCGGGGAGCCGATCAAGTGCTGGCCCGCCGGGGCGTGAAGGATCTGAAGGGCCTGGTCGGCCGGCCGATCGCCCTCGACCGCAGCACCCTGTCCCGGTACGTTCTGGCGCGGGCGTTCGAGTCCGGGGGACTGCCGCCCCCCGAGCCATCCCAGCTGCGTTTCCTCCCGGCCGCCGCCTGGGAAGCGGCCCTGCGGCGGGGGGAGGTGCAGGCGGTGGTGACCTACCCCCCCCGGAGCGACCAACTGCTGCGTTCCCAGCCGTTGCACACGCTGTTCAGCAGCCGGCAACTTCCCTACGAGATCCTGGACGTGCTCGCCGTCGAACCCGAGCTGCTGCGCCAGCATCCCGACGCCATCCTGGCCCTGGTCCAGGGCTGGCAGGCGGTCCGGCTGGAGGAGAGCCGCCGCCCGGCGGCGGTGCACCATGCCATGGCGGACGTTCTCGCCCTTGAGCCGTCCGAGGGGCCGTTCCCGTCGGACGGCATCCGCTACCCCGGTCCCCAGGAGCAGTACGAGCTGCTCGACCCGGCTCAGAACAACCTGCCCCCCCTGCTGGAGAAGTTCCGCCAGGTGCTGTATGCCAATGGGGTGATCCCGGCCAACACGCCCCTGCCGGCCACGGTGGACAGCATCGCCCGGGCGCTGGCCAAAGCCAAGTGAGCGGCGCAGCAGCGATTTCCTGGCTAGCAAGTCGATAGGCGCCCCCGGTCCCCATGCCCGTCCCCCCGCAGCTGCGCTGCTGCGATGCCAGTGGTTGCCGTTCCGCCGGTGGCCAGGCCCTGCGCGCCGCCCTGGAGGGTGCCCGGGACGCCGCCGGCCTCACGGCTGAGGCGCTGACGATCAAACCGGTGGGTTGCCTGCGCCTCTGTGGCAGCGGTCCCCTGGTGGCCTGCGACGGGCCCGGCCCCACCCAGCTCTTCGGCGGTGTGGCCCCGGAACACGCCGGGGCCCTGATCGCCGCCGGCCTTGCCACAAGCGGCGACGCCCTGGCGGCCCACCGGCTCGATCTGGAGGCGCCCTTCTTCGCCCTGCAGCGGCCCGTGGTGCTTGAGGGCTGCGGGCAGGTGAATCCGGAATCCATCGATGACGCGATCGCGTTCGGCACCTACGCCCAGCTGCACCGCGTCCTGGAGGAGCTCACCCCCGAGCAGGTGCGCGACGAGGTGCGCCGCAGCGGTCTGCGCGGTCGGGGCGGCGCCGGCTATCCCACGGGTCTGAAGTGGGACACGGTGGCCCTCCAGCCCCCCGGCCCCCGCTACGTGGTCTGCAACGCCGACGAGGGGGACCCGGGCGCCTTCATGGACCGCAGCGTGCTCGAAAGCGATCCGCACCGGCTGATCGAAGGGATGGCGATCGCCGCCTACGCCGTCGGCGCCGAGCGGGGCTTCGTCTACGTGCGGGCGGAATACCCCCTGGCGATCGAGCGGTTGCGGCTGGCCCTGCAGCAGGCCCGCAGCCGCCACCTGCTGGGCAACCACATCCACGGCACCACCTTCAACCTGCGGCTGGAGGTGCGGGTGGGGGCCGGCGCCTACGTCTGCGGTGAGGAGACGGCCCTGCTGCTCTCGATCCAGGGTCAGCGGGGCATGCCCCAGCCCCGGCCCCCCTTCCCGGCCCAGTCGGGTCTCTGGGGGGCGCCCACCCTGATCAACAACGTCGAGACCTTCACCGCCGTGCCGGCGATCCTGCGCCAGGGCGGCGACTGGTACGCCGCCATCGGCACCGAGCACAGCAAGGGCACCAAGGTGTTCGCCCTCTCCGGCGCGGTGGTCAACACCGGCCTGGTGGAGGTGCCGATGGGCACCCCCCTGCGCACCGTGGTGGAGGTGATCGGTGGCGGGGTGCCCGATGGCTCGCCGATCAAGGCGGTGCAGACGGGGGGGCCTTCGGGGGGCTGCATCCCGGCGGAACGGCTCGACACCCCCGTCGACTACGAAAGCCTGGTGGAGCTCGGTTCGATGATGGGCTCCGGCGGCATGGTGGTGATGGGGGGGAGCACCTCCATGCCGGAGGTGGCGCGTCACTTCATGGGCTTCAGTGTCAACGAGAGCTGCGGCAAGTGCGTCCCCTGCCGCGCCGGCACCGTGCAGCTGGCCCAGCTGCTCGATCGCTTCGTGGAACGCCGGGCCACCTCCGCCGACATGGAGCGCCTCGATGCCCTCTGCCAGATGGTCAAGGTCACCAGCCTCTGCGGCCTGGGCCAGTCGGCCCCCAATCCGGTGCTCAGCACCCTGCGCTGGTTCCGCCATGAATACGAGGCGGCCTGCCGGGAGCCCGCAGGCGTCGTCGCCGGCCAGGGGGTGGAGCGATGAGTGTCGTCACGCTCACGGTGAATGGCCAGAACGTGGCCGTGCCGGCGGGGGCCAGCCTGCTGGAGGCCACCCGGGCCGCCGCGGCCGATGTCCCCACCCTCTGCCACCTCGACGGCCTCAACCCGGTGTCCTCCTGCCGGCTGTGCCTGGTGGAGGTGGAGGGGTCGAGCAAGCTGCTGACCGCCTGCAGCACCGCCGCCGCCGAGGGCATGGTGGTGCACACCCACACCCCCCGGCTCAGGGAGTACCGGCGCATGGCGGTGGAGCTGTTCTTCGCCGAGGGCAACCACGTCTGCGCCGTCTGCGTGGCCAACACCCACTGCGAGCTGCAGGACATGGCCGTGACCGTCGGCATGGACCACTCCCGCTTCCCCTACCAGTACCCCCAGCGGTCGGTGGATGCCTCCCACCCCCAGTTCACCCTCGACCACAACCGCTGCATCCTCTGCACCCGCAGCGTTCGGGTGTGCGACGAGATCGAGGGGGCCCATGTGTGGGACATCGGCAGCCGCGGCGGCCA
>NZ_JAGQBG010000210.1 GCF_024345515.1 Cyanobium sp. N5-Cardenillas
TACTAGGCCCAGAGCACCCCAACACCGCCCAAGCCCTCAACAACCTGGCATTTCTCTATGTAAACCAGGGCCGTTACGGGGAGGCAGAGCCGCTCTACAAGCGGGCCCTGGCGATCTTTGAGAAGGCGCTAGGCCCAGAGCACCCCAACACAGCCCCCAGCCATTACAACCTGGCGCGTATGCAACTGCAGCAGCGGATGTTTCCGCCAGCGCGAGAGCTTCTCGAGCGGCTGACGAGCGCTCAGTTGACCTGGCTGCTGCGGGAGTTGCCGCTGCAACCGCGGGAACTGCGCGCCACACAGCTGGCAGCTTTACCGGATGCCGTTGCCACCACCTTTGCCCTGCTGGACGTAGATCACGGGGCCTTGGAGTTGGCGCTCCAAACACGGCTGAACCGCCAGGGTCTGTTGGCAGCAATCGAACAGCGGCAGCGGCAACTGGCGGCCAGCTCGCCGCAGGTGAAGGATCTAGCCGAGCGGGTGGCGGGTCTCGATCGCCAGCTGGCCTCGGTGAGCCTGCCGGCTAAGCAGCGGCCGGCGCTGCGGCAGGAGCGGCAGCGGCTGGAAGCTGAGCTCTTCCGGACCCTGCCAAGCCTGCGGATCGAACCGGTGAGCAGCGCCCAGGTGGCGGCCGCCCTGCCCCGTGATGGCCTGCTGGTGGAATTCCAGCAATACAGGCCCTTCCTGGGCTTCAACAAGGGAAAAGCACAGTGGGGCCTCCCACGCTATATGGCGCTGCTGCTGCATCCCGATGGCCGCAGCGCCCTGGTGCCGCTGGGGGAAGCCGCCCCGATCGATAAGGCGGTGGGCCAGGCCCTGGAGGCCACCGCCAGGAACAACCAGGATCCCCGCCCCCTCTGGCGCCAGGTGAGCCGCCTGGTGCTGGAGCCGCTGCAGCCCCATCTGGGCGGCATCGGCGAGCTGTTCCTCTCGCCCGATGGGGAGCTGCACCGGGTCCCCTTTGCCGCCCTGCCCACATCAACAGATCCGCAGCGCCTGCTCAGTGACGTGGTGCGGCTGCGGATCCTCACCACGGGCCGTGATCTGGTGCGGCTGCAGCAGCCGGCCAAGGCCGGAGGCGCTTCTGTGGTGATGGCCAACCCCGCCTATGGCGTTGTCGCTGCTGCCAAGTCGAGCACCGCTGCGGGCACGGCCACGTCAGGGGGAAAGCGTGGGGGGCAGCAGCGCTCCGCTGAGCTGCGGGGGGGCTTGCGCTGGGATCCCCTGCCGGCCACCGAGTTCGAAGCCCTGCAGGTGGCCAAACTGCTGGGCGCCGGAGCACCGATCGAGGGCCCCCAGGCCACCGCCGCGCGGGCACTGCAGCAGCGGGCGCCGCGGGTGTTCCACATCGCCACCCATGGCTTCTTTTTCCCCGTCACCCTGCCGCAGGCCCGCGGGGACTCCGCGCTCCCGGCGCTGGCGGCCCAGGAGGATCCGCTGCTGCGCAGCGGCCTGGTGCTGGCCGGTGCCAACCGACCAGAGCTGAATCCCGCGGACGACGGCTACCTCACGGCGTCCGAGGCCACGGGCATGGATCTGGAGGGCACCGAGCTGGTGGTGCTCTCCGCCTGTGAAACCGGCCTGGCCGATGTGCAGAGCGGTGAGGGTGTCTATGGCCTGCAGCGCGCGTTCACGGTGGCCGGCAGCCGCGCCACCCTGCTCAGCCTCTGGAAAGTGAAGGATGCCGCCACCGCCGCCTTCATGGCCCACTACTACGGCCGGTTGCGGCAGGGGGAAGGGCGGGCCGAAGCCCTGGTCGCCACCCAGGCAGCCTTTCGCCACCATGCCGATCCCCTCTACCGCGACATGTACGTGTGGGGAGCGTTTCAGCTCACCGGGGATTGGCGTCCGATTCAGCGACTGAGCTCCGGTTCAGCGGCGTCAGCACGCTGATTCCCTGCCGTCATACTGATTCTTGGTCACTGCATGCCCCCAGCCTTGGCTTCCCTGCCGATGCCTGTTGTCGTTGGAGCGACCCTCGCCATGGCACTGACGGCCTCGTTCAGTGGCCTCCAGCCGCTGGCTGTTGGAGCCCAGGCCGCTGGCGATGACCTCGAGGCTGCCGTGAAGCGCACCGGCCAGCAGTTGCGTCAGAGCTGGGGCGCCGACCCCTCCACAGCATCGCTCCCCTTCCCCGCCATCGATCTGCTGGCGGCCGGCACGGGGGTCCGCAAGGCCTGTGGTGGTTCCGATCCCCCCGATGATCCGGGCAGCGCAGGGATCTACTGCCCCGGCAGCGCTCGCGTGCTGCTGGATCGCATGCTCCTGAAGCGGCGGGTTGAGCAGTACGGCGACTCGGCCATCGCCTACTGGATCGGCACAGCCCTCGCCGAACGGTTCCTCAGCGGGCAGCGCGGCACCGCTTCCCTCCCGCCGGCCGCGGCCAACCTGCAGGCCAACTGTCTGGCCGGGGTGCTGATCGGCGCGGCCCCAGGCCGCAAGCCGGTGGAAGCGCAGGCGCGGCTGGAATGGGGGCCCGCCATGGCTGCCTACAACTCCTCCCAGGCCGAGCGCATGGGCACCCGCCCCCAGAGGGCCTATGCCCTGCTCACGGGCTTCGGGGCGACCGAGTCCTCCTGCTCCGATGCCGACATGGCGGCACTCGCCAGCGGACGTGTCCCGGATCCAGCCTTGCTGGACCAGCTCGAGCAGGTCAAGGATGAGCGCGCCAGCAGCAGCCTGATGGCCGTGATCGCGAGCCGCTGTCGGCCGCGGCCCCAGAGGTCCTGTCCCCGACAAATCAGGCCAATGAAGTGGGCCCTATCAGGCGCACCGACCCCAACCCCAAGGGGGCGCTAGGTCCATGCCAGAGGAGTCGGAGGGTATGCCCCGGGCTGGGATGAGGGCAGGACGCTTCCGGGTTCGTCCATGGATGCGTTCAGATCTCCTGCACCTGTGGATCCAATCAGCTGGCATCCTGGTGGCCTCGGTGTGGGGGATCTACACCTTTGTCTGGCAGGACATCCTGGTGCCGTCCTGGGCTCCGGCGGCCATCAATCTCGATCTTTCCCTCACCCCGATCGAGGGCCGCACCACCACCGCAGACGGTTCGGAGATGGCACTGAACATCACGGCCACCAACCCCAGCAGCCGCAAGCTCTACCTGCTCAGCAACGTCTGGCAGCTCGTCGGCATCCACAGGAAAGCGGTGACTGAAAAGGAGTTCATCCACCTGGGGAATCGGACTCTGCGGGATGTGCCCTTGCTCCAGGCCGAGCGGTTGATCCGCAACGAAACGAGTCCAACCCTGGCTGTGGGTCGGATCTTCGGCGACGACATCATCCATCCCGGGGAGAAGATCGATCGCACGATCGTCGTGCGCTTACCTGCCGGCTACGGGGTAGCGGAGGTGAATGTTGTTGTTCCTACCCTCACCAAAGAGCCCAATCAAAAGCTCTTCAAGGGCCGACACCTGGTATGGGGGCTGACGAGCGAGGATGACGTGTCTGCGTTGCTCTGTCCGAGCTCGGATTCCGCTGGCAAACAACTCGATGGCCGCAACATCGATTGCCAATCTGCTCCCGAACTGGATCTGGATGGGGAATTGCGAAGCTTTGATCCCTTGATGCGCGTCTTCTCCGCCAGTGAACAGGTGGGGATTCCGATCAGCCAGAAACGCTGAATTCCCGCAGCCGGCCCGAGGCCCCACCCCAACGCACCGACGAGGGTGGCCCGTTGAACCCTGAAGCGCGCCGCCCCACACCATGGCTGAAGCAGCTGTCCGCATCCACGGCCCCTGGGCCGGCGGCCACGCCCTGACGTCAAGCTCCAACGGATGGGCGACCTCGGAGCTGCTGCAAGGTCAAACGGCCAGCGCATCCATGGCCATTGAAGCTGAAACGCATCGGATTCAAGCGGGGGATCCGCGGGGAACGATGAGCGCAGTAGCTTCAAACAAAGATACTTGATCCATCAAGGAGCGTTGATTGGATGTCCGTGCCTCGCTTCGCCAGCCCGCCCATCCGATCCGACCAGGCCGGCCAACTCCTTAAGGGCCTCGCCGATCCCCTGCGTCTGTGATCTCCCCCCCCGATCCGGGCCTGGCCCACCCAAAGCTCTCCTTTCCCCTCACGCTGCTCAAGGAGGCCGGGCTGCTGGCCGATCAGCAGCAGAGCCGCTGGATCTGCCACCAGGGGCGCCCCGAAACCTTCGATGATCTCCGTGGTTGGCTCGCAGCCCTCAGTGCCGACTGCCGCAGATCCGCCGCCCCCTGCACGTGAGCAGCGTTGCCCCGGCGATCCGGTGGTTGCGCACCAGCCGGCCGGGCCATGTGATCCTGCTCGGCGGCCTCGTGGCTGGATGGCTGCTGATTTACCGGATCAACGAATCCCTCTGGGATGCGGTGCTGTTCGGCTGGCTGGGGCTGGATCCGGAGCGGCGGCTGAGCGAAACCCTGCGCTTCTTTTTCTACGACTCGATCAAGATTGCCCTGCTGCTCAGCGGCATCATCTTCCTGGTGACCGTGCTGCGCTCCTATCTGAGCGTGGAGCGCACCCGGGCCCTGCTGGCCGGACGCCGCGAAGGGATTGGCAACGTCTTGGCCGGCCTGCTCGGGGTGATCACCCCCTTCTGCTCCTGCAGTGCGGTGCCGGCCTTCATCGGCTTTCTGGCCGCGGGCATCCCGCTTGGGGTCACGATGAGCTTCCTGATCGCCAGCCCGATGGTGAACGAGGTGGCGATCGGCCTGCTGTTCAGCTTGTTCGGCTGGAAAATCACGCTGATCTACATCGGCTCCGGCCTGGTGATCGCGATCCTGGCGGGATGGGTGCTGGGTCGCCTGCAGCTGGAGCGGTGGGTCGAATCCTTCGTCTACGAAACCAAACTGCACGGGCAGGCCGTGGAGGGTTCGCAGGGCCTTTCCTTCGAGCAGAGGCTGCAGCTGGGCGCCGAGGAAGTGGCTTCGATCCTGCAGCAGATCTGGCCCTATCTGCTGATCGGCATCGGCGTGGGCGCCTTGATCCACGGCTGGGTGCCCACCAACTTCTTCGCCATCTACGCCGGCCGCGGCAA
>NZ_JAGQBG010000022.1 GCF_024345515.1 Cyanobium sp. N5-Cardenillas
CCGAAGTTTATTTTTCTGCCAGGGATGGACGGAAGCGGCAAATTGCTGCAGCCGCAGGTTCATCGGCTGCAGTCTGACTTTGATATCTGCAGTTTTTCGATTCCAGCCAACGACCTTACGGGCTGGGATGGGTTGACAGAGCAAGTCGTTCAGTTGATCAAGACAGAAAGGCAGCAAGATCCTTCGCGTCCCATCGTTCTATGCGGCGAGTCTTTCGGCGCCTGTCTGGCCTTGAATCTTGCGGCGAACTATCCGCGCCTCTGTGATCGCCTGGTCTTGGTCAATCCTGCCTCATCAGCAAGGCGACAGCCCTGGATGCAGATGGGCGTCTCATTCACCCAATGGTTGCCAAGCTCCCTCTATCGCCTTTCCACCCTGAGTCTGCTCCCGTTCCTGATCGACCCTCAACGGGTTTCGAGATTCAATCAAACGGCATTGCTGGCGGCCATGCGATCGGTCACGCCATCCAGCGCCGCTTGGAGATTATCCCTGCTCCGTCAATTCGCTTTGGAGGAGCTGCCGCTGGAGCGTATTGAGCAGCCTGTCTTGATCTTGGCCTCAGGTTCAGATCGACTCCTTCCTTCTGTGGCAGAGGCTCGGCGCATTGCCATGTATCTTCCCAGAGCCAAGACCGCACTCTTGCCAAAGAGCGGGCATGCCTGCCTGCTGGAGACGGAGGTCAAGCTGCATAGCCTATTGAGATCCCAGGACTTTCTTTTCGCCTGATGGCCCCCCGGACCATCGAAGATCAATCAGAATCTCCCGTCTGCGCCATAGGCCGGTGGCCACAGGAGCCCACACATCAAGCCCACCGTCCTGAGCAGCAAGGGTTGTCCGGCTGTGTTTCCCAGAGCCGTGAGATCGTCCATGGCCAGGCCTGGGGACC
The DNA here is from genome assembly GCF_024345515.1 of Cyanobium sp. N5-Cardenillas. GTDB lineage: Bacteria > Cyanobacteriota > Cyanobacteriia > PCC-6307 > Cyanobiaceae > Cyanobium. The sequence goes on from NZ_JAGQBG010000022.1 coordinate 887, forward strand.
GACCCCTTGAAGGCTGCGCCGTTCTACTTGCCGCTCTCCTCTACCAGTTCATTGGTCATCTGATCAACCTTGTTGCCATCATCGGCCCTGTCCTGCGCATTTTCCATTTTCCCCGTCTGGCCTCCGTCCCCGGTGACGGCGCCGATGGTGGATTGAAGTTTTCCATCGGTCTCTTGGGTTGAGGCAGGGACTTTCTCTGCCTTGGCTCCGAGCAGTGTCTGGGGTTGGACCGTCGGGATCGACAGGGCCATCACTGCAGATGGAATCATCAAAGACGCCATGAGCAGGGCCAGCAAAAGAAAAGATATCAATAGGCTTATCATCTCAACGCTCATTGGATAGTCTCTTCAGCTTTACCGGCTTCGCATGGCTGTGTTGAATGATGTGCAGCGAACATGCATCGACACGCTGCGATGATCCATCAATCTACACCAATGTCCGTGGCGTCATCGGCGCAAGACATCACCCTGGTGAGCACGTCACCCGCAGCACAATCAACAACACAAGCTGAATGATCAGAACCATGGCAACCTGAATCCGCTCCCTGGCTATGGATTGACATTCCAGATCGTGTCAGGCGCCAACGCGGTGCTCTCGACCAGGTGGATCCCGCCATGACGAGCCATGCAGCTTTCTCGGTTCCGTTTGCATATCCTGGTTCCGTTGTCAATGGGGGATGGGCGCGGCTGAGTCGTGGTGCCACCGGCACGCTTTCGACCCGTAGCCGATGCCGCAGGCCCTGGAGGTTGCCGCCACCGGCCTCGCAGCGCCATCGGCTGGCTGCCAGCCTGGGGACAACTCCGGACAGCGCCGCTTGCCCCTTGATCCCGTCACGCTTCGGCCTGTTCCAAGCACACCAGCGATCAGCGGCGTGCTTGAAACCCTCGCCTTCCTTCGCGATCCGGATTTCGCCCGCTCACGCTTTGAGCGTTACGGCGATGTCTACGAAACCAGCCTGCTGGGCCAGCGCACCGTGTTCATCCGAGGCGAGCAGGCCATCGCCGACCTGTTCGCCCAGGGGGCCGCGGTTGAGGGCTGGTGGCCGGACAGTGTGCGCCAGTTGCTGGGGCCGCTGTCGCTGGCCAACCGCAACGGCGCCGACCACAAGGCGCGCCGTCGGGTGGTGGGCCAGCTGTTCGCTACCGCTGCCCTGAGGCGCTACAGCCCGGCGATCGTGGCGTTGGTGGAGGACCTCCATCAGGAGCTGCTGGCGGCGCCAGCGCCCGTCGCCCTGGTGCCCCGGTTGCGGCGCTTCGCCTTCGGCGTGATCGCCACCACGGTGCTCGGCCTTGATGGCGCCGATCGCGACGCCCTGTTCGAGGATTTCGAGATCTGGTGCCAGGGACTGTTCTCCCTCCCTTTCGCCTTGCCCGGCAGCCCCTTCGCCCGCGCCCGGCAGGCCCGTCAGCGTCTGCTGCGGCGCCTCGGCTCCGTGCTTCACAAGGCCCAGGCCGCCTCGGCTGCCGGAGCCCCCCTTGTGGCTGGCGGCCTCGACCTCCTGGCCGGCGGCCTGGATGAAGCCGGCCTTCCCCTGGCCGACAACGACGTGGCGGAACAGTTGCTGCTGCTGCTGTTCGCCGGCTACGAAACCACCGCTTCCGCGCTCAGTTGCCTGTTGCTGACCCTGCTGCAGCATCCCGCCGAACTGGCCTGGTTGCTGGAGGAGCTGGACGGTTTGTCGTGGCCACCTGCCGAGGGGGACGCCGTCAGCGTCTATGACGCCCTGCGGGCGCCGCGGCTGGATGCGGTCGTGAAGGAGGTGATGCGGCTGACCCCGCCGGTGGGGGGCTTCTTTCGCCGCACCCGGGAATCCATCGCCCTGGCGGGTGTGCTGGTACCGGCCGACCGGGTGGTGCAGGTGAGCCTCACGGCCAGCCATCGCCACGGCGCTGACCCTGGGGATCTGGCGGCCTTCCGACCCCAGCGGCAACTTGAGCAAGACACGAGCGTGTTTCTCTTGCCCTACGGAGGCGGTGAGCGCGTCTGCCTGGGCAAGGCGCTGGCGGAGCTGGACATCCGGCTGCTGGCGGTGGGGCTGCTCAAGCAGCTGAGCCTTTCCCTGGAGCCGGATCAGGACCTGACGCTGTTGGTCATTCCCAGCCCCTCGCCGAAGGATGGCCTGCTGGTGCGCCCACGCCGCCGAACCCACGCTGCCGGTCCCTAGGTCGTCAGTCCCCCAAGGTCTTGTCCAGCCATTGGGTCACCACATAGACACCGATGAACATCGGGAGATAGGCGATCCACATGTTGGGAAGGTTCAGTTCCGAGTTGTTGATCAGCACAAGACCCAGATAGCTGATAACGGCATAGATGGATGCCCTACGCAGTGGCCCGACGATCTGTTTCAAGTCAGATGAAGCGTTGGCGTCATCCTATGGCAACGACAATGAAAGGTGGTCTGTCGTCTCAGGGCGGGAGTGGCCATCGGCCGGCTTTCCCATCCATTCGATACATCTGACCCATCACCGGATTCATCGCGCATCTGTAAACCGGATGTCCGGCCTTCCCCCAGAAGCCCCATTCAGAGCATCACCGCCGCGAGCGGTCGCCGGGCCGAGAAGGGCAGCGGCGTTCCCCGCCCGAAGCGCAGAACGATGTCCGGCCGTCGACCCGGCAGGCCCACCAGCGCCGCCAGATCGGCGCGAAACTCCGGCACCTCCACCGGCTGGTTGAGAAAGGCGCAGGTCAGGCCGAGGGCCGTGGCCTGCAGGGCAAAGCGCTGGCAGGCCCGCCCCACCTGCACCCAGTGGGCCGGGTCCGCTGCGGCGCCGGCGAACACGGCGATCCCGGCGGACGAGGCGATCTGCCGGGCATAGCGGGCCGTTTCGGCCTTCACGGTGAAGACCCGGTCGAACAGCCAGGGCCCCAGCCAGTCCGGCAGCGGGGGCTGGCCGCCGGCGGCGCTGAACAGCCCGTCGCCCGTGCGCAGGGCGGCGTTCGGGCTGAACCGCAACCAGCGTTTCAACTCCGCCACGAAGGCCGGATCACCCATCTGGGTTGTGTTGGCCGCCAGGATCAGATCCCGCAGCTGGTCCATCGGCGGCCGTTCGCTCACCAGCACCAGGGCCACCCCCGGGATCGCGGCCGCCGACCTCAGCTGGCGCAGATCGCTAGCCGCCACGCCCGATCCGTCGTAGTCGGCCCGCGTCGACTGCCGCCGTGGGATCGCCTCGAACAGGGCCTGATCGCCGCCGTGTCCCGTCCCGAAGCTGAACCGCACCCCGCCGCCGCCGGCTGGATCGAACTCCATGGCCCCGGCACGGCCGGCGGCACCGGCCGCAAGGGTCAGGTTCTCGGCGGCACAGCCCAGCGACACCCACAGATGGTGATCGTCGGGGTCGACCACGGGGGTGCGCCTCTGGAGATCCGGAACGATCGTGATCCCCGCGTCGTCCGGGCGAAACAGCCAGGGCTGGGTGTTGTGTCCGCTCGCCGCCTGGGTGGCGTAACGGATCAGGTCGCGGGTCTGCGGGGCCGCGGTCGGCCTTCGGCGCATGGTGGCGACGGCGGTGTCGTACGCCTCCATCGAGCCCATCCCATCCCGGTGCGCCCAGGTCGCACCGCCCGCCGCCACCGTGGCAGCACCGGCCCCCAGAAGCAGATTCCTTCGCGTCACCATCGCCGTACCTGCGCTGTGAGGAACGACGGCGCCTTGCGGTGCCGGAGGCCTGGACCCTCAACGTACTGAGCGTTTCCCGCCGTGACGCCGCACCAGACGATCGAGCCGCAGCTGGTGGTCGGCGCTGGTGAGCCGCCCATAGGCCAGGCCCACGACCGCGAACACCCCCAGCGCCGTCGCCGACGCGATCATGAACAGGATCACGATCTGGTAGCGAACGGCGGCCGCCGGCGGCGCCCCCTGGAGGATCTGTCCGGTCATCATCCCCGGCAGGCTCACCAGGCCCATGACCATCATCGAATTGATCGTGGGGATCATCGCCACGCGGATGGCGTCGCGCACCACCGCCTGACAGGCCTCCCACCGGGTCGCCCCCAGGGCCAGATCCGTTTCGACCTGATCCCGACCGCTGCGCAGGCCCTCCATGAAACGATCGAGACCAAGGGAGAGGCCGTTGAGCGTGTTGCCCAGCACCATCCCCAGCAGCGGGATCAGATATTGGGGGTTGTACCAGGGCTGGGGCTGGATCAGCCCGCTCACCGCCAGCCCCGTGACCAGCGCCGAGGAGGCCATCACCGACAGCAGGCTGTTCAGGTAGATGCCGGCAAAGCGGTGCTGGGTGCGCTGCACCGCCGACACCCCGGCGATCATTGCCATGGCCGCCCCCACCAGCACGATCAGGGGCGCCTGGTCCTGGTGGAACAGCCACTCGAGAACAAATCCCACCAGCAGCAGCTGCACCACCATGCGCACGGAGGCCAGCAGCAGGCTGCGGCTCAGGCCCAGTCGCAGCGCCGCCGAAAGTCCCACGTTCACCAGGATCAGCAGGGCGGACAGGGCCAGGCGGCCATCACTGATCGACAGGGCGCCGGTGGTCGAAGGGGTCATCGCGGCAGCTCCAGGGTGCGGGTGGCGAAGCGCTCGATCTGCTCGCCGTCATGGCTGATGAGCACGCAGGCCCGCGGACCGGCGGCGAGCCAGGCGATCAGCAGGGCCTCGACGGCGGCGGTGGTGGCCCCATCGAGGGAGGCGGTGGGTTCATCCAGCAGCAGCACGGTGGGATCGAACTGCAGGGCCCGCAGCAGCGCCAGCTGCTGCAGCTCACCGCCGGACAGCCGTTCGGCGTCGTAGCTCAGAAACGAGGGGTCGCGTCCCAGGGCCGCCAGCCAGCCGGTGATGCGCTCGTGGCTCCAGCCAGCTAGCCGCCGCCGCTCCTGGAACCGCCAGGGCGCGCGAAGGTTCGTCTCCACGGTTCCCCCACCGGCCACCGGCCGCTGGGCCAGGTACGCCACCATGGCGCGCCAGCGCGGCAGACCCCAGGCCGCAGGAGCGCGCCCCAGCAGGCTGAAGCGTCCGGCCTGCGGGGGATCGAGCAGGGCCAGGGTCCGCAGCAACAGGGTTTTCCCCGCCCCGGAGGGCGCCACCAGCCCCAGGCGATCGCCGCCGGCCAGTTCGAGATCCAGCCGGCTCCAGAGCAGCCGATCCCCCAGCCGCCGCCCCAGACCGGCGGCGCTCAGCAGCAGGGGGCGGTCGATGGCGGCGGGAGGGTCGGGGACAGCCCACTCTGACCGGAGCCGATCCCGTCTTAGGGCTAATTATGAATCAGTCATAATTAGGGCTCTCTCATAGAGCGCCCTAAGTCTTGGCCGAGGTGTTCCGCCGTCCCCAGCTTGCCGCCGAGCTGGCCCGCCGCCTGCTGCATCCGGGTGTGCTGGATGAGGCGCTGCGCTCCGGCCTGTTCTTCTCCGGCCTGCGGCGCACCGGCAAGACCACCTTCCTGCGCACCGATCTGGTGCCGGAGCTCGAAGCCCGGGGGGCGGTGGTGATCTACGTCGACCTCTGGAGCGACACCAAGGTGAGCCCGGCCGTGTTGGTGTACGCCGCCGTGCGCCGCACCCTGGCGGAGCTGGCCACGCCTGCCTCACCGCTGCTGGCCCGGCTGGGCCGGCTGCGGGGGCTGGATCTGGGCGGCATGGGTTTCCGCTTTGGCTTTCAGCTCGAGCAGCTGGGCCAGGACGGTGGCGCCACCCTGGCCCAGGCGTTCTCCGAGCTGGTGGATCAGGCCGGCGCCGATGTTGTGCTGATCATCGATGAGGTGCAGCAGGCGATCAGCACCGATGACGGCCACCAGATGCTGCTGGCCCTCAAGGCCGCCCGCGACGCCATCAATCCCAGGCCGGCCACGCCGGGCCATTTCCTGTTCCTCGGCACCGGCTCCCACCGCGCCCTGGTGGGGGAACTCACGGCCCGGCGCAACCAGGCGTTCACCGGGGCCACCTCGCTGCCCTACCCCGTGCTGGATCTGGCCTATGTGCAGCACGTGTTGCAGCGCCTGCGGGACAGCGGCGCGGGGCCGCTGCCATCGGAAGCGATCGCCTGGAGCGCCTTCCAGACCCTGGGCCACCAGCCGGAGGAGTTCCTGCGGGCCCTGGCCCAATTGGAGACCAGCAGCAGCACCAGCTCTGGGCTGGAGCCGGACCAGCTCCTGCCGGTCATCGCCGCCACCCTGCGCGGCGCCGCCGCCGACCTGGAGTTGCAGAAGGTGGAACAGATCGGCGGGCTGGCCGCGGTGATCTTCCAGCGGGTGGCCCTGAGCGATGGCCCCGCCAAGGGACTGTTCTCCGCCGAAGCCGCCATGGCCTACGGGGAGGCGATCGGCCGCGAGGTGCGGGTGGAGGAGATCCAGCCGGTGGTGAATGAACTGATGGCCGCCAACGTGCTGATGCGGGTCGGTCATGGCCTCTATGGCGTCACCGATCCGTTCGTGCAGGAGATCTGGCGGGAACGGCAGGGCTGATCGGCCGTCGATGGCAAGGAGGCCTGGGGCGCCAGTCCGTAGGTTCTGCAGTCAAGTGCTGCCCACGGAGGATCGGCAGCTGTTCCCCTTCGATGCCAGCCACAGTTCCACGGTGCCTTGCGGGACGGAGCGTGCATACGTCCAGCTGCTCAGGTCGATGGCAGAGATGCCCGGCTTTGTGTTGCCTGATCCGGCCAGAAGGGGATGGACAGGCGATGACGCTGTTTTGAGGGAGTCGATCTGGGTGATGAGCTTCCTGGCCAGGTCGTTGTCGGCCCTGTGGAAGAACCGTACGGAGTTGTACTGACCGCAGCTTTCTGCCGAGGGTTCCACGACGCGCACGCCAGAAACGATGTACCAGCGCGTGGCGGAGAGCTGGAGCAGGAGGGGTTCCAGCTGTTCGGCGATGGCTGGATCGTCCAGATGAACGGTGACGACGGCCAGGCTTGGCTCGGTATGGGGACTTTTGGCATGGGCCGCCTCGAGCCTGACGGCATTGAGTTGGTTCACCACCCTGGCCTGGGCCAGTGAGCTGGCCACCAGCCTGGGTTCGGTGATGCGCTTCTGGGCAAGCTGAGAGACGCTGGTTGCCTGATCGCCATTGCTATCTTTACCTTCGACCTGTTTGCGTAGCGCTTCAACCGCCAGGGCCCCGGCTTCCCCGCAATGGGCTTCGATGTCAGCGGCCGGAGTCAGATTCTTGCCGCCCAGCTTCAGATTGAGATTGAAGACCTGTTGTTGGTAGTAGTCATTACAGGCCTCACCGGAACTCTGGGCCAGGCGATTCAGAACCCTGGCGGCCTGGTCGACGCCATGGTTGAATTGGGTCTGGGTGGCAGATGCAATTCCAGAATTGGTGTTCTGGGCATTGATCGACTCTTCACCGGACGACCCCTCAATCAGCAGAATCGAGATTCTCGCTAGCAGTAACTTGTCTCTCGGGGCCTTGTCTTTTCCGGGTTCCGTGTTGAGCATGTGCTCGATGGCCAGCAGGGAAATGTCCCTGCCGAGTTGTTTTGATGTGAGTTTGTCGGTGAGATCGCCAACCAGCCCCGCCGTGCGTGATTGCTGCGATAACTTGTTGACCTCGTTGGATGTGAAGGTGGCGACAACAAGACCGATGGTGCCGGCGATGGCGGCGATGCCTGAGACGATATTGTTGAATGTGCGGCCACGTTCAGAGTCTGTCATTCGAGGCTCGTTCAGACCATGATCTGAGCCTCAGTCTCTGAGGCCCATCAAGACACCCCTGACGTGTCCCACATTTCTTATTGGTGTTGAGGGCGGCTGTCTTCGGCGCCTTCCGATGTCACGATGCTTTCATCCGCCACTGGATTGGGGATGGGGCAACGGGTCGAGCGTCGTCAGCCGATCCGTTCGGTTCGGCTGAGCCAGCGGGGAGGGGCGCTTCATGTGGAGGAGCGGCAGGGCTGGCACCGCCATTGGCGGGAGCCCTATCGCTTCATGTTGGCCATTCCCTGGCCGGGCTTTCTGCTCAGCATCGCCGCCAGCTACCTGCTGCTCAACCTCGCCTTCACGCTGCTCTACGCGCTGGATCTCGATGGCATCGGTGGAGCCCCCTCCGGGCAGCGCCTCTCCGTGCTGGACGCCTTCTTCTTCAGTGTCCAGACCCTGGGTTCGATCGGCTACGGGGTGCTCCATCCCAGCAGCCTCTGGGTGAAACTGGTGGTGACGGTGGAGGCCCTGTTCGGGCTGCTATTCATTGCCGTCACCACCGGTCTGGCCTTTGCCCGCTTCTCCCGCAGCCGGGCCCGCCTGCGCTTCAGCCGCGTGGCCACGATCGAACCCTGGCAGGGGCATCCCACCCTCACCTTCCGGGTGGCCAACGTGCGCCAGAACAGCCTGGTGGATGGGCGGATCCGGGCCTCCCTGGCCATGAATGAGGAGAGCGACGGCCGCAGGATGCGCCGCCTCGTGCCCCTGCCGCTGGTGCGTGACCAGTCGATCAGCTTCCAGCTGATGTGGACCGTGATGCACCGCGTCGACCATCACAGCCCCCTCTTCGGCCTGGACAGGGAGGGGCTGGAGCGGCGCCAGGCCGAAATCCTGGTGGCCTTCCAGGGACTCGACGAAATCCTGCTGGCACCGGTGCACTTCCGCTGCAGCTACGGGGCGGCGGACCTGCGGCTGGGGGAACAGTTCCGCGACATGGTGCGGATGGACGGCCCGAACAGCGTCTGCCTCGATTTCAGCTGCTTCGATGAGACGGACCCGCAGGATCCGGCACCCCCCCTTCGCCTGCCTGGAGGGTCCAGCCCTGGTCGCCCATGAACCAGCGACCCATCCAGTCGGTGGCCGCCGCAGGGCGGAATCGGCCCCATGGTGGAGGGATCAGCAGGACCAGTTCCGTGATGCCACGACATGGCCCATTGGGCTGGATCGCACTGGCCCTGTGCGGTGGCCTGCTGGCTGGGCTGCTGTCTGGGGTGCTGGTGAGCCTGCCGCCGCTGTCGGCTGCAGCCAAAGCCCAGGAGCCGGCCCAGGAACTGCGGGGTGTGTGGCTCACCGCCAACGACATGCCGGTGCTGCGCGACCGCGGCCGCATGCAGGCCGCCGTGAACCAGCTGGCGGAGCTGGGCTTCAACCGGCTCTATCCGGTGGTCTGGAACGGCGGCTTCGCCTACTACCCCAGCCGGGTGAGCGAGGCGCGCCAGCTGCAGGACTTCACCTACCGCGGTCTGCAGGGGCAGGACGTCCTGGCCGAGCTGATCCGTGCGGGGCGCAGCCGCGGCCTGAAGGTGATCCCCTGGTTCGAATTCGGCTTCATGGCGCCACCGGAGTCGCCGCTGGCGCAACGGCACCGCAGCTGGCTCACCCAGACGCAGGATGGGGGGCTCACCTCCACCAGTGCCGCCGGCCGGGTGGTGTGGCTCAATCCCTTCCGACCGGAGGTGCAGCTGCTGATCACCGACCTGGTGCTGGAGGTGGTGAACGACTGGGGCGCCGATGGCATCCAGTTCGACGACCACATGAGCCTGCCGCGGGAGTTCGGCTACGACCCCTTCACCACGGCGCTCTATCGCAAGGAGACCGGCAAGGATCCACCGGCCAACCCCGAGGACCCGGCCTGGGTGAAATGGCGCGCCGACCGGATCACCGCCTTCCTCGACCAGCTGACCCGGGCAGTGCGCGCCGCCCGCCCCGGCGCCCTGATCTCGATCTCCCCCAACTACTACAACTTCGCCTACAAGCTGCAGCTGCAGGACTGGCGGGCATGGGTGCGGCGCGGCATCGCCGATGAACTGCTGGTGCAGATCTACCGGCCCGATCTCGAGAGCTATCTACCCCACCTCAGCCGGCCGGAGGTGCAGGAGGCCCGCCAGCGCATCCCCACTGCCATCGCCGTGATGAGCGGCCAGCGCAACCGCCCCACCCCCCTGGCCCTGATGGCCCAGAAGCTGGCCGCCAACCGGGCCCGGGGCCTGGGGGTGGCCTTCTTCTACTTCGAGAGCCTGTGGAGCCTGGGCCCCGAGTCGCCCCAGGAGCGCATCGCCGGGCTGGCTCAGATGCTTGGGGCCCAGGGGCCACCAGGGCCCTAGTGCCGCTGGCGAGCTCGGCCAGGAACGTCGGAGATCCGTCGCGCCGGTCGACCCCACCTCATTCCCGGCAGGGACCGATCCCGCCCACGCCCCGGTGGAGCGGACGGCGACCAGCTCAGTCCGTCACCAGGTTCAGCCCGTCGAACAGGTGGCGGCCGGGGGCCTCCGGCGAGGGGTCGAACCAGTACTGCTCCACCAGCGTCAGGAAGGCCTGCCGCGGCAGGCGGCCGGGGGGCAGCCCCAGGGCGGCGAGCATCCGATCGACGTTGGCGGCGATGCCGGCGGTGGGATGGCCGTAGGCGGCGGCGAAGGCGGCCAGGTCGTCGAGCTCGAGCTGGCCATCGCCATCGAGATCGAGCACGTCGAAGAAGCCGCCGGCGGAGCGGGCCATGAACTCCCGTGCGGCCTTCGGATCGGCCTGGAAGGCGGCGAACACGCGGCCGTGGGAGGCCAGGAACTCCTCCCCATCCACCGTGCCGTCGTGGTTCTGGTCGCGGCGAGCGTTCTCGTGCCGGTAGGTGTCGAGCAGCAGCCCCAGCAGATCCGGGAAGCGGCCGGGCCTGCCCTGCCAGCGCCGCGCGATCCGCACCGCCACCGGTTCGAAGTCACCCTCCAGGCTGTGGCGGCCGTCGCCGTCGCGGTCATAGAAGCGGAACAGCCGGCGGTAGCGCCGCGTCAGTTCGGCCGGCAGGGAAACGGTCGACATCCACCCGGCCGCAGTAGATGCCGATGGTACCGGGGCCGCCGCAGTCAACCCTTGGGGCCAGGCTTGACGTGATCCTTTACAAGCTGTTACAATTCACGAAACAAACTGAAACACTCATGACCGACTCCTCCGCCCGCTTCGGCTTCGTCGCTTTCGCCGAGACCTGGAACGGCCGTCTCGCCATGCTCGGCTTCGTGATCGGCCTGGGCACAGAGCTGCTCACCGGCCAGGGGATCCTCACCCAGATCGGCCTGGGCTGATCGAGCGACGCCCCAACCATTTTTCCCCTTCCTCCTGCTCGACCCATGACCAACACCCCCGCCAACGCCCCCTTCCTCCAGGGCGACAATGAGCGTTCCATCCACATGGAGCAGCTCAAGCGTGTGGAACTCTTCAACGGCCGCGCCGCCATGCTGGGCCTGGTGATCGGTGTCCTCACCGAAGCCATCACCGGCTCCGGCATCGCCCATCAGATCGGCCTCGGCGCCCTGACCGACGGCTACGCCGCCTGCCGCACCCAGTTCCTGCCCTTCTGCTTCTGATCGCCCCGCTCTGATGCTGCTCCCGTCCCCCCTCTGTCCGCTCACGGCCGCCAGGATTGCCGGCCTCCAGGCCACGGTGGTCTTGTTGCTCACCTTGCTGATCAAGGCCAGGGTTCAGATCAAGGCGGCGTCGGCTCTCGGCCTGTTCCTGCTCGCCCTGCAGACGCTGGTGTTCCTGGCCGCCGCGGGGGGCCTGGGCCTAGTGGCCCTCGGCGGGCTGGGCCTGGCCCTGACGCGCCCGCGGAGGACTACGGATTGACGCCCGTCACGCCATGACCGCCACGCTGCAGCCGCCCCTCAGCGAAGCCTCGCTCAAAGCCCTGTTCACCAAGCCCTACGGCGTCCCCGGGCCCACTGCCCAGCAGTGGCGGGCTGTCTACGACGAAGACGTCCACTTTCAGGACCCCACCCAGGAAAGGCGTGGGCTGAACGCTTACATCGTGGCCCAGGAGGGTCTGATGCAGCGCTGCGATGACGTGTTCCTTGAGCCCGGGGCCGTCGCCCTCTCTGGGGATACGGCGTTCGTGGAATGGACGATGGGCCTGAAGATCAAGGGCATCGAGTTCGTGTATCCCGGCGCCACGCGCCTGCGCTTCGGCTCCGGCGGCAAGATTGTCGAGCACCGCGACTACTTCGACTTCGTCGGCCCCACCTTCGCCCCGGTCCCGGTGGTGGGAGGCTTTGTCCGCTGGCTGTATGGACGCTTTGTGGCCTGAAGGCCGCACCATCCCCAGAGAACCGGTCAGATCTGCCTTGCCGTCGATGCGCGTGGGGTCAGTGGGCTGTCTCCCTGGCCCGTAGGCTATGAAGAAGGGGACCAGGTCCCCAACGATCCCCCCATCGCCATGGGTCGTTCAGCCGCTGATCCGCCGAACCCGTCTGTGGCCATGGGAGAGGCGTGGACCCTGGCCATCGGTAGCTCGGGGATGGGCTTGGCGATGTTGTCTTCCCAAGGCTTGATCCTCCAGGTCAACCAGTCATTCGCTGATTGTCTCGGACGCGATGTCGAGACTCTGCAGCACCTGAGGTTGTGGGACCTTGTTCTGCCCATGGATCGTGAGCAACGTGCCAGGGAGGTGACGGAACGTCTGGCAAGGAGGAAAGGGGCTGCAACCATTCGTGTGCTCTGCCTGCACGCCGAAGGCCATGTGATCGAAATGCGGTGGACCATCGCCGATTGCTTGATTGGCGAAGCGGAGCATGGGCTGATCGTGCAGGCTGTTGCCTGCGAGGCAAAGCACCATCGGGTTCTGGATTTCGTTCACACCCATGTCGGCATCAAAGATAGACAAGGACGCTATCTCTATGTGAACCGAAGCCTTCAGGTGGCTCTGCAGACGTTGACGGGTCAGCACAGCATTCTTGGTCTGAGGGATCGGGATATCTTGCCGCCGCCATGGTCAGAGACGATTCGTCGCCTCGACGAGGAAGCCTTCAGAAGTGATACCTCACTGTTTCATGAAGAGCATTTCCCGTGCATCGGTGGTGGCGAGAGAATTTACCTGACAGAGAGGCTGATCGATCGATCAGAGGCACAAGAACCCTGCCTGGTGTGCATCTCCTGTGATGTCACAGCGCTCAAGGAGGCCAGTGCCCATTTGGCACGTTCGGAGGAGCACTTTCGTCTCTTGGCTGAAAATTCAGGGGATGTGGTCTTCCTCCTGGACCTGGAGGGTTATGTGCGCTGGGTCTCGCCGTCGCTGACCAGGGCTCTGGGCTGGCGTCCTGAGGAGTGGATCGGTCAAAAGGGGACGGACTTCATCCTGACTCATGGCCTGGATTCCGGCTATCAACTGAAGCTTCGGGACCTTCATAAAGGAGCTGAGGCAGTGATCGCCCGTGATCAGATACTGGCCAGTGATGGAACCATTCACTGGGCGGAAACTCACGCCAGCCCTTTTTTCAATTCATCTGGTTGCATGGAAGGGTATGTTGGCCATTTCCACATGGTCGATGCGGTGGTTGCAACTGAAACCCAGCTAAGGCAAAGCGAGGAGCGCTATCGACTCTTGGCGGAGAATGCCCGTGATGTGATCTGGACCATGGAGCCGAATGGCGACATCAGTTACATCAGTCCGTCCATTTATGAGCTGCGTGGCTTCACCCCTGAGGAGGCCGCTGCCCAACCTCGCGAGCAGATTCATCCACGGGATTCCCTGGCCCGCTCCGAGGCCTATTTTGCCCAGTTGTTGGCCGATGTCGCAGCAGGGCGCCAGCCTGAGCCATTCCGATCCGAGCTGGAGTACTACTGCAAGGACGGATCCACCATCTGGACCGACGTGATCGCCTTGCCCGTCCTCGATGCCGATGGCAGGCTCGTCAAACTGCTGGGCACCAGCCGAGACATCACGGAGCGCAAGCGCTATGAGCAGAAGCTCAGTCTCGTAAACCAACAACTGCACACTCTGGCAACGACGGACGAGCTGACCCACATCTCCAATCGACGCCACTTGGAGTCACTCATTAATGCCGCATTCTCGCGCTCAGACCGTTACGGTGAACCGGTTTCTCTTGTCCTCTGTGACATTGACTTCTTCAAGGCCGTCAATGATCACTATGGACATCAAGCCGGTGATCATGTGTTGATCGAATTCAGCCGGCGAATCGCATCCAATCTGCGTGCTGGTGATGAATTCGCCCGTTGGGGGGGTGAAGAATTCATGATTCTCCTTTCCCATACCGGTGCCGGCACGGCCTATCCAGTCGCCGAGAAGTTATGCCGCATCATTGCCGAGACACCGTTCCCAGATGTGGGAACCGTCACGGCCAGCTTTGGTGTGGCTGAGCGTCAGCCTGGTGAGCTGCTGGACAGCTGGATTCAGCGCGTCGATGAAGCTCTTTACGCCTCCAAGGAAGCCGGCAGAAACGCCGTCACCATGGCAGCCGACGTGGGCATGCCATCCCTCAGCTGTCCTCCAGGCGACAGAGGCAACGGAACCGCAGCGCCACCAGCTGCTCGTAGAGGGGGTTGATCTTGCACATCGGCGGGATGTGCACCAGCTTCCAGCCGAACAGCTTCACATCACGCTCGAACGGGCACTGGGCGGGGATCAGCCGCACCAGGAACCGGGCCACTTCCGGATCGGAGGGCTCGATGCCATCCACCCACTGCCGCACGGCATCAAGGAGCCCCGGGTCCTGATGGGTGTCGCAGCGAACGTCAGTGCCACCGCCGCGATGGGCTGGGGTCTTGAGCAGGTCTTCGATCAAGGCCTCTCCGACCTTCAGCAACCCACTCCAGTGCCTCAGCCATTCGCATTCGACCGCGCTGAGATGGCCATCGGCCAGGGCCACCAGCACGGCGGACTGCAGGAACTCCTCCGCCTCCGGTGTACCTACCCCGAAACGATGGACCAGGGCTTCGTCGCCGGGGTGGTGCAGATCGTCAAGGCCAAGTCCGGGGAGGTTGCGGGCGAGCTGCTCCACAAGCAGCTGCTCCTCGGCGGCGGAGAAATCACCGTCGGCCATCGCCAGCTGATGCAGTGCGGCAAGCCAGAGGCGCCGGCGGGCCGCCGTGGCGTCCAGGCCGTCGATGGCTACAGGCTGGGCCATGGCAGAAGAGGGGATGGGATGGCTGGAATGGCAACCAGCCATGCCCCCATTCTGTGCTGGTCGCGGCGCCCCGCCTTCCGTGTCGCTAGGCGGCCCGTGATGAAATGCTCGACGACCGATGGCGCCGCGGCGTGGGCCGGTTCCGGTCCAGGCGGCTGAGAAAGGCATAACTGCCAAAGCCGATCACCACCATGGCGAGCATGAAGGCCGGATAGGACACACGCCAGTTGCTGGGGCCGGTGATCATCGTCCATTCGGACATGCCGCCGATGCCCGCCAGCAGGGTCAGTGGCATGAAGATCGTCGTGATCAGCGTCAAACGCCGGACCGTGGCGTTGGTGTCGTTGGCGGCTTTGGCCATCTGATTGTTGAGCATCGACAGATACATCTCCATCAGGCTGGTGACGATGTCCCGATAGGACTCCGTGACCTCGTAGAACCGCACCAGATGGTCATAGATATCGCGATAGTGGTAGAGCGCCTTCTCTGAAATCAGAGGAAAATCGCCTCGGCAGATCTTGCTGAGGATCTCGCGCTCGTGAAACAGGCTCTTGCGCAGCCGCAACAGGTAGCGCCGGAACCTGATCAGCTCGGCCGGCTTGAAGCTGGCCGGATCGGCAATCAGGGCTCCTTCCACGTCATCCAGTTCATCCTCGAGGGCCTCAATGGCCACAAACTTCTGATCGACGACGTGGTCGAGGATCAGTTGCATGAGATGGGAGGGTCCCTGGCGGGCCTCCTCGATACCCCTCTCGACGATTCGCTCCACCCCATCGAGGTAGGAGCGATGCCTGGAATCCAGATGACTGATGCTGACCAGAAATCTTTTTCCCAGGAACAGGTTGATTTCACCCACTTCCAGGGTGCCTTGGTCGTACTGAAAGGTGTTGAACAGGATGAAGGTGTTGTCTGGAAAGTCGTCCACCTTGGGGATCTGGTTGTCATCAAGGCAATCCTCGATGGCCAGGGAGTGCAGGCCAAGCAGGCCGACAAGGCCTGCCAGATCATCCCTGGTGGCCTCGCGGTAGTGCAACCAGGCGAAGCCTTCCACTTCGGCTGCCGTGACGGCCTCCACCGCTGAGGCCACGCGCTTCGCAGGGCCATCGCGGCCGATGAGATAGAAGCTGGCGTCAGGCACGCGCTCTTGAGCCGATGGCCGTTGCCAGCGTAGGCAGAACGGCAGCAGCGTTCCCCAGCTCCGGTGGCCCCGAGGCCATCTTCCCCCTCAAGCGTTGAATCAGTTCACGGCAAAGCCATGGGATTTGTCAGGCTGGATGGCGTTCCTCTCGACCAGATGCCCCACCACGTCGATCGCCCCACCAAGACCTGCCCGGTCTGCGGCCGACCGTTCCAGTGGCGCAGGAAATGGAAAGACATCTGGGAAGAGGTGCGCTACTGCTCCGAGCGCTGCCGCCGCAACCGCAACCGGGCGCGCCCGGAGTTTTCCGATTGCCCTCAGATCTCGAATTCCGCCACCAGCGCCGCATGATCCGAGCCCGGATCGGCGGCCCGGTCCGACGGCGATTCGGTTATCGACGGCAGATGGTCGCCGGCTAGCACCGTCCGTGCCACGGGGATGTTGCCGGGATTCACCAGCCGGTGGCTGGCCAGGATGTGGTCGATCAGCTCCCCCCGACCCTGGAAGCGGCGGCTGAAGGGGGCCTCGCTGGGGGGTTCCCCGTTCGGCCCGGCATTGAGCAGCGGCGCCAGGTTCCAGAGGCGGTAGCCATCGCCCTTGTCGCCCCGCCGGAATCCCTCGGTGCCGAGCTCGGAGCCGCTCGGCCCCTGCAGGATCTGGGTGGTGGCGGCATCGGTTTCATCGTTGAGATCGCCGCAGACCACCACCGCCTTCTGGCGCCCCAGTCCTTCCTCCGGATCCGGTGATCCGGCGCAGCTGGAGAGAATCTGGTTGACCCGATCCCGCAGCGTCACCGCTTCGGTGGTGCGCCGGTACAGGCCGTAGGCGGCATAGCGATAGCGTTCGTTCTCGTCGTTCGGGGCGAACTGGCTGCCTTCCACCAGACCCTTCTGGCGGGCGTAGGAGATCAGCTTCGACTTGAAATGGGCGGTGATGATCCGCACCGGGTGCCCCTCAACGTCGACCACCACCTCCAGGGCACCCCGCCCCAGCGAAGCGGTGAGGGACTCGTCGGCGGGGGTGGCGGGATCGTCGAACACCGGATCCCTGGCCTGGACGGGGAAGATCATTTCCGGAAAGGCCACGATCGAGCGGCTGGTGCTGAAGGGGTAACGGGACAGATAGGCGACGCGGATGCCCCGGCCATCGGGTTCGCCCTCCAGGGCGTGGGGCAGGGGATTGGCCAGCTTCGCCTGCAGCGCCTGCAGGGCGCCATCCGGGCCGATTTCCTGCAGGGCGAGCACATCGGGACACTGGCCGTCGATCACCGCGGCGAGGCTGGCGAGCTTGGCCTGGAAACGGGCGTGCACCTGCTCGCTGGCGTCCTCCTCGGGGAGGAACAGGTTCTCCACGTTCCAGCACATCAGGGTGAAACTGGCCATCGGCTGTCTCGGCAGGGGGGGAGGCTCCCCCATGGGCCTAGCCACTGCCGATGAAATCTGCAGGTGCTCAGGACAGGATCAGGTTGGAGGCCGAGAACTGGACCGGTCCCATCAGCATCACTTCGAAGTCGCTGCTGCCGTTGCCGTCGAGATCTCCCTGCAGGAGGGAGTGATTCTGTCCACGGTTCTGCTGAATCCGCAGTTGGCCGGCTTCCCCGTAGAACGCCCTGGGGCCGATCCATGTGAAGGGCTGCAGGCCAGCTCGGCGGCTGTCGGCGTCGACTCTGGAGAGATCGATCCTGTCGTCAGCGGCGAAGTCGGTGATCACATCCCGCCGCTCCGGGCTGCTCAGGCTGCTGTCGGCGCGGACATAGACGAAGGTGTCACGGCCGCCTCCGACCAGACCTTTCCACTGGGCCGGCGCTCCGGGCAGAGCGAAGAACGCCAGGTCGCGGAAGTTGTTCGGCGCGGGCCAGTTCGGGGCCAGCGGGGCCCCAGCCAGCCGATCGGCGCCATAGCCACCCGAGATGATGTCGTTGCCGCCAGTGCCGACGATGCCGTCATTGCCGCTGGTGCCGATGGTGGAAGGGGCCAGGGCTCCGATCGTGAGCGTCACATTGGCAATGGCGGCAGCTGTGAACGTTCCGTAGTAATCGTCCTTGGAAGCCGTATAGAAGCCCACAAAGTTTGGATTGTTGGCCGTCGGTGAAGTCCCGGCGGTGTCGGGAAGTTGTCCGGCGGCCTTCTCCCGGGCCGCCTGGGAGCGAAGAATGCTCGTATAGGCATTCGATTCAAAGGAATAGTTGGGATTCGGTTTGTCCGCGCTTGGATCAGCATTCGTGTAGCCGTAGTTCCATACGTTCCAGTTGTGGGCGAAGAACTGTTCTCCTCTGGGTTGGGCCACCTGCCCGCCCAGGCCGCCATTCATGGCGCTCCAGGAGGTGTTGGTGGAGAAGTCGAAACCGAAGGCCGGATAAGTCTGCTGGGGATTCAGGCTGCTGGCGCTGGCGGAACGGGGGTAGCCGAAGGGGGAGGGTCCATAGGGAACCTCCTCAAGGAACTGGATCCAGCCCGCGGGAGCATTCGGCGGCCAGTAGGCCTGCTGTCCGTTCTGGACGGCGTTGGCCATGATCACCTGCTGCTGCCAGAGCCTCATCGGACCGACGAACCGCTGGTTCGGCGCATCCCACAGATTCGATGCCGTACCGACCCCTTGACCGGAGGCGGCACTGGTGACGAATCCGCCCGGCGGTAGGGCGGCGAAATCCATGGCGATCGCCGCCGCGTTCAGAAAGCCGAAGTTATGGACCGATCCACTGCTACTGGTGATGTTGGTCTGGATGGGATAGGCCCAGTCGTCGATATACGACATGTCAGCGGAAAAGCCGCTGGCATCAATGGTGTATTCGTAGAACGAGAAAGGCGCCGTGGTGTTCCAACCGATCGGTTCCTGGCCTGGGGTTGCAAACAGGCTTGCAGAACTCGACACGTAGATCCTCATCTGAGGAGCTGCTTTGATCGTGATGGTGTTCAGGCCGGTGCTGAGGGTGTTGCTCTGGCCCGGCTGCAGAGGCTCAACGCTGAAGCCCGGCCCGACGACGTAGTAGTAAACACTGGTGCCCGACTGGTTGTTGATCGTCAGGGAGGCGGTGGCCATGGTCCAGCTCGTTACCCAAAACCCAAGGTAGGCGTCATTGGATGCACGCCAGCCAACGCACGCTGCGGCGCAGGGCTTCGTCGCAATGGCCCTGCATCAGCAGACCCGCCCCACCCCACAGCAGCCGCGGCGCCAGATCCAGCGGGCCGCCGCCCAGCTCCCGCACCGGCCTGAAGCCGAGACGCTGGAAGTAGCGCCTCAGCCGCCGGTGCTGGCGCTCCCCATCGCGGATCGCCAGCAACCGGGCCGAGCGGCAGGGCGTCTCCTCCAGGGCCCAGGCGAAGGTGGCGGCCCAGATCAGCGGCCCCACCGCAGCGGTGCGCTCCCCCTGCACCCGCATTGTGTCGAGGCGCAGGCCATCGGCCAGGGGCAGGCACCAGCCCTTGAGCTCCCCCAGCAGCAGCGGCGGCTGCTCCGCCCGGGGCCGGGCCAGCACCACCCGCAGCCCCCGCACCCCCGCCAGCCCCTTCACCTGGAGCCGCAGCAGCAGGCCGCGCTCCCTGGCCCGCTCCTCCAGCGCAGCCAGGTTCAGCATCGCTGGCCGGCTGCGGGCTCCGGTGCCGGGAACGCTTCGGCCGCGAGCACCGCCTCCAGGGGCAACGGGCCGTGGATGTGGGGAAAGCACTCGCCCGTGTCCGGAGCCGGCTCCCACAACAGCGGCGCCGGCAGGCGATCGGGGGCGATGGTCAGCAGCAGCACCTCCCCCGCATCGGCGTAGAAGCGTCCGTAGGTGGCCTCCACCTGATCGGCCCCACTGGCATGGATGAAGCCCACCTCCTGCAGCGACTGCCCGCGGGTCGAGCGTTCGTACACCCCTGCCGTCTGGGCCTGTCGCCATTCATCGGCCAGGGCCAGGTGGTAGATCCATTGGCCTGAACGCCAGGGCCGCCGCGGTGCCCAGGGCGCGGCCATCACCGCCTCCAGTTCGGGCCCCTCCAGGAACTGCTGCAGCCAGCGTTGCAGTGGCACCAGATCGCCCTGAAGATCGAAGCCCTCCGCCTCCGCCAGCCGGAACTGGCGCACGAAGGGCAGCAGGGCCATGTCGGCCAGGGAGGGCCGCCCCCCCACCAGCCAGCCACCGTTTTCCAGGGCCGCGCTCCAGCCCCGCAGGATCTCCAGCGCCACGCCGCGATGCTGCTCCCGGTCGCCCTCGGGGTGGCGGTGGGCGTATTTGAAGCGATCCAGATGGTGCTTGAAGGCCCCATCGTTCTGCTCGATCAGCGCGGCGATCCTGGCCCGCTCGCCGGCGGCGGCCTCGCTGTCGCCGCTGCGCAGCAGGTCGTCTGGATCGTGCCGCGCCAGGGCCCAGGCCATCACCGCCAGGCTGTCGGGCCGCACCTGCGCAGCACCAACACTGCCGCCGGTTTCGGCCGGCAGCACCAGCACCGGCACGGTGGCAGCGGCGGAAGCCTCGAGCAGTTCAGGGGGCTTGCGGCCCAGATGCACCTCCCGCAGCTCCAGATCCACACCCGGCGTCAGGCCCGCCGCCGCCAGGGCCAGCCGCGCCCGGATCGCGTAGGGGCAGCGGCGAAAGCTATACAGGATCGGCAGGCCGGATGCCATCTGTTCAAGCGCCGGTGGGGGGCATGGCCCGGCCGATGTGGGCTTCGCCGAAGGCCTCGGCACGCCCCATCTGGCGCTGGCGCTCGGCGAAACGCTCCCGGTCGGCCGGGGTGAACCGATCGATGCAGTGGCGGCAGCTCACCCCGGCCACGTAGCTCTCCAGCGCCAGGTCGGCCGGGGCCAGGGGCAGGCCGCAGGCGTGGCACACGTGGTAACTCCCCGGCTGGAGCTGGTGGTTCAGGGCCACCCGCTGGTCGAACACGTAGCACTCCCCCCGCCAGCGGCTCTCGGCCTCCGGCACCTGCTCGAGGTAGTTGAGGATCCCCCCCTGCAGCTGCAGCACCTGGTCAAAGCCCTGGTTCAGCAGGTGGGCGGTGGCCTTCTCGCAGCGGATGCCGCCGGTGCAGAACAGGGCCAGCCGCTGCGGGCGCTGTTGCGCCACCAGGGGCCGCAGGTGCTGCTCCACCCAGGCGGGAAAATCGCTGAAGGTCTCGGTGCCGGGGTCGATAGCCCCCTCGAAGCTGCCCAGGGCCACCTCGTAGTGGTTGCGGGTGTCAATGGTCAGGGTGCCGGGATCGCCCAGCACGGCGTTCCAGTGCTCCGGTGGCACCGGAACCCCCGTGCCCAGGGACGGCTGCGCCGAGGGCTCGGCCATCGTGACGATCTCCGCCTTCAGGCGCACCTTGAAGCGGTGGAACGCCCGCCCCTCGGTTTCACTGCGCTTCACCTCCAGCTGCGCCAGGCGGGGGTCGGCCTGCAGCAGCTCCAGCAGGGCGGCCACACCGGAGGCCGATCCGGCGACCGTGCCGTTGATGCCCTCGGTGGCCAGCAGGATGGTGCCCAGCAGACCGGTTTCGCGGCCCAGCGTGAGCAGCCTGGCTTGCCAGTCGGGCAATTCCTCACTGGCCAGGGGGACGAACCTGTAGAAGGCGGCGACCTGCACCCTCAGCGGCCGGCACCGACCGCGAGCGGCTGGCCCTCCAGCTGCAAGCGCACCCCGGCGGCCCGCAGCAGTTCCTGGTCGCTGGCCACCGCCGGGTTGGAGGTGGTGAGCAGGGTGTCGCCATAGAAGATCGAATCGGCGCCCGCCAGCAGGCAGAGGATCTGGGCCCCACGCCCCAGCTGCTCGCGCCCGGCGCTGAGCCGCACGCGGCTGTGGGGCA
>NZ_JAGQBG010000023.1 GCF_024345515.1 Cyanobium sp. N5-Cardenillas
CGGTCTTCGGCCGCGGCCGTCAGCAGCTGCTGCGTGTCTTTCCCGCCTGAGGGGGCCTGCCGCCAGGGTGGACACGGGCGAGTTGACGAAGGACCAGCCGCTGTGGGTAACTAGCAAGGCGCCGGTTTCGGACCGACGCCTGTCCCATCCCATGGGTTGATTGGGCCGTCGCCAAGCGGTAAGGCATCGGGTTTTGGTCCCGACATTCCTAGGTTCGAATCCTAGCGGCCCAGTTTTTTCTCCCTTTTCCGCCGGTGCCTGAACGCCCTCTGCTGGTGTTCGATTTCGATGGCGTGCTGGTGGACGGCATGGCCGAGTACTGGTGGTCGGCCCGCCGGGCGGTCCTGGCCCTGGTCGCCGGGGGTTCCGGTACGCGTGCCGCCAGCGCCGCCCCCGCCGGCTGGCACCTGCCGGAGCTGGCGCCTGCGGGGTTCGCCCTGTTGCGACCCCTGATCCACAAGGGCTGGGAAATGGTGCTGATGGCCGCCGAGCTGGGGCGGCCCGACATCGATCTCGATGCGGCGGTGGCCGACTACGACACCTTCCTGGCCCGGGCCCTGGAGCGCTGGGGCTGGAGCACCGAGCAGCTGCAGCGGGCGCTTGAGGACCTGCGCCAGGAGGCGATCGCCACCGATCTGGATGCCTGGCTGGCCCTGCATCGCTTCTATCCCGGCGTCGAAGCGCGCCTGCGCCGGCTGGCGGCGGAGGGGGCCGACTGGGCCGTGCTCACCACCAAGGGCGGGGCCTTCGCCGCCCGCCTCCTGGCCGCCGCTGGCCTCACGCCCCTGGCGCTCTACGGCCACGAACAGGGCAGCAAGCCCTCAGTGCTGGGGCGGTTGGTGGCGGAGCGGGATCCAGGCGAGCGCCCCCTGTGGTTCGTGGAGGACCGCCGTCCCACCCTGGAGCTGGTGCGGCGGACGCCGGGGCTGGAGGCGGTGCGCTGCTACCTGGTGGCGTGGGGGTACCTGGGCCCGGGGGACGGGGAGGGGCTGGCCCCCCTGGGGATCCGCTGGCTGGAAGCCGCCGCATTCGAAGCCCCCCTGGCGCAATGGCCATGAGCCGCTAGAGTACGCCCGTACTACAGATTGATACGCCGGAGTCTCCGGGTGGCACTGGTTGTCCAGAGGCCGCAGGATGGCGCCCGGTTCCGGCCCCCCATCTCCGCCTCCACCCACCGCTTCGACGGCTCCAGCCGGCTGCGGCCCGTTCCATCACCCATCCCCACCATGCCTGTCGATCCCAGGGCCTCCTCCGCCTCCGCTGCCTCCTCCGGCTCTCCCTCCACGTCCACCTCCTACGTCTCCGCCGCCGCCCCCAGCGGCGATCCCAAGGCCGCCGCGGAGCGCGACAAGGCCCTGGGCCTGGTGCTGACCCAGATCGAGCGCAACTTCGGCAAGGGGTCGATCATGCGGCTGGGGGATGCCTCCCGCATGCGGGTGGAAACGGTCCCCACCGGGGCCCTCACCCTCGATCTGGCCCTGGGGGGCGGCTATCCCAAGGGTCGGGTGGTGGAGGTCTACGGGCCGGAGAGCTCCGGTAAGACCACCCTCACCCTCCATGCCATCGCCGAGGTTCAGAAGCGCGGCGGTGTGGCGGCCTTCGTCGACGCCGAGCACGCCCTCGATCCGGTCTATGCCGCCGCCCTGGGGGTCGACATCGAGAACCTGCTGGTCTCCCAGCCGGACACCGGCGAGATGGCCCTGGAGATCGTCGACCAGCTGGTGCGCTCGGCCGCCGTCGACATCGTTGTCGTCGACTCGGTGGCGGCCCTCACCCCCCGGGCGGAGATCGAGGGGGAGATGGGTGATCTGGCGGTGGGCAGCCAGGCCCGCCTGATGAGCCAGGCCATGCGCAAGATCACCGGCAACATCGGCAAATCCGGCTGCACGGTGATCTTCCTCAACCAGCTGCGCCAGAAGATCGGCGTCACCTACGGCAACCCGGAAACCACCACCGGTGGCAACGCCCTCAAGTTCTATGCCTCGGTGCGGCTCGACATCCGTCGCATTCAGACCCTCAAGCGCGGCACCGAGGAGTACGGCATCCGGGCCAAGGTGAAGGTGGCCAAGAACAAGGTGGCGCCCCCCTTCCGGATCGCCGAGTTCGACATCCTCTTCGGCCGCGGCATCAGCACCCTGGGCTGTCTGCTGGATCTGGCGGAAGAAACGGGTGTGGTCACCCGCAAGGGCGCCTGGTACAGCTACGAGGGCGACAACATCGGCCAGGGCCGCGACAACACGATCACCTGGCTGGAGCAGAACCCCGGGCCTAAGGAGGTGATCGAGCAGCTCACCCGCAAGAAGCTCACCGAGGGTTCCGAGGTCACCGCCAACTCGATGAAGCCCCTGGCCGCGGCGGCCAAGCTGGCGGCGGCCAAGCCCCAGGCTGGAGAGGGCGCCGCTGAACTGGAGGAGCTGCCCGCCGCCGGCTGAGCATCGGGCTCCAGGGGTGGGCCGGCAGGGAGGCCTAGGCGGCTCGCCTTGGGGCCGTGGCCGGTTCGCCGGTGGGCTGCAGCACCAGCACCACCCGCTGGAGTTCCTGGATGGCGTCGGCGCCCTCCAGCTTCACCAGCTCCTGGCCGTTGCGGGATTCCACCCAGCTGATGCCGAAGTCGGACACCAGGAGCCGCACCATGTGGTTGTCGCCCAGGTCGGCCACGAAGGAGGCGCCATGGCCGTCGCGGCCATCGCCGCAGGTGTAGCAGGTGGCCACGTGGCCCTGTTTCTTCAGAGACACGGCCAGGGCCTGCAGGCTCAGGATCAGATCCTCAACGGCCGAGCGGTATTGCTCGGCCAGCCGGAGAAACATGGGAGGTGTCCATCACAATCCGCAGATCATAAGGATTTCTTCCAATTTGCGCTAGGCGCAAATGCTCATATGTGGAGACCGGCACCCGGCCCCGTCAGGCCAGCAGTGCCTCAGCCGTCCGACAGGGTCCACCAGCCGGCGGCGGGGCCGATGAAGCGCACCGTCACCCAGAGCAGGGCCAGGCCGCCGATGCCGATCCAGGCGCCCTTGGTGGTGATCGCCACGAAGCGGGAGGCCTGGTTGCGGGTCAGGGGCAGCCAGGCGACGATGCGGGGCGAGGTGTCCACGTCCTTGGCCTTGCTGGCACGCGGCTTGTCCCGGGGCGGCAGTCCCTGTTCGGCCCGGCGTTTGGCTTCCCCCATCAGGGTTCAGACGGCAACTGGGGGCAGGCTAGGGGTCGGGCCGCAGCCGGGCCAGCTCCACCCAGGGTTCGAGGGCGGTGAACACCAGCCGTCCCCAGCTGCGGCCCCGCAGGCGGCCATCCAGCACCGCCAGCCGCCCGCCGCTGCGCCGCAGCCCGGCCACACCCCGCTGCAGCCGGTTGAGGGCCTCCGGTAGCAGCAGTTCCCGGAACCAGTCGCGGCCCTGCTGCCGCAGCACCCCGACCCGGGCCGCCGTGAGCGGATCCTCCAGGCTGGCGATCGGCAGCAGCCCCACCACCACCTGGCAGGGCAGGGGCAGCCGCGGCTGGTGCTCCAGCCACCAGCTCCAGCTGCAGCACACCACACCGTTGCTCTCCGGTGACCTGTTCTGGTGGCACACCCGGCTGCCGAACTCGGCGGCCAGGCCGCTGGCCAGGCCCAGGCACAGGGCCGAATCGTCGATCAGCACCACGGTCAGGCCGCTCTGGCCCAGCACCAGACGCCGACCCTGCTCCAGCAGGTGCTGGGCGTACTGGGGGCTGTTGGGCAGCGGCTGGCGCAGGGGGGCGAACAGGGGCAGGGGGTCGGAAAGGGGGGGATCGGCCAGATCCACCACCACGGCCGGCTCCAGCCCCAGGGCGGCCGCGGCGGCGGGCTGGCCTTCCGCCGCCCGGCCGGTGGCCAGCTCACCGATCAGCACCGCCCCCCGTCCCACCAGCAGGCCGGCCAGTTCGGCCAGGGGTTCGAGCGGTTGACGCAGCAGGTTCCACTGCAGCATCGACGGCTCCACCCGGGCCCAGCTGCTCCAGCCGGCGCCGGCGCTCAGCCAGCGGGGCCACGGGTCCGGCAGGGGTTCGAGCAGGCGCAGCAGGTGGCGCAGGGGGGCTTCGTCGTCATCGGCCAGGGCCACCAGCCGGTGGGGCGAGCGGGGATGGGCCAGCACCCGGCGGCTGAGCCGTTCGTGCAGGCTGAGCAGACAGGCTTCGGCGCTGGGTTGGGCGCGGCGCAGCTGATCCCAGTGCCGGGGCTCCAGTTCCACCTCCAGGGCCTGGCGCAGGGCCACCTCGAGCAACTCGGCCTCGGGGATCACCAGTTGCCGTTCCCCCAGCTCGCCGTGGCGCCAGGCCGCCACCAGCTCCCGGTGGTCGAGCAGCCAGATCCGGGTGCCGGCCGGTGCCCCGGGCCCTTCCCAGCAGGCCAGCTCCAACCCGGCGCTGCGCAGGCGCGGCCATTCCACCAGCAGCAGCCGCTGGCGCAGGGCCGGCGTCACCACCAGGGCCAGGGGCGTCTCGCTCAGGGCCAGGGGCACCAGCAGGCTGATCCACCAGCTGGGGGCGGTGCCGGGGGCCAGGCGCACCAGGGTGTGGTCGGCCCGGCGCAGGCTGCGGGCCACGAGCCGGCTCAAGGTGAGGTGGTGGGGCCAGCGTTCCACCCCCTCTCGCTGCAGGAGAGCCTTGAGGTGCTGGTGGGCGCGGGCTTCCAACATGGCTGGATCGTAGGAAGCTGGGCCCAGCCGATCCGCAGCGACGATGACACCCCTCTGGCAGCGCGAACCGGTGGGCGTGGTGGGCCTGGGGCTGATCGGGGGCTCCCTGGGGCTGGATCTGGTGGCGGCCGGGGCCCGGGTGCGGGCCCTGGTGCACCGCCCGACCACCGCCGCCCGGGCCAGGGAGCGCGGGCTGGCCACCGAGGTGAGCACCGATCCGGCCGTGCTGGACGGCTGCGGCCTGGTGGTGCTGGCCCTGCCCCTCGACCGCCTGCTGGATCCGGATCCCGCCCTGGTGGCGGCGCTGCCGGATGGGGCGGTGATCACCGATGTGGGCTCGGTGAAGGGGCCGGTGCTGCGCCGCTGGCGGGAGCTGCTGGCGGGGGCCGGCGGCGGCCCGGGGGGGTGTCGCTTCGTGGCCTCCCATCCGATGGCGGGCACCGCGCGGGCCGGGGTGGAGGCGGGGGAGCCCGGCCTGTTCCGCGGCAGGCCCTGGGTGGCGACTCCGGAGGCCGGCACCGATCCGGCGGCGCTGCAGGCGGTGCGGGAGCTGGCGGAGGCGATCGGGGCCCGCTGGCTCTGCTGTGGCGCCGAGGCCCACGACCGCGCCGTGGCCCTCATCTCCCATCTGCCGGTGCTGGTGGGGGCGGCCCTGCTGCAGGCGGTCGAGGCCGGGGGCGGCGAGATCGGGGGCGGCGAGATCGATGCAGGGGCTGACCTGGTGCGGGCCCTGGCCTCCAGCGGTTTTGCCGACACCACCCGCGTCGGCGGCGGCAATCCGGAGCTGGGGATGTTGATGGCGCGCACCAACCGGCCGGCCTTGCTGGAGGCCCTGGATCACTACCGCCAGTCCCTGGCAGGCCTCGAAGCGATGGTGGCCGGGGAGGAATGGTCGGCCCTGCGGCAGTCGCTGGAGCGCAGCCAGGCGCTGCGGCCGGACTTTCTCTGAACCTGGGGTGCCGATAGTCTCCAGGACACTCCATGGCATCCGGGCCGGGCGATGAAGACCAGGCCAACGAGACAATCCCAGCGACTCCGCAGCGCCGCCGGCAGCAGCGGCATCCGTAGCAGGCGGATCAGGCCCGGATCCTCACCGGGGGCCGTGGTGTTCGTGGGCGAGCAACGGCTCGCGCAGGTGCAGATCGATGTCATCCACTACGACGCTGACGGCTGGTCGGAAGATCTGGATGTGTCGGTGCGCAGCTGCGCCGATGTGGTGCGCCAGGACAGCATCACCTGGATGAACGTCAGCGGGGTGCATGACGTCGACCTGGTGGAGCGCCTCGGCGAGTGCTTCGGCATCCATCCGATGACGCTGGAGGACATCGCCAACACCACCCAGCGCCCCAAGGTGGAGGAGTTTCCAGGCTACGTCTTCATGGTGCTGAAGATGATCGCCTTCAACGAAGAGAGCCAGAACATTGACATCGAACATGTGAGTGTGATCCTCGGCGATCACTTCGTGATCTCCTTCCTCGAGGATGATGGCGATGTCTTTGATGGGGTACGTGATCGCATCCGGGCCTCCAGTGGCCGTATCCGCTGGATGAAGGCCGATTACCTCGCCTACTCCTTGCTCGATGCCGTCGTCGACCATTACTTCCTGGCCGTCGAGCGGATGGGCGACATCATCGAGGAGGTGGATGACCGGCTGCTGGAAGATCCCCACCCCGGCGACATCAAGGAGATCCACAGCCTCAAGCGGTCGATCCTGAGCCTGCGCAAGGCCGTCTGGCCGATCCGCGAGGAGGTAGCCATGATCGTCAAGAGCGAATCCTCCCTGCTGACAGCCGAGAGCCGGGTGTTCTGGCGCGATCTCTACGACCACTGCATCCAGATCATTGACCTGGTGGAAACCCACCGCGACATTCTCGGCGGCATGCACGACACCTACCTTTCGACCCTCAGCCATCGCATGAACGAGGTGATGAAGGTGCTGACGATCATTTCGACGATCTTCATTCCGCTCACCTTCATTGCCGGCGTCTATGGCATGAACTTCAAGGAGATGCCCGAGCTGGAGTGGCGTGGTGGGTACTACTCGGTGTGGGCGGTGATGATCGTGATCGGTATCAGCCTTTACCTCTTTTTCCGTCGCAAGCATTGGCTCTGAGAATGGCTCTGAGGCTCCCGGCCAGCGCTCGCCAAGGTGATGTAGCAACCGCCACTGTCTTTAGTTTCTCTTCCTCTGCACTAAGGATCATTGCCTCTGCCCGGCGTCCGTGGGCAATGGCGATGGCCGTTTCTAGCGTTGCTGAGTCATCAGTGAACGACCGTGAGTTTTCTGAGCGAAGCGATGCAACTCCTGAAGGAGGCCGGTACTGCGGCTGGCCTGTCGGAAGGGGCCATCAAGTGCCATGCCGGTTGCTATCGGGAGAACCTGTCCCGCTGCAGCGACGCCATGCTCCAGTACGAGCGGGTCTGGCTGCAGCAGCAGTTGCGGGCGCTGCGCGATTGCCAGGGCCATCCGGTGTTGATGGCCCGCGTCGGGGGAGAGGAGCGTCTCCATGGGCTGGTGTCCCAGAGCGTGCTGTTTCAGCTGTTGCTGCAGAACGAATTCGCCAGGCGGGGCCTGACGCCGGTCGACCACCATGGACCGGTCGTGGCGGCCGAGGAGGCCTGGGAGATCACCAGCGTGCAGGTGAAGCGTGAGTGGGGCATCCTGCCGGCCTGATCGCCCTGCTGCACCTGGGGCGGATCCACGACGAAACGCCGGCCCTGCGGGCCTTCCTCGCCGATCGCGGCATCGCCACGGAGCTGGTGCCCCTGCCATCACTCACTGACGGCGACACCACCGAATGGGGGCGCTTCGATCGGGTCAGCGTGCGTGACTGCCGCGACAGCCATCGCCACCCCGACTTCCTGCCCCGCATCGGCGCCCTGGCGGAACGGCTCGAGGGCCTCGGGGTGCCGCTGGCCAATCCGCTGCCGGTGGTTCTGGCGGGCCACTGCAAAAGTGATTACCTTCCCCAGCTGGAGCGGGAGGGGGTGGCCCTGATCCCCAGCCGCTGGCTTCCAGCCGGCTGGCGCGGTTCGCTGGCGGGGATTCTGGAGGCGTGCGGCTGGAGCGAGGCGGTGCTCAAGCCGGCGATCGGCGCCAGGAGCTGGCACACCTACCGGGTGCGCCGTGACGGCCCGCGCCTGGCGATCACCGCGGCCGATGGCACGGTGGCTGTGGAGGCCGCGGATGCCGATGGCTGGCTGGAGCGGCTGGCGCAGGACGGGGCGCTGTGCCTGCAGCGCTTTCTGCCGGCGATCTGCCGGGCGGGGGAGTTCAGCGCGGTGTTCCTCGGCGGACGGTTCTCCCACGCCGTGGCCAAGAGCGTGGCGGCGGGGGGCTGGATCGCCCACGAAGGGTTCGGGGGGCGCAACCGGCTGTGGCAGGCGAGTGCGGCGGAACGGGACTGGGCCGCAGCGGTGGAGGAGCGCCTGCGGCGGCGCTTCGGGGTGCTGCCCTATGCCCGCATCGACGGGATCCGCGACGGGGACGGCGAGCTGCTGCTGCTGGAGTGTGAACTCGTGATCCCCCGGCTGTTCCTCAGCGAGGGGGAGGCCTTCGGCCGTTATGCCGACGTTCTGGTGGGACCCACCAGCACCCGCATGGCCTGGTAACCGTCGAGGGTGGGCGGCTCGCTTTCGGGGAGCGCCTCCGTGGGCAGGGCCACGGCCACGGTGGCGACCCAGGGGCGCGTGCCGGGATCGGCGGGGAACACCAGCACCACGGTGCCGCCGGAGGGGGCGGTGGCGGGATCCTCCGCCACGATTTCCTGGGCCACCCGGGTGCGGCGGCACTGCAGGGCACGGGCCTCCAGCAGGGCCACGAACTCGCCGGTGCTCCAGCGGGCCTCGCCCCCCTGGCAGGGGAAGCGCTCGCTGAGGGCGGCGATGCCGAGCTCCTTGATGGCGCTGGTCCGCAGGCCATCCCAGACCAGCAGCAGGTTGGCGTCATGGCCGAGGGCGTTCTGCTCCACCCGCGCGCGGTCGAGCACGAGCCGCCGCTCCAGGCCCTGTTTCTCCGCCGGCATCGACAGGCACACCTTGAGGGCCTGGGCCACCTCGCAGCTGCGTCCCTCGCAGAAGCCCCGGTGGGCGGTGAGGATGTCGTTGGCGGCCGCCACGATCTCCAGGGCCGGCAGGCTCTGGCTCAGATCCTGCATCATCGCGTTGAACAGCACACCCCCATCACCGAAGGGGCCGCGGTCGGGATCGGTGGCTGCGAGCATCTGATCGATGGCGGAGCTCACCAGCTCCCGCCTCCAGGTCAGATACGTCATGGGAATTCACTCCTGGGGCAGATTTTTTGTCAGTGTGTCTCCAGGGGCGAAAACCAGCCACGACCCGTTACATACCCGAATTTTTGTATCGAGATTTACAAGATCTGGTGTTGAAATCGTGATCATCGCCCCTCTGGCGGGAGGAGGCCAGCGGTGCCGTGGCGCCGCAGCCGCAGCATCGGCGTCTCGCCCTCGAAGCCTTCGTCGTAGCTGGTGGGCTCCAGTTGCCCCTGCCATCCCGGCGGCAGGCAGGCCAGCAGGGGCTGCACCCAGGGATGCACCCGGGGGTGGCGTTCGATCGTGTGGGCGGGATAGATGCGCACCTCCTGCCGGCTCACCCGCAGCAGTTCGGCCAGGGCGCGCCGGTGCCAGTCGAGGTCGAAGTCGGGCTGTTCGCTGAGGCCACCGTCGGCGATCGGGGCGTAACAGAACAGCAGATGGCCGCAGAGCACAAGATCGAAGCTGGCCGCCTCGAAGGGAAGGGAGGGCAGCGCCGCAGCGCGGTAGGCCTGCGGATGGTCCCGCCGGTCGGCCAGAAAGGCTTCGAGGGCCTCCATCTTTCCCTGGCGAAACCGGGCCTGGTCGAAGTCCGGCCGCATCGTCGGGCTCAGGGCCAGGCGCTCCATGGTGAAGGCGACGTCGTCGCGGCAGCGGCGCTCCAGCTCCGGCAACGACAGGGTGTACAGGGGATCGGCCGCCACGCTCTCCACCCCGGCGGCGCGGGCCAGGGCGGTGAAGGAACCGGGTCCGCCGGGGCAATCGAGCACCCTGCGGCCGCGCCAGTCCGCCAGATCGAGGTTGAAGAACGCCAGGGCGTCAGCCCCGGTGCGACCGAAGAACACCACCCTTGGCAGATCCATAGGTGCTTCTCAGGGCCCTGGGACGCGCCGCAGGCTGAGGGCGATGGCACCGTCGGCCCGGCGCAGTTCCAGAGACTCCCCTTCGAGCCGCAGGCTGGCGGCCGTTGGCAGGGCGGCCAGGAACTGCTGCTCCTGCTCCATCACCCCGGCGCCGGCGCAGCGCCTTCTGGTCGTCACAGGGGTGCCGATGCGCAGGCGGCTGCCCTCCAGCCGCACCGGCGCCGTGAAGCGGTTGCACCCCGCCGAACCGGCCAGCTGGCCCCCCTGGATGAACCGCAGCGAGAGGCTGGTGCCCAGGATCGGGCTCACGAGCGCCTGGCGGCCGTTGTTGAAGCCCGCCACCCGCCAGGTGCTGCCCACCAGCCGCTGCGACTGGGCCACCAGCACCAGCAGTGGCCGGCCGTCGGCCGAGAGCAGCCGCAGGCGCTCGCCGTCGAGGCGGAAACCCCGGCTGTTGCGCAGGGCGCTCTGGAAGGCCTCCGCCTGGTTCATCACCGCCGGTGGGCAGGCCATCTTGGTGCTCAGGCCCCGGGGCGACACCTGTAGGGCCGATCCCTGCACGGTCACGGGGGCGCCGAAGCGGTTGCAGCCGTCGCTGCCCGCCACCCGGCCAGCCTCGAAGCGCAGGGTGATGCTGGTGCCGTTCTGGGGCT
Organism: Cyanobium sp. N5-Cardenillas; assembly: GCF_024345515.1. Classification (GTDB taxonomy): domain Bacteria; phylum Cyanobacteriota; class Cyanobacteriia; order PCC-6307; family Cyanobiaceae; genus Cyanobium. Next base: position 10,444 of record NZ_JAGQBG010000023.1, read on the forward strand.
GGCGCTGCCCCAGGCGCTCCAGCACCCAGGCGGTGCCCTCGAGCGGGGAGGGTGTCGCCGCCAGCGCAGAAACGGCGTGCGCCGCCGGCAGCAGGGCCAGCAGGGCGACCAGCGGCCGCAGATGTCGGCGATTCATCGCGATCACGGGCAACTCAGGACCCCAGGCGGGCGGCGATCCAGGCGCCCATGCCGCCGGCGGAGGGGTGGGGCACCGCGTCGCGATCGACCCACCAGAGCGAGAGCGCCAGCACGTTCAGTCCCAGAACCAGGGCGTAGATCCGCCAGCCTTCCGGCAGCTTCATGACGTCGGCGTGCGATGGCGGTGACGATAGATCCGCCGGCGCTGGCCCCGCCCCTCAGACCTCGGGCCGCCGCGTCAGTTGCCGGCCGGCGGCGTCACGGAGCGAGCGGGGCAGCCGCTGCGGATCGATGCGCCGCAGGGTGCGCAGATCGAAGCTGGTGTCCACCAGCCGGGGCGGGCTGCCGACCAGATCCAGCACGGTGAGGGTCTGGAAGGGGGTGTTGGTCTGGCCCAGCAGCCGGCGGGGGCCGCTGCCCATGGCGCCGAGCTGGAACAGATCCAGCTGGCCCAGGCGGGCCGGGAAGTAGGCGTGCTGGCGGCCGCTCACGTAGGCCTCCACCCCATGGCGCTCCAGCAGTTGCTGCACGGCCGCCGCCTGGGCCAGCACCTCACCGGGCCGGTCGCGGCCCTGGCTGACGGCCCGCAGCGGCAGGTGGCCCACCACCAGGCGCCGGCCGGCGGAGCGGGCGGCGGGGCCCGCCAGGACCCGCTCGGCCCAGCGCAGCTGCTCGGCAGGCACCTGGGCGGTGGAGGCGTCCCACACCAGCACGAACACGTCGTCCTGGCGGATGGCGTAGTGGAAGGGGAAGTTGCCGCTGTCAACGAATGTCAGCCCGAGGGCGTCCCGGCGCGCCCGCCAGAAGCGGGCCGCCTCGGCGCGGTCGTCGGCGAAGAGGAAGCGGCCACCTGCACTGGCGCCGGAGGCGTCGTGGTTGCCCATGGCCGGCGCAAAGGGCAGGCCGGCGCGACGCAGCGGGCCCAGAACGCTGCGATCGAAGCCCGCCCACATGGCGGCCAGCCGCTGGCGGCTCAGCCCCGCCTTCTGGCCCGCCACCATGTCGCCGGCGCAGATCACCAGATCCGGGCGCAGGGGCGGGATCAGGGCCACGCCCCGGTGCACCTCGGCGATGTAGGTGGTGGAGCCGTAGGCGGCGTTCAGATCGCTGATCAGCACCAGGCGGGTGTCGCCGCGGGGCGGGGCCTCCAGGCCGGCGGCGGCACTGACCCTGGCCGGCTTCCAGAGCTGCCAGAGGCCCGCCCCCAGGGCCAGGCCGGAGAGGGAGAGCAGCTGGCGACGGCCTAGGGATGGCGGCATGGCGAAAGCGCGGCGACCCGGTGCTCACAATGGCCGCTCAGGGCGCCTTCGCTGCGGAACGGCACCCCCACCGGTGCGCAGAGCACCCCGGGGAGACGCTTCACGCTGCAGGTCTGGCGGCCTGCGCCAGCAGGCCGTGGGCGGCCGGCACGTAGTACAGGGCCAGGGCCGTGGCCCCCACCAGGCCGCCGGCCACCGCGATCGCCAGCGGCGGCCAGAAGCCGGTGGGATCGAGCATCAGGGGCAGGAAGCCGACCACCGTGGTGATCGTGGTGGCGAGCACATGGCGGGTGGCGTGCAGCACCACCGCGGCGGTGGCGGCAGGGTCGCCGCTGCGGGCCAGCGGATCGGTGCGGATGGCGGTGAGCACCACGATCGCGTCGTTCACCGCCAGCCCGATCAGGCCGAGGGTGCCGAGGATGGCGGTGAAGCCGAAGGGCGATCCGCTGAGCCTCAGGGCCAGGGCCGCCAGCCCCACCGACAGCAGGGCCACCGAGGCGATCAGGGCGGCCATCCGGAAGGAGCGGAAGGACAGCACCAGGGTGGCGGTCATCAGGATCGCCAGCACGCCGACGGTGGAGAGCAGGTTGGCGACCGCCTCACCGCGGGCATCGGCCTCGCCGCCGTAGGCCAGGTTCACCCCGGCCGGCCGCTGCCAGCCCTCCCGCTCGAGCTGGCGGCGGAAGTCCCGCAGCACGGAATCGGGCAGCGCCCCCGCCGTCAGGAAGGCCTGCACCGTGTTGACCCGCTGCCCGTCGCGCCGTTCGATCGCGGCCAGCTCCGGCTCCAGCCGCAGCCCGGCCAGGGCCCCGAGGGGAATCGGTGCCCCGCCGCCGGGCGCCACCAGATCCAGCGACGCCACCTGCTGGAGATCGCGGCGCTGGGCCTCGGCCACCTGCACCCGCACCGGCACGGTGGTGACCCCCTCCAGGATCGACCCCCCCACGGTTCCCTCGAGGCCGCCCTGGAGCTGGCGGGCGATGGCGCGGTTGTCGAGGCCGCTGCGGCGGGCCTGCTCCTCGTCCACCGCCAGGGCCAGGCGGGGCACGGCCTCGCCCAGGCTGGCGGCGGTGTGGGTCACAGGCTCCAGCTGGGCCAGATGGCGGCGCAGCTCGTCGCCGGTGCGGCGCAGCTGCTCCAGATCGGGCCCCTCCAGCCGCAGCTCGATCGGCGCCTCGAACGGGGGGCCCTGCTCCAGCTGCTTCACCAGGATCTGGGCCTCGGGGAACTCCCGATCCAGCGCCTGCTGGAGGGAGCGGATCGTGCTCCGCACCCCCTCCGCCCCCCGCAGCTGCACCAGGCCCTGGGCGTAGTGGGGGGCGTTCTCCTCGGAGGCGATCACGTTGTAGAAGAACGGCGGGGCGCTCTCGCCGAGAAACCAGTGCACGTCGTCGACGTGGGGGTCCCGGCGGATCCGCTGCCGCACGGCCATCGCCAGGTCCTCGGTGCGCTCCAGGGCGCTCTGCTGGGGCAGCCGCAGCTCGATCTGGAACTGGTCGCGGTTGGTGGGCGGGAAGAACTGCTGCTCGAGGCTGCCGAAGGCCACAAACCCCAGCAGCGGCAGCAGCAGTGACAGGGCCACCCCCCGCCCGGGATGGCGCAGGGTCTGGAGCAGGGAGCGGCGGTAAGGGGGGGCCAGGGCGGCCGGCGCGATGCCCTGCTCCCACCAGCGCACGCCCGGCCCCAGGGGCTGCCACGGCTGCAGCCGGGCGGTGAGGGCAGGAATCACGGTGAGGGAGAGGAACAGGGAGCTGGCCAGGGCCAGGATCACGGTGAGGCCGATGGTGCCGATGAATTCCCCGGTGGCCCCCGGCGAGGTGGCGATGGGCACGAAGGCCAGCACGGTGGTGAGGCTGGAAGCCAGCAGCGGCACCAGCAGGTACCGCACCGAATGGCGCACCGCCGCGGAGGGGCTGTCGCCGGAGCGCAGTCGCTGCTGCACCTCGTCGACCACGACGATGGCGTTGTCGATCAGCAGCCCCAGGGCGATCACCAGGCCGGTGGCCGACATCTGGTGCAGGGGCACCTCCAGCACCCGCATCCAGCCGAACACCATCAGGGCCGACAGGGGCAGGGCCACCCCCACCACCAGGGCGGCCCTGCCGCCGAGCATCAGCACCGACACGGCCACCACCAGCAGCGAGCCGCTGACCAGGTTGCCGATCACCCCATCGAGACGCTCCTGGACGTAGCGGCTCTGGTCGAGCACGGTGTGCAGCCCCAGACCCTGGGGCAGGGTGGCGCGCACCGCCTCGAGCTGGATGCGGGCCTGGCGGGCCCAGAGGTCGACCCGGGCGCTGGAGGCCACCGTGGCCGACACCACCACCGCCGGACGGCCCCCGACCAGGGCCAGGCGCGAGGCGGGTTGGCGCACCCCGCGGCTGACGGCGGCCACCTGCCCCAGGCGGGCGCCGGCCCCATCGGCGCCCGTCTGCAGGGGGATGGCGCGGATGCTCTCGAGGGAGTCGAGGGCGCCAGCCACCTCCAGCAGCAGCGCGCTGCGGGCCCCCCGGACCTGGCCGGCGGCCTCCTTGGCGTCGCTGGCGGCGATCCGTTCGGAGAGCTCGCTCGGGGTGAGGCCGAGCCGGGCCAGCTCCCGGGCGCCGATCTCCACCCGGATCTCCTCCTCGGGTTCGCCGCTGAGCTCCACCCGGTCGGTGCCGGGGAGGGCGCGCAGGCGGCTGGCCAGGTCGTCGGCCAGCCGGGTCAGCAGGCCCAGGTTGGCGGGGGTGTCGAACTCCCAGGTGAGGCCGACGATCAGGGCGCTGGCGCCGATGTTGCCGTCGCGGAACTCCGGGTCCGTGGCCTCCGGCGGCAGGTCGGGGGTGGCGTCGTCGATCTTGCTGCGCACCTTGCCCCACACCGGCGCCACCTGGCGGATCGACTCCTTGAGGCTCACGGCGATCACCGAGGTGCCGGTGGAGGAGGTGGAGTCGAGGTGGTCCACCTCCTCCAGCTCCAGCAGGGCCTCCTCCAGTGGTTCGGTGACGAGGGACTCCACCCGCTCCGGGGTGGCCCCCGGCAGGGCGGTGACCACCAGGGCGTTGCGCTGGGTGATCAGGGGGTCCTCCAGCCGCGGCAGGGTGAGCAGGGCCGACAGCCCCCAGACCACCACCAGCAGCAGGGTGAGCAGCTGCAACTGGCGGTTGCGGTGAAAGAGGTCGAACATCAGGGCGCCTCCGTCACCCGGACCCCGGGCACGACCCGGTGGGTGCCGGTGGCGATCACCTGGTCGCCGGGGCGCAGGGTGCCGCGGACGAGGGAGCGGTCGCCCTCGCTATGCAGCGGCTCCACCAGGCGCCGGACCACCCGCCGCCCCCGTTCCGGCGCGGCGTCGGCCGGCTCCAGCACATAGACCGACCAGAGGCCCCGTTCGGCGGCCACCAGGGCGGTGGTGGGCAGCCAGAAGCCGGCGCCCGTCTCGCTGCGCCGCAGGCTGAGGCGCGCCGTGGCTCCCACCGGCAGATCCTCGGCCGGCAGCCTGAGCACCACCGTGGCGGTGCGGCTGCCGGCATCGAGTTCCGGCAGCAGGGCGCTGACGGTGGCCTGCAGGCGCCGATCCCCCACCCGCACCGGGTGGCGCTGCCCCGGCCGCAGGCCCTCGGCGGCGTCGGGGGGCACCCCCACCCGCACCTCCAGGGGGGCGGACTCCACCAGGCTGATCAGCGCCTGGCCGCCGCTCACCACGACGCCCTCATCGAGCCGCCGTCGGCTCACCGTGCCGTCGAAGGGGGCCACCAGCACGCTGCGGGCCAGGTCGACATCGATCTGGCGCAGGCGGGCCTCGGCATCGTCCACCTGGGCTTCGGCCTGGACGAGCCGACTGCGCAGGGCGGCGCTGCCGTGGATCTGCTGGTCGAGGTCCTCGCGGGAGATCGCTCCCTGGGCATGGAGCCGCCGGCGGCGGTCACGCTGCAGCTCCGCCAGGATCAACTGCTGACGCACCTCCTCCACGGCGGCCCGGGCCACGTCCCGCTGGGCCAGCAGCTGCTGGCGCTGGGCCCGGAGCCGGCGGCGGTCGAGCTGGGCCAGGGGCTGGCCGGCCACCACCCGGTCCCCCTCCTCCACCAGCACCCGCTCGAGGGTGCCGGGCAGCTCGAAGCCGAGGCTGCTGCTGCGGCCGGCCACCACCTCGCCGGTGTAGTCACGGCTGGTGAGGTAGCGGGTCACCGGCTGGGCCGTCACCACCGCCACCGGCAGGGGCCGCTGGAGCGGCGGGCGGGGCGGCCGGGTCACCGCCACGGCGGCGATGGCCAGGCCGGCGATGGCCGCGGCGATCGCCAGGGGCGGACCCCAGGGGACGGGCCGGCCCCACCGGGTCCGCCGTTGGGTGCTGAGCAGCGCTGGCGGCGTTGCTGGGGCGAAATCCATGGGGGAGCGGCTGCGGATCCCTGGTTGCTATGCAACAGATTGGGTATGCGCCAAAGTGTATGCACAACTTGTTGGGTAGGTCAACCGGGTCCAGCGGCAGCTGGGTCAGGATCAGCTCCCACGCCGACGTGACGTCCCCTCCCTGCCATGGCCCTGGCGCACACGATCCTCACGGTGCTCTGCGAGAAGGACGCCAGCGGCTACGACATCAGCAAGCAGTTCAAGGAGACGATGGCCTGCTACTGGACCGCCAGCCAGCAGCAGATCTACCGGGAGCTGGCCCGGATCGAGGCCAACGGCTGGGTCCGCTGCCAGGTCGTCCCCCAGCAGGGCAAGCCGGACCGCAAGGTGTACGCCATCACCGAGGCGGGCCGGCGGGAGCTCAGCCAGTGGGCCGCCGTGCCGTCGCTGCCCACCCCCATCCGCGAAGACCTGCTGGTGAAGGTGCTCGGAGGCCCTTACACCGAGCCCGCCCAGTTGCTGGCGGAGGTGCGCCGCCGCCGCGCCGTCCACGCCGGCCAGCTCGCCTCCTACGAAGAGAAGGAGACCCTGTTCCGCAGCCATCCGGCGCTGCCGCTGCAGGAGCAGTACCGCTACCTCACCCTGCGGCGCGGCATCCTGTTCGAGCAGGAGTGGATCCGCTGGTGCGATGAGGTGATCGCCTTTCTGGAGGGGCAGCCACCGCCAGCGGAGCCGTAGGGGTGTTCACGGCCCGGCCGGCTCGAGGACGCGATGGGAGGGAACCACATCGAGGGCCATCAGGCGGCGCTCCACGGCCGGTCCGTTCGCCTTCAGCCAAGCCGCCATGGCGGCCCCCGCCTTCGGGCCATAGCGGCGGTGGCTGACGATCACGGCGGTGCCGCGGCCGTCAGCGAGCCGCCAGCGGGCGAAGACGGCCTCGCTGAAGGCGCGGGTGGGGAAGAGGGCCACGACCAGGTGCTCGGCCGGGCGCTCGGCGGTGCGGGGAATGGAAGCCGTGCGCAGCACCGTGGCCCCGTGGCGCCGGTAGTTGCCCAGGGCCCGGTTGGCCATCTCGGCCAGCCCTTCGCCGTCGCTGATCCCGGGGTAGGTGTTGATGGTGACCATGTCCGTCCAGCGGCTGAGGTCGTCTTGGCCCGCCGGGGTGAACTCGTGCTGGTGCTGGGACGACCAGCGCAGCCGGTAGGTCTGGCCGGAAAAGTCCAGGGTCACCGGGGTGGCCGGGGGGCCGGCAGCCGCGGGGGTGGCCATCCCTCCGCTCAGCGCACCAACCACCAGAAGCGGGGCGGCCCAGCGACGCAGGCCATGGGGGCAGGGCATGGCGTTTCGCAACCAGGGCCAGGGTAGGAAGCGCTCCGGGGGCGGCAGGTGCCAGGGCGCGTAGCGTTGCCGCTTCCTGAGCGAGCCGGTGTGGATCGTCGCTGGTTCGCCCCACAGGGACGACGGGTCCTGGGTGCCCTCCTGGCGGGTTGCCTGGGCGGAGCGGGTCCCGTCCAGGCCCGGACCGCCGATGGCGCCCCACCGGCGGCCTCACCCGAGGCGGCTGGCATCCTGCGGATCGTTCGCCAGCGCATGGCCGACGACCACCTGAGGGCGGTGATCGTGCGCGTGACGATCGACGGCAGAGAGGTGGTCACCGCGGCGATGGGCGAGTCGATGACGGGCGTGCCGGCCACGCAGGACATGCACGTCCGCAACGGGGCGATCGCCATCTCCTACGTGGCGACGCTGCTGCTGCAGCTGGTCGATGCGAACAGGGTGAGCCTCGATGACAAGCTCGCGAGGTGGCTGCCGGAGATCCCGAATGCGGAGCGGGTCACCCTCGGCCAGCTCGCCCGGATGACCTCCGGCTACCGCGACTACGTGATCGGCAATGCCGCGTTCGAAAGGACTTTGCTCGAGAACCCGTTCCGGCAGTTCTCCGTGCAGGACCTGCTCGCCTTCGCGGACCTGAAGACGCTCTGGTATGAGCCCGGCACGAGCTGGAACTACGCGCACACGAACTATCTCCTGCTGGGCCTGGCGCTGGAGCGCATCACGGGCCAGACGATGCCCGTGCTGATGCAGGAGCGGATCTTCGGGCCCCTCAAGCTCCGCAACACGCGGGACCCCGGCGGCACACCCGCGATCGCGCCGCCGGTGCTGCACGCCTTCTCGTCGGAACGGCGCCAGAGCCTCGGCATCCCGGCGGGCACCCGCTTCTACGAGGAGTCGACCTACTGGAATCCGTCCTGGACGATCACCCGCGGTGCGGTGCAGTTCACCACCATCCACGACATGGCCACCTCCGCCGAGGCGATCGGAACGGGCCGGCTGCTGTCGCCGCAGAGCCACAGGCTGCAGATCGCTCCGACGCTGCGGGGCTTCGGCCGGCCGATCGAGGGCTGTGCCACCTGCGCCACCCTCAGCGATTTCTACACCTACGGGATCGGGATCGTCCTCTCGGGCCCCTGGCTGCTGCAGAACCCGCTGTTCTCCGGGCAGGCGGGGGTGATGGCCTATCTGCCCTCACGCAAGATCGCGGTGGCGGTGGCGGTCACCTTCGACGAAGAGGCCTTTGATGCCAGCGGTGGCTACTGCAATGCCGCCGATGACATCTTTCGCGCGATCGGCGCCCATCTGGCGCCGCAGGACGCCCCGCCCGTCATGGCCCCTGCCATAGGAAGGTGTTGAAGGATCGGCCGCCCAGCTGGCTGCGGTATTTCAGGGTGTTTTCGCTGGAGAGACTCACCACGGCGCCGAGTCGGTCGGCCAGCTTCAGGCACGGCTGGAACTGCGGGGCGCTGTAGCACTGCACATCGACCTGGTTGCAGCCCGCCGTGGGCAGAAGACTGGCCTGGAACGGCTGGATGCTGCAGAAGATCGGTTTGGGGTACAGCCGACGCAGCCGATAGAAGTCCTCCAGGGAGTAGTGGGCGAAGAAGTGGTCGTCCACCTGGATCGCGTCGCCATGGCGGGCTTCGTGCACCAGATCGGTGATCGCCAACGCCCGGTACTGGGGGGACTGCACCCACACCACCGGCAGCAGTCCCTGGCGGCGCGCCGCCTGGGCCGCCTCCCGCTGCATCGCCTCCGACACCTTGCGGACGTCAAGGAACACCACCTTGAAGTCGCTGCCGCGGATCTCGGCCATGACCCCGTTCAGTGACCCCCGGGAGGCGTAGTACCAGATCTGGGGCTGCGACAGCCAGGTGCCATTGGGGGCCGCCGCCGCCGCTGCCGTGCCAAGGGCCAGGGCGGCGGCCGTGGCGGCGGCCAGGGAGCGGAATGGGTTGGCCAGGAGCGAGCCCCTGCGGTGCGTTTAGTGTGCCCGGCGCTGGCCCTCGCCAGCTCGACCCGCCCGGGCGCCATGCCGTCATCCCTTCCTCGCCAGACCTGCGTGCTCGTGGTGGGGGCCGGTCCCACCGGCCTGCTGCTGGCGGGGGAGCTGCAGCGCCGCGGCGTTCCCAACCTGCTGATCGACGCCCGGGCCGAGGCCCTGCACTGGGACCGGGCCACGGTGATCCACCCCCTGTCGCTGGAGATCTTCGAGGCGCTGGGGCTGGTGGACCGGTTTCTCGAAGCCGGCTGCCGGCAGCGGCGGATCCTGATCCACGCCGATGGCCGGCGGCTGGGGGACCTGGATCTGGCCGCGTGCGGCAGCCGCTTCGGTTTCAACCTCGGCCTCTCCGAAGAGGTGACCGAAACGATCCTCACGCAGCATCTCGAGGGGCTGGGGGGCGCGGTGCACCGCGCCTGTCGGCTGGTGGGTCTGGAAACCCACGGCGACGGGGTGACCGCCACGGTGGTCTGCGGTGAGCATGAGCACGTCGTGCAGGCCCGCTGGCTGGTGGGCTGCGACGGCCTGCGCAGCACCACCCGCGCCCTGAGCGGCCTGGACTTCGAAGGCCATGGCATCGCCCGGCCCTGGGCCGTGTTCGATGCGGCGGTGGAGGGCTGGGCCGAGAGCCACGAGGTCAACGCGGCCTACCTCGATGCCTCCCCCCTGATCCTCACGGCCCTGCCCGACAAGCGCTGGCGGGTGTACCTGCGGCCCGCCGCCGAGGAGGGCGATCTGGTGGCCGAGGCCGCCGCCGTGCTGGGGCGTTATCTGCCGCAGGCCCGCTTCAGTGGTGTGGAGAACCCCAGCCGCTTCCACTGCCACAGCCGGGTGGCCAGCGCCTTCCGCGCCGGGCCGGTGTTCCTGGCCGGCGATGCCGCCCACGTGTGCTCCCCGGCCGAGGGGCACGGCATGAATTGCGGGCTGCACGATGCCGCCAACCTGGCCTGGAAGCTGGCCCTTGTGCACCAGGGGGTTGCAGATCCCGCTCTGTTGGAGAGCTACGAGCAGGAGCGGCGTCCGGTGGCGCAGGAGATCTGCCGCTCCGGCGACGCCACCGAGCAGGCCCACGGGCTGCAGGACAGCGCTGAGCGCGCCGCCCGCGACCGGGCGATCGCCGCCATGCTCGCCAACCCGGTGGCCCGCCAGCAGGAGGTGGTGGCGGAAACCGAGATGAACGTCAGCTACGCCGGCTCGGCGATCATCGGCGGTGGCGGCGGCCAGCGGCTGCCCACCACGATCGCGCTGCCGCCCGGGGCCGGCACGGATCGGCTGCACCAGCTCACCCACCGCTGCGGCCACACGCTGTTGCTGGTGGCCGCCCCCGAGGCGTCCCTGGACGCCCTCGTCGGGCTGCTGGCCGACCTGGAGGCCGACCGGGCCGCGGGCACGGTGCCGCCGGAGCTGGTGGAAGCGGTGGTGACCGTGCGGCTGGAGCAGGCGCCCAGCCTCGGCCTGGGGCCCCTCACACTGCTGGCGGTGCGGCCGGATGGCTTCATCGGCCTGAGGGCCGACACCGATCACCGCAGCGCGGTGCGGCGGTATGGGGGGCTGGTGGGTAGAGCGGCCGCAGGCGCTGACACGGCAAGCGATTAACCAGGAGATCAAGTCGTGGCTGGTGCTTGATGCTTTTACGGCACGTTCCGACCTCAACTCGCGCCGAGGCTGGCGAGAATCTTGCGTGCCAAGGGTTCCTTAATCTCGGTGTGTCTTGGGATGGCTTCCTTCACTCCAGTCGCGGGATTGATCCAGCCATGCGTAGCCGCCGTTCCAGATCGCGGCGTTTCATCCGATCTGCAGGGTCATGCGCACGGCATCCGGTGGCAGTCCACGACTGATGTCAGCCTCACGATCCTCGAGGAGAAGCTCAATGGCGGCCTGCAAACTTTGTCTTGCTTCCTCCATGGATTCTCCCTGTCCATTAGCGCCGGGAATCTCCAGGCAGATCGCCCAGAAGCCACCCTCCGGAGCAGGCTCGATCACGGCAGTCAGTTCTCCCTTCATCAAACTCGCCCCGGTTACATGTCAAGTCATTTTAGGTGTAACGAAGTTTGTTGGCAGCCAGGGGCTGACAAGGCGCCTGCTCGCTTGAGGCGGTTCTCGCGCACGTCACCACAGGGTTCTGCGCAGCCGTAGGGCACCACCCGCGAGCCGCGTTCGG
>NZ_JAGQBG010000024.1 GCF_024345515.1 Cyanobium sp. N5-Cardenillas
CTCCACTCTCTTAATGCCGCCTATAGAGGTGATTAACCTGCGGGTTGAGTTGCTGTCCAGACACATAACGAATGAAGCGCAAGGCTTGGAGGAATCGTCCAAGCGTGTCTAGCGTACGTTTTATGCTCCTACCCAACCACCATGGCTGCCCTTACAGTTGCGACATACACCCTGAGCCGTTTGTCAAAGCTTGGGGTCGACCGCATCTTCGGTGTTCCTGGCGACTATGCCTTCGCGATCGACGATGCTGTTGAGCAGGTGCCGGAACTGTCGTGGGTGGCTTGCGCCAACGAGCTCAATGCGGCTTATGCCGCCGATGGCTACGCCCGCATTCGGGGCGCCGCCATGCTGTCCACCACCTACGGCGTAGGGGAACTTTCTGCCATCAATGGTGTGATGGGAAGCAAGGCCCATCGTCTTCCGGTGTTCCACTTGGTGGGCATGCCAAGCGAGCGCATTCAAAAGCAGGGGTTGATCACCCACCACAACTTGGGTGACACGGTCTACGACCGCTTTCAGGAGCTCTCCGCGGCGGCTGCCTGCGTCAGCGCTGTCCTCACTCCCGACAACTGCGTCGACGAGCTGGAGCGCGTGGTTCGGGAAGCGTTGCGCCAGAGCATGCCGGCCTACCTGGTGATCTCGGAGGTGAACGGCAGTCAACCCATCCTCGGCACACCCGTGAAAGGGGAACCGCTCGGCGCTGTGAAACGCCAGCACAGCGTGCCGCAGGAACTGGAAGCAGCCGTGGGAACGATCCTTGCCCGACTGGAGGCCGCGGAACGTCCTGTGGTTGTGTTGACCCACCTGGTGAGTCGCTACGGCGTGCGTGAGCGGGCGCTGGAACTGATCCGCAAGGCCAATCTGCCCACGGCCATCACCCCCAATGACAAAGGGACCATCGACGAAGCGATGCCTCAGTACGCCGGGCTCTACGCCGGTGATTGGTCCTCGTCGGACGACGTTCGCCATCTGGTCGGCAACGCCGACCTCGTGCTCGACATCGGCGGGATCGTGACGACGGAGCTCAACACCGGCATGTGGACAGGCGGCTTTGACGCCGCCAAGGTGGTGTCGATCCAGGACAACTGGGTCCGCGCCGGAAGCAAGGTCTTTGTGAATGTGGCGATCGATGACGTGCTCAATGCCCTCTGCGACCGCGTCAGCACCCGTTGCAGCGACCACGGTCTGAAGCTTGAGCCCAAGCCCCTGGTGGGGGCCGCGGGCGACGCCACATGTTCGGCCAACTTCTATCCCCGCCTGCAGCGTCGACTGCGCTCGGGCGACACGCTGGTGATCGAAACCGGAACATGCATGACCATTCTCAACAAGCTGCTGATGCCCGCTGGTGTCACAGCAGAAGGCCAGGGCCTGTGGGGCTCGATTGGCTGGGCCACCCCGGCCTGCCTGGGGGTGGCGATGGCCAAAAGGTCGGGCAACACCTGGATGGTGACCGGCGACGGCTCCCACCAGCTCACCCTCAATGAACTGGCGGTGATGGGCCGCTACGGTGTCAAACCGCGGATCTTCGTGCTCAACAACAACCTCTATGGCATTGAAGACGTCATCAGTGAACGCGGCCACGGTTACGACGACCTGGCACAGGTGAACTACCACCTGCTTCCAGAAGCCTTCGGCTGTATAAACTGGCTGAGCGCCCGGGTCAGCACGGTAGCCGAACTCGACCAGGTACTTGACCAAATCGAGAGCCATGACGGGGCCGCCTATATCGAAGTCATGATCCCCAATGAAGAAAGTCAACCAATGCCTGAGAACACGATTGACAGTGGTTACAAGCTGAAGACTCCCGAGGTGGGCTAACTGCACCACCACCGGGAAACCCCACCGCATTGCCCTGATCTCAAGGCCCGACCCTGCCGTGGGTTCTGGCCCTGCCGCAACATCGGCGACAGGGCCAGGGGTGGTGAGGTGCCTCTGCTCCAACTTGAAACGTGAGCTTGACCTCGATGATGATCGTGACACCCTGATTCCACCCCGGCGGCTCAGCCCCCGGGCACGAAGGCCAGGGCCACACCGTTGTTGCAGTAGCGCTTGCCGGTGGGCTTGGGTCCGTCGTCGAACACGTGGCCCTGGTGGCCGCCGCAGCGGCGGCAGTGGTATTCCGTACGCGGCAGGATCAGCTTGAAGTCGGTCTTGGTGACCACCGCGTTGGGCAGGGGTTGCCAGAAGCTGGGCCAGCCCGTGCCGGAGTCGAACTTGGCCTTGGAGGAGAACAGGGGCAGGCGGCAGCCGGCGCAGACGTAGGTGCCGCTGCGCTTCTCCTTGTTGAGCGGGCTGCTGAAGGGGCGCTCGGTGCCCTCATCGCGCAGCACGGCATAGGCCGCCGGGCTGAGGCGCTTCTTCCATTCCGCAGGGCTCAGTTGCCAGGCCGGATCGCCGGCCTTGGAGGCCGCCAGGGCTTTGGAGGCCGGAAGGAAGGGCAGAAACCCTGCCAGGGGCGCCCCCAGCCGGGCCAGCAGCGTGGACAGGAAACTGCGGCGTTCCATCCGTCTCAGCCCAGCCAGCCGGCGCTCAGCACCACGGCCAGCCCCAGGAACAGGGACAGCAGGGTCCAGGTGATGCGGTTGAGGGTGTTCTCGGCGCTGCGGGCGCTGCTGAACATGGAGCCGCCGCTGGAGGCCAGGCCCCCCATGCCATCGCCCTTGGGGCTATGGAGCAGCACGCTGACGATGAGCAGCGCGCCGCTGAGCATCCAGAGGGACGAGACGATGTTCTTGACCATGGCCCCAGACTAGCCGCCGTTGAAACGGGCCTTCAGGCGCCGAGGGTCTGGGGGATCCGGGCGGTGGGGGCGGTGGCCGGCACCACCAGGGAGGTGCCGGTCATGCGGGCCGGCTTGGGCAGACCCAGGATCTCCAGCAGGGTGGGGGCGATGTCGGCCAGGCCGCCGTGCTCCCGCAGGCTGACGTCGTTGCCGTGGCCGGCCAGCTTGCGCTTCTCGCCCTCCACCAGGATCACAGGCACGGGGTTGGTGGTGTGGGCGGTCCAGGGGAGTCCATCGGGGCCCTGCATCACTTCGGCGTTGCCGTGGTCGGCGGTGATCAGCAGGGTGCCGCCCATGCGGGTGGTGGCCTCCACCAGCCGGCCCACGCAGCGGTCGACCATGGCGATGGCTTCGGTGGCGGCCTCCATCTGGCCGGTGTGGCCCACCATGTCGGGGTTGGCGTAGTTGATCACCACCAGGGAGTAGATGCCCCGGCCGATGGCGGCGATGCAGCTGTCGGTGAGCTTCTCCGCCGACATCGCCGGGGCCTGGTCGTAGGTGGCGACGCGGGGCGAGGGCACCAGGTGGCGGTCTTCACCGGGGAAGGCCTGCTCGATGCCGCCGTTCATGAAATAGGTGACGTGGGGGTACTTCTCGGTTTCGGCGGTGCGGAACTGCCGCAGACCGTGTTCGGAGACCACCTGGCCCAGCAGGCCGTCGAGGGACTCGGGAGGGAAGGCCACCTGCACGGGCAGGCCCTGCTCGTACTGGGTGAAGGTGACGACGTGGAGGGGACCGATCCACTGGCGCGGGAAGCCGTCGAAGTCGGGCAGCACCAGGGCGCGGATCAGCTGGCGCACCCGGTCGGGGCGGAAGTTGAAGCAGACCAGGCCGTCGCCGCTCTCCAGCAGTCCCTCGGCCAGGCGCACCGGCTCCAGGAACTCGTCGGTGATGCCCTCCGCGTAGGAGGCTTCCAGCACCTCGGCCGGACTGAGGGGGCAAATCTGGGCCGGTTCGGTGAGCAGCCGGTAGGCCTTCTCGGTGCGCTCCCAGCGCTGGTCGCGGTCCATGGCCCAGTAGCGGCCGCAGAGGGTGGCGATCCGCCCCACACCCGCCTCCTCGATCATGGCCTGGATGCGGGCCAGATAGCCGGGGCCGCCATGGGGGGCCGAGTCACGGCCATCGGTGACCACGTGCACCAGCACATCGCTGAGGCCGCGTCCGGCGGCCCAGCGCAGCAGGCCGCCGAGGTGGTCGATGTGGCTGTGGACGCCGCCATCGGAACAGAGGCCGATCAGATGCAGGGGGCGACCGCTGGCCACCAGGGTGTCGCCCAGGTCGTTGAGGGCCTGGTTGCTGGCGATGGTGCCGCTGCGCACCGCCTGGCCGATCCGCACCAACTCCTGGCGGATGATCCGGCCGGAGCCGATCGTGAGGTGGCCCACCTCGGAATTGCCCATCTGGTGATCCGGCAAGCCCACCGCGGCGCCGCTGGCCTCGATCAGGGTGTGGGGATAGGCGTGCCACAGGGCATCCATGACCGGCGTGTCCGCCGCCCTGACGGCGTTGTGATCGCTCTCGGGCCTGTAGCCCCAGCCATCCAGAATGGCCAGAACCATCGGGGCCACGGGGGCGGCCGTCTCGCTGGACAGACGATCAGCTTTGCCGCTGGCGGAATGCTTCTGGGAGGGAGCTGCTTTCACCAGCGAGAAAATCTGCACGTTTCTACGCAGGGTCAACCTACAGCCCCCCCCCCCTCAAAACACCTTCCTGCGGCCGGGATGCGTCAGGCTTTGGTTACACGCCAACCGTTTGATGGCCCGACCTCAGGCCGGTACGGCCCCCGCCGATCGGCTGGAACTGCTCTCCGCCCAGGACCTGGGACGCACCCTCGACAGGCTCGGCTCCCAGGTGCTGGAGGCCGTGGCCGACAGCCAGGATCTGGTGCTGCTCGGCATCCCCACCCGTGGTGTGGCCCTGGCACGGGTGCTGGCCGGACGGCTGGAGGCGATCTGCGGCCATCCGATCGCCCACGGCAGCCTGGATCCCACCTTCCACCGCGATGACCTGGAGCGGGTGGGCACCCGGCTGGTGGAGGCCACCCAGCTGCCGGTGCCCGTGGACGGCCGCCAGGTGGTGCTCGTCGACGACGTGATCTTCACCGGCCGCACGGTCCGGGCTGCCCTGGAGGCCCTCCAGGCCTGGGGACGTCCCCGCCGGGTGGGGCTGCTGGTGATGGTGGACCGGGGCCACCGGGAAGTACCGATCCAGCCGGATTACTGCGGGCGGGTGGTGCCCACCGCCCGCCACGAAACGATCCAGCTCTGCCTCCAGGCCATCGATGGTGAGGAGGGGGTCTACCTGCTGAGGAGCTGATCCCCAACGGGCTGGATTCAGCCGGCGAGGAACGGCCTCAGACGGCGGCGAGCTCGTCTTCGCGGAAGTGGGCGCGGAACTTGCCGAAGGCCACCACCACCGGCAGGGTCGGACTGATGGGGCGTCCCTTCCAGTCGTTCAGAACGTTGAACACCTCCCCCTGTTGCCCTTCCATATCAAAGGCCTCACCCCGGTGCTGGGGGTGGTTGTAGACGACCACACTGCGGCTCACCTTGACCTGATCACCTGGCTGCATGTCCACCGGGACGCTCTGCGCGGTCATCCTGTCATGGGGCTCAGCGCTGGCAGGCGCTTTCGGGACCGGCCTCGACCACCCGGCCGCCCAGCTCCTTGCAGGCCGCCTGGAACGCCTGCCACTCATCCATGCCGGCGGCGATGCGGCGCTGCACCAGGGCATCCAGCTTGTCGCCGGACACCGTGTGGGGCAAGGAGCCGTGGCTGTCGTGCTCCCGGTCCTTGCCCTTGAGCTGGTCGAGGCCTTTTTTCACGTCCTGCCGCAGCGGATCGCTCTGCTGGCGCCACCAGGGATGGTCGATGCGGTTGAGGCTGTCGAGCGCCTCCCACCAGCGCTTCTGCTTGACCAGAAGCGTCGCCCGCTCCAGCTGGGAGCGGTTGCGGTTCCAGATCTCCTGGAGGTCGTCGCCCATGGCGCTGCCATCGTCCTTGCGCTCCTCCCCCAGGGGCGTGAGCGCCGCCAGTGCCCCCGGCAGATCACCGGCCTGGAAGCGGTTCATCGCCATGGCCCGGAGCTGGCGCTGCCAACGGGCGAGCCGCTCGCGGTCGGCGGGGGTGCCGGCCCTGGAGTTGATCACCTGGCGCTGGAGACGCAGGGCCTCGCTCCAGTTCTCCTGGCCCCAGAGCTGGTCGGCCTTGGCCCGCAGACATCGGCCCCGATCGAAGGGGGTGCGGCCGGGCAACCAGCTGAGGGCCGCCAGCTGCTCGCTGTAGCGGAGGCAGTCGTCGAGGCGGCCGGTGGCGGAGGCCTGCTCCAGGCGCACGGGAAGCTGGCGCTCCCACCAATAGCCCAGACCGACGGCCGCAGCAACCGAACCCAGGGTGATGGCCAGCCAGAAACGGGGGAGTCTGTGCCGGCGGAGGGCCAAGGGGGGACAGCGGGGCGGTTCTGCCTCCTTTGTATGCAACGGCGGCCACCGGCGCCCGGTCGCAGGGGCAGCCTGGTCGGCGTCCACCGTCCCTGGACGTCAGCGCACCGGACCGAGGCGTTGGGGCCCCAGGCGGTCAGCACCGTCAGGGGCCTCCAGATCGTCGCCGTCCACCAGGAGCTGGGCCTCGGCGTCGATGGAGAAGCGCAGGCGCAGCCGGTCGACGCCGCGGCGGCCTGGGGAGGCCAGGGGGATGGCCAGCGGCGGCGTGCTCCAGGGCCGCACCGGGGCCGCCCCCGCAGGCCGCTCCCGCAGCACCGGCAGCCCCCCCTCGAACACCACCTCGGCCCGCTCCTCGGGCAGGGGCTCCCCCAGGACCAGCTCCAGCTCGTCCTGGCCATCCCGGCTGCAGGCCAGCACCAGCTCCAGGGGCTGATCGGTGGGCCAGCTCTGGCCCGCCATGAACAGGGGATGCCAGCGATGGCAACCGCTGCGCCGGTCCCAGCAGCGCAGGGACACGCCGCGGGCCAGCACGTCCCGCACCCGCACCCCTGGCGTCAGGGCCAGGGCCCCCAGGGCCACGGCCTCCACGGGCCGTTCGCCGCGCAGGGGCACGCCCGGACAGCGGCTCTCCAGCCACTGGCGGATCAGGGGGATCCGGCTGCTGCCCCCCACCGGCAGCACCGCGTCGATGGCGGCCAGCCCCAGCCCCTCCCGGCGGGCGGCCGCCAGCACCGCCTCCAGCAGACCATCGAGCAGCTGCAGCAGCCCCCGCTCCTCCAGGAGCCGCTCAAAGGCCGGCCGGCCCAGGACCAGTTCGCGGAAGGATCCCCCCGTCGATTGGATCTGCCGGGCCTCCGGGACGTCGCTGAGCTGGCATTTGAGCCGCTCGGCGAGCTGCAGCAGGACGCCGTCGACGGCAACGTCCGGGCAGAGGTGGGCCGCGATCCAGCGGTCGATGTCCCGACCACCGAGGGCCACACCCGCCTTGCCGATCACCCGGGCACAGCGCAGGGTCTGGGTGCTGCGGGTCAGATCCCGGCCCGCGAAGCGCAGCAGCTGGGCGATCGGCGCGGCCCGCCCCTCACCACCCTCCAGGGCCACCAGGGAGAGATCGATCGTGCCACCGCCCATGTCCACCACCAGCACCCGGCTGCCGGCGGGCAGGCCGGCGCCGATGGCGGCGGCGGTGGGCTCATCCACCAGCGCCAGTTCCGGCACCGCCAGCTCGCGGCTGGCCCGCTGCAGCCAGGCCCGGTAGCCCCGGTAGGTCTCGATCGGGGCGGTGAGCACCAGCCGCTCCGGCACCAGTTCCGGCGGCAGGGCCCGCCAGAGCCCCTCCAGCAGCAGGGCACCGGCCCGCTCGGCCGGGAGCCAGCCCGGCGATGGCCCCGTCGCCGGGGCGCCGATGTGGCGCTTGAAATCCCGGCAGAGGCCGGGGTGATCACCATCAGCCAGGGCCGCCTCCAGCACCTGGCGGCCGATCAGGGGCCGTTCGGCCTCGGGGCTCTCCAGCCACAGCAGGCTGGGCACCACGCAGGGGTCACCGCAGCTGTAGGGGGGCAGGGGCAGCAGGCCGGGGGGTCCCTGGCTGTCCTGCCAGGCCACCACGGTGGTGCTGCTGCCCAGGTCAATGGCGAGGGTGCCGCTCATGGGTCGGAGGGGGTGCGGTGGTGGCGCAGGGGCACGGGTGGCCCCCTTCTAGGCCGTGACCAGGGACGTGGGGCGTACGGGGGGCTGATCTAGGGTGGTGAGATTGACGATCAGGTCCGTATGCCAAGCAGCGAACTCAACGCCAAGGAGCTGGCCCAGCGAGGAGAGAGCCTGATCCGGCACTCCAGCAACCGCTACCTGACCACCGTTCGCATCGCTTTTCGGGCCAAGCAGCGCCGCTTCGACGATTTCGACGGCCTGCTCGATGACTCGATGATCAAGCCCGTGCAGAGGGCCATCGTCGAACTCAGCGACGAACAGGACCAGCCCGACCTGCTGCCCGGCTGAACCGGGCCCACTCCAAGCCGTTGTGGAGATCTGCGAAGGTCAGGGCTGGCGGCTGGTGGTCGATGCATCGCGCACCCCCTACACCGCCCTGATCGGAGGTGAGGGCTGGGCCTGCGAACTCACCGGGGCCGAGTTGCTCGCCCTGCAACAGGCCAGCGGACGGCTCACCGCCCAGCACGGCGCCCTCGCAGGCACCCTGATGGCGGACGAGGCCATCGACATTGAACTGGAGTTGCCGATCGGCGATCCCGATTCCAAGGCCTGGGGGTCGCTGTGGCTGGGGCTGCGGGGGGATCGTGGCAGCTGGTCGCTGCAGCTGGTGCTCACCCCGGAGCCCGGAGGGCGGGGGATGGAAGGGGGTTGGACGGCCCCCGCCAGCGCCGCGTTTGCCGCGGCCCTGGAGCGCCTGAGACCCGCTGAGCCGGGGGGTGGGGATCAGAATTGTTGATCGTTGGTGGATTCCCCAGCCGCCAGCCCCGTTTTGCACCGTTTCTCCCCAGGCGGCCCCCCTCGGACGTTGCCTGCTGGCCACGGCTGGGGAGAAGCTGCATGGGCTGCCGCCCGACCTTGACAGGGGGGCCCCGCTGCTGCGGCGTCAGGAGGTCGGTGGCGGTGACGGCCTGAAGCCCTTGCCAGGGCTTGTGTCTCAGCCTGAGACCAGGCACCCCTGGCCGTAGCCGGCGCCGTTTGACGTTCCCCCTTCGGTGTGGAGAAGTGGCTGACGCGCTGCATGGAGTCCGCAATGGCCCGCCCGAGAACCCTGCCGTTGGACGGGGCCGAGTCGCTGGTGAGCCTGCGGGCGGAGGTGCCCGAACCGCTGCTGGAGGCCATGCGGCAGTTCATCGAGCGCCACCCCAACTGGGACCAGTACCGCCTGTTCCAGGCCGCCCTGGCGGGCTTTCTGGTGCAGAACGGCATCCGCGACCGGGGGGTGACCCGCTGCTACCTGGCCAACCTGTTCCCGGGCCATCAGGCCTTCTCGGCGCCGGCGGCCTGAGGAGGCCTGGGGCGCCTCAGGCGTCCGGCTCCACCCCCAGCAGGCTGAAGATCTGCGCGGCGCTGGCGTCAGCCACCGGCAGGATCGAGAGGCGGTTGCCCCGGCGCACGACCACCAGTTCCTCCACCGAAAAATGCTCGCGCAGGGCATCCAGACTCAGCATCGCCGGGAACGTGGCGCGATAGGCCAGACGGACACAGTCCCAGCGGGGGGCCTCGGGCCTGGAGGCCGGATCGAAATACTTGGACGCGGGATCGAACTGGCTGGGATCCACCAGCCCCGTTTCGATCACCTCCATCAGGCCGACGATGCCTGGGGGACTGACATTGGAGTGATAGAAAAAGGCGCGATCTCCGCTCTGCATGGCGCGCATGAAGTTGCGGGCCTGGTAGTTGCGGATCCCGTCCCAGAGGGTGGTGCCCTCCGCCTGCAGGTGCTGGATGCCGTAGACATCCGGCTCACTTTTCATCAACCACCAGGCCATGGATGTTCGGTCTCAGAGGGACAGCACCAGCCGGCGGAAATGGTCGCCGCGGGCTTCAAAACTGGTGTATTGATCGAAGCTGGCACAGGCCGGGGACAGCAACACCCCCTGGCAGTCGAGCTCCGGAGCCAGGCTGGCGGCCAGGGCCACCGCAGCCCCGAGATCCTCCACCTGCCGCACCACACCGCCAAAACCGCTGGTGAGCAGGAGGCCGGTGAATTCCTCCCGGGCCGCGCCGTAGAGCACGACCGCCGCCGCCCGCGCCTGGAGCTGCCCCAGCCAGGCCGCCGCATCCCCCTGCTTCGACTGACCACCGGCCAGCACCACCAGGGGTCCTTCCAGGGCCCGCAGGGCCACCTCGGCGGCGTCGTAATTGGTGGCCTTGCTGTCGTTGAACCAGGTGATGCCGTTCAGCTGGCGCAGGCGCTCCAGCCGGTGCGGCACGCCGGGGAAGCAGCGGCAGGCGGCCTCCATCGCCGCCGGCTCCAGGCCGGCATGGAGCCCCACCGCCACCGCCAGCAGCAGGTTCTGGCGGTTGTGGGCCCCGGGCATCGCCAGGGCGCTGGCGGGGAACAGGGGACCCTGGCGCCCCTGCAACATGTCATGCCCATCGATCCAGAGCAGGGGATCGAGGCCCGCCGGCAGGGCTTCCCTCGGCCCGGCGGTGATCCAGTCGGCGTGATCCCAGGTGTCGGCGTGGCGGCGGATGTCGGGGTCGTCGGCATTGAGGATGCGGATCCGGGCGTTCTCCAGCAGGCGCCGCTTGATGGCCCGGTAGGCCGCCAGGGTGCCGTGGCGCTCCAGGTGGTCGGGGGTGAGGGTGGTCCAGACGCCGATGGCGGGGGCGACGGCCGGTGCCGCCTCCAGCTGGTAGCTGCTCAGTTCCACCACCAGCCAGTCGGGACGGGGGCCGTCCTCCAGACGCCGCTGCAGCACCACTTCGGCGGCGGAGATGCCGACATTGCCGCAGAGCGGCGCATCCTTGCCGCCCTGCTCCAGCAGGTGGTGCACCAGACAGGTGACGGTGGTCTTGCCGTTGGTGCCGGTGATGCCGATCCAGGGCACGTCCCGGCTGGCCTGCCAGGCGGGCACGATCTCCCCCTGCACCTGCACCCCCTGGCCGCGCAGCTGCTCCAGCACCGGATGGTTCCAGGCGATCCCTGGACTCACCACCACCACGGACGGTGGCATCGGCAAGGCCTGGAACGCCTCGCTGCTGAGGGGCACCCCCAGGCGCGCCGCGATGGCCTCGTTCTCCAGCTCGGCGGCCCGAGCCCGAAGCTCAGGGGAGTCGCCACTTTCGATCACCACCACCGCTTCACCGCGGGCATGCAGCAACCGGGCGGCCCCCAGTCCCGATCGGCCGAGGCCCACCACCACCGTGCAGGACAGGGGTGGATTGGCCTCGTTGGGGCTCACGCTGGCAGGCTCACAACCACGATCGGCCGAGGGTAGCAGCGAAGGGCACGCCGACCTCAACCAAGCCCGATTCGCGAGGGATGAATAGATCTGAAGATGGGCGATACTGGAATCGAACCAGTGACTCCTACCGTGTCAAGGTAGTGCTCTACCTCTGAGCTAATCGCCCGTTGCCGGGATCACCGAGGTACTGGAAAATTCGACTGCCATCTCGATAAAAATCGAAATGGATTGTTGTCGTGACATCACCAACGGGATGTCCGTTGGGTCCGCTTCTTCCTGAGGTTTTCCTACTCGCCGGCCTTCCCTCCTGTCAACTTGGGGCCCGGGGCCTCAATGGCGCTCCATCCGGATCCGGAAGCGCTCCCGCTTGGTGGGGTCGATCGCCAGCACCTCCAGCTCCCCCCGACCCTCCAGCTGGACCCGCGACCCCACGGCCAACGGCTGGCTGGGGCTGCTGACCACGGTCCAGTCGATGCGCACGGCCCCCTGGCGGATCAGGTTGGCCATGCGGTTGCGGGACAGGCCGAAACCGGCGGACGCCAGGGCATCCAGCCGCAGGGAGGCTTCCACCGTGGTCAGCTGGCGGGGCAGGCGCCGGGCCGGCAGCTGCAGCCTGTCGATGGGGCGGGCCTCGAAGCGCACCGGCACCGTGCGCACCAGGCCCTCGCCCCCATCCAGCCTCGCGGCCAGGGCCGCCGTGACGATGGCCTGGGCGCCCCGATCACCCCGCAGCCAGAGATCGCCCCACGCCGCCGCGTTGGCACCGGAACGGGCCAGCCCCTCGAGCATGTCGGCGGCGGTGGCGGGATCGAAGAGAAAGTTGCCGCTGATCTCCAGCCCCATCAGGTCAGGAGACACGGGCTCCTGGCCCGCCCGTCCCAGCAGCAGGCAGCGGCGTTCGGCGCCGGGGTGACCGCCGTCGCTGGCCAGGCTCAGCTCACTGAGGGCAGCGAGCCTGACCTCGGCCTCCTCCCAGACGGCGGCGTCCAGAAAACCACTCACCTGGGGCTCCCAGGTGCGCAGGGCCGTTTCCGCCAGGTTCAGCAGGCCTTCGAGGGCCTCCGGCCGGAGGCTTCCTGCCAAAAGGTCCCGTCGTGGAAGCATGGCGCGAGGGGGCTCAGGTGTCATCCAGCCGCACGACCGCCTTGGGTCGCGCCAGCTGGATCGTGGTCCAGGGGATCTCACTGCCGGCGGGGGCCTCCAGCAGTAGCAGCCAGCAGCCCTCATCGAGCCGGTTGCGCAGGATGCGGATGCGGTCGTCCTCCTCGGAGCTGACGCTGGCGGCGGCGGCGAAGCTGCCCATCCAGCCGGAACCCATGCCCAGCAGGCCGCCGATCAGCGGTTCTCCATAGGGCCCGGCGAAGCTGAAGGTGTGCAGGTCGGTGATCTGGGTGAAGGTGAGTCCGGCCAGGAAGCCGAAGGGCAGCAGCCAGCGGACCATCGACTGCTGCCGCCGCCGCCGGGCCGTGGCCGGATCGAGCCGCTCCACATCCGCCATGGTCGCCTCACCGCTGCCGATCGCCAGCACCCTGGTCGGGGCCGGCTGCAGCGTCAGCAAGCGTTCCCGCAACGCCTGCAGGCGTTCGCGGTCGTCCAGCACGACCACCACACTCAAGGACATGGGCTCGTCTCCGCACCGCTCTCTACACTGCACCTCCGGCCTGCCCCCCAGGGGCGTTCCCCCCGCCCCCCGCATCGCTGCCGGACATGACGAAGGTTCTGGTCTCTGATCCCATCGACCAGGCGGGGATCGACATCCTCTCCCAGGTCGCCCAGGTGGACGTGCGCACGGGCCTCAGCCCGGAGCAGCTGGTGGGCTGCATCGGCGACTACGACGGCCTGATGATCCGCTCCGGCACCCAGGTCACCGCCGAGGTGATCGAGGCCGCCACGAAGCTGCGCATCATCGGCCGGGCCGGCGTCGGCGTCGACAACGTTGACGTTCCCGCCGCGACCCGGCGCGGCGTGATCGTGGTCAACTCCCCGGAGGGCAACACGATCGCCGCCGCCGAGCACGCCCTGGCGCTGATGCTCTCCCTGTCGCGGCACGTGCCCCACGCCCACGCCAGCACCATGGCCGGCGGCTGGGACCGCAAGACCTACGTCGGCAACGAGCTCTACAAGAAAACCCTGGGTGTGGTGGGCCTCGGCAAGATCGGCTCCCACGTGGCCCGCGTCGCCCGTGCCCTGGGCATGGACGTGGCCGCCTACGACCCGTTCATCTCCGCCGAACGCGCCCAGCTGCTGCAGGTGCGGCTGCTGCCCCTGCCCCAGCTGTTCGCCGAAGCCGACTACGTCAGCCTGCACCTGCCCCGCACGCCCGACACCGAGAACCTGGTCAATGCGGCGCTGCTGGCCACGATGAAGCCCACCGCCCGGCTGGTGAACTGCGCCCGCGGCGGCATCATCGACGAGCAGGCCCTGGCCGACGCGGTGGAGAACCGGGTGATCGCCGGCGCCGCGATCGACGTGTACGCCAAGGAACCCCTGGCGGCCGATTCACCGCTGCTTCTGGTCAAGGAGCGGCTGATCCTCACCCCCCACCTCGGGGCCTCCACGGAGGAAGCCCAGGAGAACGTGGCCATCGACGTGGCCGAGCAGATCCGGGACGTGCTCCTGGGCCTGCCGGCCCGCAGCGCCGTCAACATCCCCGGCCTGACCGCCGAGGTGATGGAGCAGCTGAAACCGCACCTGCAACTGGCCGAAACCCTCGGCCTGCTGCTCAGCCAGCTTGCCGGAGGCCAGATCAGCGAGCTGGAGGTGCGCCTGCAGGGCGAGTTCGCCTCCCACCCTGCCCAGCCCCTGGTGGTGGCCGCCCTCAAGGGCATCCTGTCGGCCGCCCTGGGCGACAGCATCAACTACGTCAACGCCACCCTTGAAGCCAAGGAACGCGGCATCCATGTGCTCGAGGTGAAGGACGACGCCAGCCGCGACTTCGCCGGCGGTTCGCTCCAGCTCAGCTCCCGCAGCCCGCGGGGCAACCACAGCGTCACCGGCGCGGTGTTCACCGACGGGGAACTGCGCATCACCACCATCGACGAGTTCCCGGTCAACGTGACGCCCAGCCGTCACATGCTCTTCACCCGGCACCGGGACATGCCCGGCATCATCGGCCAGCTGGGCTCCCTGCTCGGGGA
The DNA here is from genome assembly GCF_024345515.1 of Cyanobium sp. N5-Cardenillas. GTDB lineage: Bacteria > Cyanobacteriota > Cyanobacteriia > PCC-6307 > Cyanobiaceae > Cyanobium. The sequence continues at coordinate 14,264 of NZ_JAGQBG010000024.1, forward strand.
GCACAACGTGAACATCGCCTCGATGCAGGTGGGGCGGCGGATCGTGCGGGGCGACGCCGTGATGGTGCTGAGCCTGGACGACCCGATCCCCCCCAGCCTGCTGGCGGTGATCCACGGCATCAACGGCATCCAGGCCGCCCATCCGGTCACCCTCTGATGGGCCTGGTCTGGTGGCGGCTGGAGATGGCCGCCCCTGCCGAACTGGAGGAATCGCTGCTCTGGAAGCTTCCGCTCCTGGGGGTGCCTCGGGTGGCCCTGCAGCATCCCCCGGAGGCCCCGGAGCGCCGCCAGCTGCTGGCCTGGCTGCCCGAAAGCGACTGGCCCGCCGACCAGCGGCAGGAGCTGGAGAGGGCCCTGGCCCCGCTGGGGGAGCCCTTCAACCTGGCGCTGCCACAGGTCCACTGGCAGCGCCAGGCGGATGAGGACTGGAGCCTGAGCTGGAAGAGCCACTGGCGGCCCGATCCGGTGGGGGAGCGGCTGCTGGTGCTGCCGGCCTGGCTGGAGGTGCCGCCGGAGCAGGCCGGGCGGCTGGTGATCCGCATCGATCCGGGCAGCGCCTTCGGCACCGGCAGCCATCCCACCACCCGCCTCTGCCTGGAGGCGCTGGAAGGCCTCGCAGGCGAGCGGACGCGGGCAGGACGTGGAGCGGACCTGGAGGGGCTGCGGGTGGCCGATCTGGGCTGCGGCAGCGGCATCCTGGGTCTGGCCGCCCTGCGGCTGGGGGCGGCGAGCGTGGCCGCCGCCGACACCGACCCCCTGGCGGAGCGGGCGACCCGCGCGAACGCCGCCCTCAATGGCCTGGACGGCGCCCAGGCCCTGACGGTGGCCACCGGGTCGGCAGAGGCCCTCGCGGGGCTGCTGGGGGGGCGCGGCGCCGACCTGTTGCTCTGCAACATCCTGGCGCCGGTGATCGAAGCCCTGATTCCCTGGTTCGAGCACCTGCTGAGCCGCGGCGGCGTGGGCCTGCTCAGCGGCCTGCTGGTGGATCAGGCCCCAGGCCTGGAGCGGGATCTGGCGGCGGCGGGCTGGCGTGTGGAAGGGCGGGTGGAACAGGACCGCTGGGGCCTGCTGCGGATCCGTTCAGCATCGGATGTTGCATAAGGCACGCTGATCTGTGTCCTGGCTTTGATTGGCCTTCCCGGCCTGCGAGCCCAAGATCGCCGGGAAAGCCCCCTGTCGGATGTAGGAAGGGCGGGTCCTACAGGCCCTGGCTGCCGGGTGTCTGTGAGCTCCAATCTCTTCCATGGCTTCCTACAAGGTCACCCTCGTCAATGAGAGCGAGGGGCTGAACAAGACCATCGAGGTTCCCGACGACCAGTACATCCTCGACGCCGCCGAAGAGCAGGGCATTGACCTGCCCTACTCCTGCCGCGCCGGCGCCTGCTCCACCTGCGCTGGCAAGCTCACCTCCGGCACCGTCGACCAGTCGGACCAGAGCTTCCTCGATGACGACCAGATCGAGGCCGGCTTCGTCCTCACCTGCGTCGCCTACCCCACCTCCGACTGCACCATCAAGACCCACACCGAAGAAGAGCTCTACTGAGCTCCCCGCCGGGCGATTCGCGCGGATCGCCCTTGAACCCCGTGTTCTTCTCCGCCACCCTCAGGGGTGGCTTTTTCATGTCACTCCAGGTGGACACCGTGCTGGCCTCCGGCAGCGAGCATCCCAGCCCCGGCGGCCAGTACAGCTACCGGGTCCTGGGACCCTGCTGCCGCCTGTTCGATCGGGAGGAGCTGCCCTGGCCGTGCTGCCGCCTGGCCTGGCGTAGCAAGGAGCCCAGCTGGCGCCGCGTCGGCCGCCGTTTCGTGGCCGACCTGGCCGCCCGCCGCTGCCCCTCCTATGCCGTGGAGCTGCTCCAGCCCGGGGCCAGACCCACCCGCACCGTCATCACCCTGTTCCCCCAGCGGCTGGCCCCCGGCCTGCAGGAGTGGTGGTACAGCAAGCTGCCCGGCTCCCTGGAGGCCAACAACCTGGCACCGCCACCACCTCTGCCGGCCCCGGCGCCCTGACACGCTGGCGTTCAGCCACAAAAAAGCCGGCCAGCGCCAGGGCCGGCCGGCAAAGGTGGGCCGGGAGGATCAGAAGTAGATCTTGCCGCCGCCCCACTGGATGCCCTGGACCTTGGGGGCCACCAGGATGTATCCGGCGATCAGGCGCAGGTCCTCGTCGTCCAGGTCGCGCATCTTCACGAACACATCGCTGCTGCGCAGGCTGGGATGGACGTCGGAGATGCTGTATTCCCCGTCGTAGGATGTGGGGTCCTTCATGTAATCGACCAGGGCGTCAACCGAATCCCGGGCCGGGGTGGCCAGAGCAAGGGTCTCGGGATCCAGGCCCACGTTCTGGTTGGTCTTGGTGATGCCGCCGGCGTGGCAGGTGCCGCAGCTGTCGTTGAAGAGCTTGCGGCCGGTCTTGACCTCCTTCTCGCTGAAGGTCACCAGGGTGCCATCGGGGGACACCGGCACGGTGAGGTCCTCGGCGCTCCACTGGGCCGCCGCCGCGGGGCCCGCGAAGCAGACCAGCAGGGCCAGGGGAAGGATCAGCAGGGTCCGGGAAACGGCACGGACGAGCGAGCGGCGGACGGCTGAAAGGGGGGCGGCTGAGAGAAAGAGGGGGGCCATGGAAGAAGCCGGCGAAATGGCGGTGGGACCGCAACTGAGACCTTGTATCACGGGCAACGGGTCCCCCGCAGCGGAATCACGCGAACTGTTGCAGGCTCAGCCCGCCTCCCCCACCTCGAGGCTGAGGAAGTCCCTGGCCACGAGCGTCTCGGGGAAGATGGCCCGTGCTTCAGCCACCAGGTCGTCGGGGGTCATGGGATTGCCGGCCACGTAGCGGGGACTCAGGTGGGTCAGCACCAGCCGCTTCACGCCAGCCTCCAGGGCGGTCTGGGCGGCCATGGTGCTGGTGGAGTGCTGGCGGGCGATGGCCAGCTCCGCCTCGCCGTGGGAAAAGGTGGATTCATGGATCAGCAGATCGGCGCCCCGGGCCAGGGCCACCGCCGCTTCGCTGAACACCGTGTCGGTGCAGTAGACGACACTGCGGCCTGGCCGCGGCGGCCCGCACAGGGCCTCGCCGCGGATCACCCGGCCGTCATCGAGGGTGACGCTGCGACCGGCCTTGAGCTCCCCATAGACCGGTCCGGGGGGAACGCCCAGGGCCCGGGCCCGCTCCACGTCGAAGCGACCCGGCCGCGGCTTCTGATCCACCCGGTAGGCGTAGGCCGGCACCCGGTGGGTGAGGGCCGTGCAGCGCACCGTGATGTCGTCGTCATCGAGCACCAGGCTGCCCCTGGCGGCGGACTCCTTCACCCGGTGGGTGCGCAGGGGATAGCCGATGCGGGTGGAGGAGGTGCGCATCACCCCGTCCAGGTAGTCCCGCAGCGGATCCGGTCCGTAGAGATCGATCCCGCCACAGCTGCCGGCCAGGCCCAGGCTGGCCAGCAGCCCCGGCAGACCGAAGACGTGGTCGCCGTGCATGTGGGTCACGAAGATGCGGCGCAGCTGCGACACCCGCAGCTCGCTGCGGAGGAACTGGTGCTGGGTGCCCTCGCCGCAGTCGAACAGCCAGAGTTCCGCCCGCTGGGGCAGACGCAGGGCGACGGCGGAGACGTTGCGGGCGCGGGTGGGAACGCCAGAGCTGGTTCCCAGGAAGGTGACCTGCACATCCGGGAGGCCTCAGTGGGCATGCTGCCACGCCGCCAGCCGGTGTGGTGGCCGGCGCCATGGCCATCCCCGGAAGCGCCGTCCAGAATGACCCGTTGTCGCTCGCGCCCACCCGTGTCCCTACTCCGCTTCGGATGGCGCGCCGGCCTGCCCCTGGCGCTGCTGCCAGCCGCCGTGGCGGCGCCGATACCCCTTGAGGCCAGGGCGCCGGCCCCCGTGGTGCGGGTGCTCCTGCAGGAAGCCCCCAGCCTGGAGCTGGAGGCCGGCGGCGCCGCCCTGCGCCTGGGCGATGGGGCGGGACGCACCCTGCTGGAGCTGGCCCCGGGCGCCCGGCTGCAGCTGGTCCGCAGCGGCGCGACCCTGGAGGCGAGGCTGGAAGGGCCGGCCGGCCCCCTTCGGAGGCTTTCGCTGCCATCCGGTCAGGCCTGGATCGACCCCGCCCCAGTCCAGGGCGGCGGCAGCGAGGCCATGCTGACCCTGCAGCAGCGCCGCTACCGGGGCCGGCTGCTGGTGCGCAGCGAAGGCGATCGGCTGCAGGCGATCAATCTGATCGATGTCGAGCGCTACCTGCCCAGCGTGGTGGGCAGCGAGATGCCGGCCAGCTGGCCGCTCGCGGCCCTGCGGGCCCAGGCGGTGGCGGCCCGCACCTACGCCCTGCGCCAGCGCCGACCGGCGGCCCCCTTCGACCTCAAGGCCACGGTGGCCAGCCAGGTCTACAAGGGGGTGGAGAGCGAAACCGACTCCACCCGCGAGGCGGTGCGCAGCACGCGCTCCCAGGTGCTGGTGCACGGTTCCGCCCTGATCAACGCGGTCTTCCACAGCAGCAGTGGCGGCCTGACGGAAAACAGCGGCGAGATCTGGCGCCAGCAGCTCCCCTACCTGGTGAGCGTGCCCGATTTCGACCAGGCCAGTCCGGTCCACGCCTGGCAGCTGCGCATCGAGCCCGACAGGCTGGCCAGGGCCTTCCGGGAGATCGATGGGGCCTTCCGAATCGAGGTGCTCTCCACCACCAGCTCCGGCCGCATCCGCCAGGCCCGGGTGACGGGACCTGGCGGCACGCTGCTGCTCACGGGCGCCGAACTGCGGCAGCGGCTGGGCCTGCGCAGCACCCTGGCCCGCTTCGACTTCGAGGCCCCCAGGGCCTACCCGGTCCCTCCCCCGCTGCCCTCCCTGCAGGGCGTGTTCACCCCCGAAGGGATCCGCACTCTGGCCTCCGGCATGGTCCAGGCCCCCTGGCGTAGCCCCCGGCCACCGGCAGCGCCGACGCTGCTGGTCAGTGGCCGTGGCTACGGCCACGGGGTGGGCATGAGCCAGTGGGGGGCCTACGGACTGGCCCTGCGCGGCGATGATTACCGCCAGATCCTGCAGCACTACTACCAGGGGGCCAGGATCCTCCCCTACAGCTCCCTTTGAAGCCAGGCTTCCCCTCCACCACCAGCACCGCGATCACACCCGTCGTTCTGGGCGATGCGGCGGCGGTGGCCGAACGGGTGGCGGCCCTGCTGCTGGCAGATCGGCTGCACCCGCAGCGGCCCCTGGGCCTGGCCACCGGACGCACCATGGAGCCTGTCTACGGGGCCCTGGCCCGTCGGATGGCTCGGCTGGAACCCGCCCTGGCCGCCAGGGTTCGCGACACCTGGTGTAGCTTCAACCTGGACGAGTACGTGGGGCTGGCGCCGCAGAATCCCACCTCCTTCGCCGCCACCATGGCCCGTCAGCTGGTGGCGCCCCTCGGCCTGGACCCCGAGCGGGTGCGGCTCCCCGATGGGCAGGCCGCCGATCCGGAGGCCGAAGCCCGTCGTTATGGCGCCACCGTCAGCGCGGCCGGCGGCATCGGCCTGCAACTGCTGGGCCTGGGCCTCAACGGCCACGTGGGCTTCAACGAACCCCCCTCCGACCCTGCGCTGGCCTGCCGCTGTGTGGTGCTCAGCGGCCACACCCGCCGCCAGAACGCCGCTGGCTTCGGCGGCGACCCGGGCGCCGTCCCCCGGCAGGCCATCACCCTGGGACTGGCCGAGATCCTCTCGGCCAGTCGCGTGTTGCTGGTGGTCACCGGGGCCGAGAAGGCGGCCATCCTGCGCCGCACCCTGGAGGAGCCCCCGTCCGCGGAGCTGCCCGCCAGCTGGCTGCAACACCATCCCGACCTGACGGTGATCGCCGACGCCGACGCCATGCTCAGCTGAGCAGAACCGCCTCCATCAGGGCCTCATCCGCTTCGAGGTTGGTGGTGACGCTGCGCACGTCATCGAGGTCCTCGAGCACATCCAGCATGCGCAGGCAGGCGGCCAGCACGTCCCCGTCATCGAGGCGGCAGGGCAGGGAAGCGATCCAGCGGTGCTCCCAGCCCGCCAGCGGCAGACCCAGGTCCCTCAGCCCGTCCTGGAGGACTTCCAGGTCGGCAAAGGACCCGAACACATCGACACCGTCCACGTCGATGGCGTAGCCCACCGCCGCCGGACCTCCCCGCTCCTCCAGGGCCAGCAGGCTCTCCAGCAGGGTCTCCTCGTCGGCGCCGGGCAGGGCCAGCCGCACCACGGACCGCTGCTCGAACAGGTAGCTGACGCAGCCGGTCTCACCGAGGTTGCCGCCATGCTTGCCGAAGGCCAGCCGCAGGTCGGCGGCGGTGCGGTTGCGGTTGTCGGTGAGGGCCTCGACCAGCACGGCCACCCCCCCGGCGCCATAGCCCTCGTAGCGCACCGCCTCAAACAGGTCAGCGCCACCGGCGCCCTGGCCGCTGCCCTTGGCCACGGCCCGGTCGATGTTGGCGTTGGGCAGCCCCGCCAGCTTGGCTTTCTCGATGGCGGTGCGGAGCTGGAAGTTGCCAGCGGGATCGGCACCACCGCGGGCCGCCACGGTGATCTCCCGCCCCAGCCGGGTGAAGAGCGCCCCCCGCTTCGCATCCACCACCGCCTTGGTGCGCTTGATCTGGGCCCATTTGCTGTGGCCGGCCATCGCGATGTCGGGAGAGGTTCAACCGGTGGCGTCGAACACCAGCCGGGGCAGGAGCAGGCCCTTGCCGTCGGCACGGGCGATGCCCGCCAGAGTGCCATCCGGCGTGAGCACGGCGACGGCCCCCTCGGGCAACTGCTCCACCGTACGGGGCAGCGCGCGGCCGCACCGCCAGGCTGAAAGCTGGGTCGGATCGAGACGCTGCCGCGGCAGATCCACCAACACGTCGAGGGGGTCCAGCAGGGGGGGCATGGGGCCGTCCGCCAGGCGCTCCATGGCAATGGCCTGGTGCAGGCCGAAGCCGAGGGCGGCGGTGCGGCGCAGGCTGGCCAGGGCACCGCCGCAGCCCAGGGCCTCCCCCAGGTCCCTCGCCAGGGCGCGCACATAGGTGCCGGCGGAACAACGCACCTCCAGCTCCAG
>NZ_JAGQBG010000025.1 GCF_024345515.1 Cyanobium sp. N5-Cardenillas
CTGCTCTTTCAGCTGGGTCCCGTCTCCGTTCGCTGGTATGGCCTGCTGATCGCCCTGGCGGTGCTGCTGGGGCTGCTGCTGGCCACCCGTCTGGGACGCTCCAGGGGCATCGAACCGGCTCTGATCGCCGATCTTCTGCCCCTGATGGTGCTGGGGGCCGTGGTGGGAGCCAGGATCTATTACGTGGCGCTGGAATGGCGCCAGTTCCACACCAATTGGCTCGATGTGTTCGCCATCTGGCGCGGAGGCATCGCCATCCACGGCGCCCTGATCGGGGGAACCCTGGTCACCCTGCTTTTCTGCCGCTGGCGCCGCCAGCCCTTCTGGCCGTTGCTCGATGTGCTCGTTCCCGCCGTGGCCCTGGGCCAGGCCATCGGTCGCTGGGGCAATTTCTTCAACTCCGAGGCCTTCGGTCTACCCACCAACCTCCCCTGGGCCCTGACCATCCCGATGGCGAATCGTCCGTCGGAATTCCTTCAGCAGGCCTCCTTCCACCCCACTTTTCTCTACGAATCCCTCTGGAATCTTGGGGTCTGCGGCCTGCTGCTGCTGCTGTTCCGCCTGGGCAGCCAGGGGCGGCTGCGACTGCCCGCCGGAGCCCTCAGCTGCATTTATCTGATGGCCTACAGCAGCGGCCGTTTCTGGATCGAGGGGCTGCGTCTCGATCCCCTCTGCCTGTTCTCCCAGCCGCCTTTCTGCGCCGGCGGCCTGCGCATGGCCCAGCTGATGAGCCTGCTGCTCATCGCGCTGGGGGGGGCGGGTCTGCTCTGGCTCTACCGCTTCCGCCGTCCCCTTCCCGACCCCTCCGGCCTGACCGCATGACCGCCACCGTTCAGATCGTCGGCGCTGGCCCCGGCGCCCCTGACCTGCTCACCCTTCGGGCGGCGCGGGCCATCGAATCGGCCCAGGTGCTGGTCTGGACCGACTCCCTGGTGAGCCCCCGGATCGCCGCCCTGGCGCCGCCGGACTGCGAACGCGTCCGCACCAGCACCCTCACCCTCGAGGAAGTGATGGCCGTGGTGGTCGAGCGGGCCAGGGCGGGACGGCGGGTGGTGCGGCTCCACGACGGCGATCCCTGCCTCTACGGCGCCCTGCAGGAGCAGATCTGCCGGCTGGCCGATGCCGGCCTGGCGGTGGAGGTGGTGCCGGGCCTGAGCGCCTACCAGGCCACCGCCGCCGCCCTGGGGGCCGAACTGACCATTCCCGGCCGGGTCCAGACGATCGTGCTGAGCCGGGCGGGTGGCCGCACCGGCGTGCCGGAGCGGGAATCCCTGGCCCGGCTCGCCGCCCTGCAGGCCTCCCTGTGCCTCTACCTCAGCGCCCGCCACGTGGAGGAGGTGCAGAGCGAGCTGCTGCAGCATTACCCGTCGGACACGCCGGTGGCGATCGGCTACCGGGTCAGCTGGCCCGACCAGTGGCTCACGGTGGTGCCCCTTGACGCCATGGCCCGGGTCAGCCGGGAGCGGGAGCTCATCCGCACCACCCTCTATGTGGTGAGTCCGGCCCTGCGGAACGCCGACGGGGCCCGATCCCTGCTCTATTCCGCCAGCCACAACCACCTGTTCCGCGGCGGCGCCGCGTGACGGCAGCGGCCCCCTGCCTGCGCCACTGGCGGGGCTGGGTGGGGACCGCGGAAGCCGATGGCTGGCTGGAGCAGCTGCTGCAGGAGGTGCCCTGGAAACAGGAGTCCATCACCGTGTACGGCCGCCGCCACGCCATGCCGAGGCTCACCTGCTGGATGGCGGATCCAGGCTGCGGCTATCGCTATTCCGGGTTGGAGAACGCCATCGAACCCTGGACACCACTGGCGGCCGCCATCCGCCGGCGCATCGGGGTGGCTGCGGCCCAGGAGTTCAATTCCCTGCTGTTGAACTACTACCGCGACGGCCGCGACGCCATGGGCTGGCATGCCGATGACGAGCCTGAGCTCGATCCGGACGCTGCCATCGCCTCCCTCAGCCTGGGGGCCAGCCGCACCCTGCGCTTCCGTCCCCGCCAACGGGACACGGCTCCAACCCTGGCGGTGGAACTGGGGCATGGCGATCTGCTGTTGATGGACCCGCCCACCCAGCGGCACTGGCAGCACGGGCTGCCGCGGCGCCTGAAGGTGGCCTCCCCGCGGCTCAACCTGACCTTCCGGAGGGTGCGGCCGCCGGCCTGATCCCAGGGGGGCAGGTGCCGCCGCGGGGGGCGACCGCTGCGGCCATCCGGAGGCCGTCAGGATGGCAACAATGGATGCAGTGTTCCTCTGAGCGGAGTTCCGAGGGCGATGGCCAGTTCCCGTGCTCGCCGTCACCGGCGCCTGCTCCCGGTGCTGCTGGGCATGACCCTGCTAGGGGGGGGCTGTCAGTTCACCGGTGTGAGTGAGGCCGGCCGGGAGCGCTGCCGCAGGCTCGCTGCCGACGCCGACAACCCCCTCACGGCCGCCTTCAGCTACGTCCGCTGCCTGCCCGACTCGGAGGCCACCCTGGCGGCTGAAAAGGCGGCGGAGGCCGCCGCCACCGCCCGACGGGCGGCCCTGGAGGCCTGCCGCCGGCGCCAGGCAAAGATCACCACCCTGATCGGGTCGCTGCGTCAGGCCGAACAGGAGCTGGCCGCGGCCCGCAACAGCCCTTTCAGGCCCTCTGTGGCGCCACCCCAGCCCCTGGATGCCGTCAAGGAATCCCGCTATCGCCCCGAAGACCAGCGCCTCGACAGGGACCGTTACGAGGCCGCTCTCGGCGCCTGGGAACAGCAGGTGGCCTCCCAGCGCGACCAGTGGCGCCAGCGGCGCGCCGAGCGCATCGCGGCCGCCCAGGCAAGGCTCGACCGGGACGCCCAGGCCCTGCGGCAGCTCCAGCCTGGTCTGTTCAACGGTCCTGCCAGCATCGAGTTCGACCCCAAGGCCCTGGCGCAGGTGAACGCCCGCTGCGACAGCGCCGGCTGAGGGGATTTGACAGTGTGATCGGCGACCGTGTAGGAGGGTTCAGGCCACCTGGCCTGGTCGAAACCTCTGCCGCAGAAAGGTCCTCTTTCAGGCGATGCCGGGGTTAAGACGGCAACGATGGGCGATTAGCACAGCGGTAGCGCACTTCCTTCACACGGAAGGGGTCACTGGTTCGAATCCAGTATCGCCCATATCTCCAATCCTGTTTTCCAGCCGGTAGTGTCCTCTCTGACGGAGGACTGGTCGCTCTCGGGACCGCTCGTCATACTGCTGGCTACGCAGCGCTTCAGGAGTCCCTGCCCTTGTCCGAATCTCCTGCCGCGACCCTGGCCGCAGAGGATGGGAGCGAACCGATCCCGCAACTCGTCCAGCTGGGCGAGAAGCTTGGCCAGGCCCGCCGTGACCAGGGCCTGAGCCTGGAGGAACTGGCGGACCGGCTGCGGCTTGGCAGCGAACAGCTGATGGCCCTGGAGGCCGGCGACCACACCCACTTGCCGGAGGCGGTATTCGTGGTGGCCCAGGCCAAGCGGGTGGCGGGCGCCCTGGGGATCGACGTGAGCCAGCAGATCAATGCTCTGCAGAACAGCCGCCTGGTGGGCGGCAAGCGCCGCCCGGCCCCGATCTCTCCCCTGCAGCGACGACCCGCCACCTCCCCCGCCAGCCGGGGCCGCCCCCTCGGCTGGCTGTGGTGGGCCCTGCTGCTGCTGGGCGGCGGAGGCCTTGGGGTGGCCGCCCTGCAGGGGAAGGTCTTTGCCCCGCAGGCGTCCCGACCCCCGTCAGCACCGGCCGCGACCAGCCATCCGGGTGTGGCTCCTCGCCAGGCCGTGGCCGCTGGGGCGCCGGTGCGCCCGGCGGCAGACGCGCTGGTGCTGCGCAGCAGCCAGCCCAGCTGGCTGGAGGTCCGCAATGGGGCCGGGGTCACCCTGTTTCGCGGCACCTTCACCGGTGAGAAGCGTTTCCCCATGGGGGAGGGCCTGAAGGTTCTGGCCGGCCGGCCCGACCTGGTGACGGCCACCGCCGGCAGCCAGGCCCCCCGCTCCCTGGGACGGATCGATCAGGTGGTGTGGCGCAGCTTCAGGGCGACGCCTGCCGCACCGTGAGCCGCAGGCCCGTGGCCTCCAGCACCAGATCGGCGCAGGAGCGGAGACTCCATTCCTCCAGGCTCAGGTCCTGGGGGGAGTCGCCGGGCTGCGGCGCGTGCGGCTGCAGGCTGATCGTGAAGCCCCGGGTCTGAGCGGTTCGCTCGGCGTCCGCGGACACGCTGATCGCCTCGATGCCGGGGGCGGGCCTGCGGTCGAGGGCGGCCGCCAGCCGCAGCAGCAGGGCCATCGTGAACACGGTGTGGCGGTGCTGCCCGGCCTCGATCAGCTGCCACGACTCATGGCGTTTCTTGGGCAGGCCGCGACGGTGGTACCGGGCGATCGCCGCCACCATCAGGTGCTCGGCCTCGGAGTAACCGAGCAGTTCCCCATGGCGGATCAGGTACCAGGTGTGCTTGTGGTAGGCGGCGATGTTGACGTGCTTGCCACAGGCATGGAGCTGGGCCGCCGCCCATAGCAGGGCCCGGCCTTCGCCGTCGTCATCGTGCAGCAGTCCCCGGGTCTGGTCGTAGAGGCTGAGGGCATGGCTGGCGACCCGTTCTGCCCGGACCGTGTCCACCCCGTAAGTGCGGGCCAGGTGCAGCACGGTGCGGCGGCGGATCGTGCTCTGGAAGCTGAAGCGATCGACGAGCAGGCCGTTGCGCAGCATCCAGTCGACGATCAGACCTTCCCGCAGGGCCCGCTCACAGACCACCAGCTCCCGGACCTGCAGGATCTCCATGGTGGTCTGGAGGATCAGGGCACCGGGGACGATGATCTCGGCCCGGCGTTCATTGATGGCGGTCAGGGCGCGGCGCTGCTCCGGCGTCATCGCCACCAGGCGCTCGACGATGGTATCGAGGCGGGCCCTGCCCAGGCGGTAGCCGTCAAGCTTCAGGGGGGGATTGGGGTCCTGGGCGGAGGCCAGGGCCGCCATCGCCATGGCGGTGCCGCTGGTGGCCACCAGCACGGGTTTCTCCCCCGGCCGCAGCTCCCGCTTCACCTCGGCCACCGCCGGATCCATCGCCCCCTGGATGTAGGCCTCGAGGAAGCGGCGGCGGGCCGGGGTGAGGGGGTCCTCCCGGCAGAACTCCCGCTGCAGGCGCACCGCACCGATGCGGGTGCTGGTGAGGGCGCGGGCATCGCGGCCGTCGGCGAGCACCAGCTCGGTGGAGCCGCCGCCGATGTCGAGGATGAAATAGGGCTGGTCGCCGAAGGACAGGCCGGACAGCACCCCCAGGTAGATCAGTCGGGCCTCCTCCGGCCCGCTCACCAGGTCCACCACCAGCCCCAGCTGGTCCTGGAGCCCCTGCAGGAACGAGCGGCCGTTCGGGGCTTCCCGCACGGCGCTGGTGGCGGCGGTGACGATCTGCTCCACCCCGTGGCTGGTGGCCATGTCGCGACAGTGGCGCAGGGTCAGGAAGGCGCGCTCGATCGCCTCGGGGGTGAGGTCGCCGGAATCGGGATCCCGCTCCCCCAGCCGGGTGGTGGATTTTTCCGCCAGCACCACCGAGAAGCTGCGCAGGACCGGATCGACCGCCGCGACCAGCAGGTGGATGGAATTGGTGCCGATGTCGATGGCCGCCACCCGCCGTTCCGCGGTACCGGCGGTGTCGGGGATCGGGGGCATGGGGGTCGGCCCGGGCAGCGGCCGCGCCACTTTGCCACCGGCCGCCCCTTCGCCAGCAGCCGCGAACGTCATGGTCAGGAGTTGGATAGGGTGCCGCCTACCAACCGTTGCGAGCGGTGAACGTCCCGATGGCCAAAGGCCGAGCCCAGGCCTGGCTGGAGCTGCTGCGCTGGCACAAGCCCAGCGGCCGGCTGATCCTGCTGATTCCCGCCGGCTGGGCCCTGTGGCTGGGGCCGGCCGTGCCGCCCGCGGCCCTGCTGGTGGGCTGGACCGTGCTGGGCGGCCTGGCGGTGAGCGGCGCCGGCTGCGTGGCCAACGACCTCTGGGACCGGCGCATCGATCCCCTGGTGGAGCGCACCCGCCACCGCCCCCTGGCCGATGGCCGCCTCGGGGTGGGCACCGCGACCGTCCTGCTGCTGCTCTGCCTGGTGGTGGCCCTGGCGGCCCTGCTGGCCCTGCCCGCCTCCAGCCGCGTGCTGTGCGTGGGGCTCGCCCTGGCCACGTTGCCCCTGGTGCTGCTCTACCCCTCCGCCAAGCGCTGGTTCGCCTATCCCCAGATGGTGCTGGCCCTGTGCTGGGGCTTCGCCGTGCTGATCCCCTGGGCGGCCGCCCAGGGGGGCCTGCGGGGTGCGCTGGGGGGCTGGCCCCTGTTGCTCACCTGGCTGGCGGCGGTGAGCTGGACCTTCGGCTTCGACACCGTCTACGCCATGAGCGACCGGGACGACGACCGGCGCCTCGGGGTGCGCAGCAGTGCCCTGAGCCTGGGGACCCAGGCGCCCCTGGCGGTGGCCCTGTGCTACGGACTCACCTGCGCGGCCCTGGCCCTGGCGGTGCTGCTGCAGGGGCGGGCGGGTCTGCCGTTCTGGCCGCCCTGGGCCGTCGCCGCCCTGGCCATGCAGCAGCAGGCGGCCCTGTTGCGGCGCCCCGATCTGCCCCGCAGCGCCTACGGCCGCCACTTCGCCGTCCAGGTGTGGCTCGGGGGTCTGCTGCTGCTGGCCGTGATCCTCTCCACCGGCGCCTGATCCGCCATGGCCGCCGGACTCCCACCCCAGCTGCCGTCCCACCAGCCACCGGCCCTGCGTCCGGGCGACCGGGTGCGGCTGGTGGCCGCCAGCTCCGCCCTGGCCGATCTGGAGCGCCTGCAGGCCGGCCTGGCGGTGCTGGCCAGCTGGGGCCTGGAGCTGGATGACGATCCCAACCGCCTGCCGCCGCGCCGCTGGGGCTACCTGGCGGGCCGGGACGCCGAGCGGGCCGGCGATCTGCTTGCGGACACCGGTGCGCGGCCACCGGCGGCCCTGCTGGCCTGCGTGCGGGGGGGCTGGGGGTCGGCCCGGCTGCTGGAGCAGCCCCTGGAGGCGGCAGGCGGCTGGCTGCTGGGCTTCTCCGATGTCACCTCCCTGCTGTGGCACCGGCTGGCGATGGGGCGCGGGGGCGCCGTCCACGGCCCCCTGCTCACCACCCTGGCGGCCGAGCCGGCCTGGAGCCGGGAGCGGCTGCGGGCGCTGCTGTTCGGCGAACCGCTGGCCGACCTTGAAGGGGAGAGCTGGGTGGGCGGCCAGGCCGAAGGCCCGCTGCTGGCCGCCAACCTCACGGTGGCGACCCACCTGCTGGGCACACCGCACCTGCCGGATCTGGACGGGGCGATCCTGATCCTGGAGGACGTGGGAGAAGCGCCCTACCGCCTGGAGCGGATGCTCACCCACTGGCGCCTCTGCGGTGCCCTGCAGCGGCTGGGGGGCATCGGCTTCGGCAGCTTCGAGGGCTGCGACGACCCCCGGGATGACGACGACGGAACGCCCCGGTTCAGCCTGGAGCAGGTGCTGCGGGAGCGGACCGCCGATCTCGGCATCCCCGTGCTGGCCGGCCTGCCGGTGGGCCACGGTGACGTCAATGCCGCCCTGCCCCTGGGGGTGCGGGCCCGGCTCGACGGTGACCGGGGCCGCCTGCGTGTGATCGCTGCGTCGCCCGGGTCCGTCAGTCGCCGCTGACCTTTTCCTCGTCGATGGCGGTGCGACCCACCAGCTGCCCCTCCTTCATCAGCTGACTCAGCCGCCAGCGGCGGCGACCGTCGGGGCTGCAGCTGATGATCTCGTGGATGTCGGGATCGCCTGGATCCCGGGCGTGCATCACCAGCAGGCTGCCGGCGGCAGGCTGCTCGCCCGGCAGGTCCATGGCCCAGCCCTGGTAGCGGTCGCTGGCGAACCACACCCGGCCGGAATGGATCTCGCCCCGGGCCTCAAGGCGGCGCAGCGGGGCGTCCTCGGGGCCGTGGAGGTTGCTCTGGTGGTACTGCCAGCGACCTCCCTCCTGGAACACCCGGATGGTGATCGTGCTCGGGAAGGTCTCGAGCAGCCCGCCCCCGGCGTCGTAGCGCCGGAAGCTGCCCCGCCAGACGCCCTGTTGCCGCACCAGGGCGGGCAGATCGTCCCCGAGGGGACCCTCCAGCCGATCGAACAGCAGCCAGCTGAAGCCGTCGACCTCGCCCCGCACCGAGCCATCGGCCAGCCGCAGGCTGCGGTCCCGGTACCAGAGCTGGTCGGGATGCAGGAGCATCTCGAACTCGGCGCACACCTCGCCGTCCTGGGGATGGCGGTAGCGGCAGGCCCCGGGATCCATGCGGCCTCGGAAGCGGTTGAAGGCCGGCTCCGCCGTGAAGAACAGGTCGCAGCCCGGATGGCGATCGAAGGCCTCCGGTCCCAGCGTCTGCACCTGGGCAGCGGCCAGCGCAGGACGGTCGTAGGTGGGCCCGCCCCGGAAGAACAGCTGCTCGGCCCGGACGGCGCCGCGATCCGGATCCTGCCGCAGCACCACCACCCGCTGGCGATGGGCCAGCTGGGGCGCGCTGGCGCGGAACTCCTGGAAATAGAGCACCACCGCCCCGAGCTGGGGCGCCTGCAGCCGCTCCACCGCCATGGTGCGCAGCTCACGGGTGAGCTCGGGCGCCTCCGGACCGCCCCTGGCCAGGGTGGCGGCCACCTGGCGGCGGTTGTGGAAGGACCCCTGCCAGCGGGCGGCGATCGTCTCGAGCTGGGCGGCGCTGTCCATGGCTGGCCTCAGGCGCTGCGGGCCGCCAGCACGGCGCTGGCGATGGTGAGATCGAAGCGGGTGGTGAGCTTGATGTTGGAGGGGGGCGCCTCCAGCACCCGCACCGGCAGCCCCAGCCGCTCGTAGAGGGCCGCATCGTCGGTGACGCTCCAGCCCTCGCGTTCGGCCCGCCCATGGGCCTCCCGCAGCTGGGCCACCCCGAAGCCCTGGGGCGTCTGGGCGGCCCAGAGGCCGCTGCGTTCGGGGGTGGCGGTGATCAGGCCCCGGCCATCCACCTGCTTGATGGTGTCGGTGACGGGGGTGGCCGCGATGATGCCGGCCCCTTCGGCCATGGCCTCCTTCAGGGCCGTGGCGCAGCGCTCCAGCAGCTCCGGTTCCGCCAGGCAACGGGCGCCGTCATGGATCAGCACCGCCTCGGCATCGGCCGGCAGGGCCTCCAGGCCACGGCGCACCGAGTCCTGGCGGGTGTCCCCCCCCACGATCCAGGCCACCGGCTGGGCCAGGGAGCGGCGCGGCTCGGCCGCGGCCAGGATCGCCCCGATCGCCGCCTCGTCCTCGGGGCGGCCCATCACTCCGATCCAGCGGATGGCCCCGCAGGCCAGGGCGGCATCGAGGGTCCAGGCCAGGACGGGGCGGCCGGCCAGGGGCAGCAGCAGCTTGTTAGTGGTGGCGCCCATGCGGCGCCCGCTGCCGGCGGCGGCGATCAGCAAATGCACAAGCGATGGGCCGCCCGGGCGGAACACTGGAATCCTCTCCATACAATCAGGCCGTCAGGCCCGCCCGACCCAACGCCCGATGCGCGCACTGTTTCTGATCCCGGGCGATGGCGCCAACCAGTTGCAGGCGCTTCCCGCCGTGGCGGCCATCGCCGAGCAACTCCGCTTCCAGATTCAGGTGGCCTGCCATCCGTCCCTGATGGCGCGCTGGAAGCTGCTGCCGGCGGTGGAGAAGGTCCTCCCCTTCAACTTCGGCGACGCCTCCCTGGCCGACTGGACCAACCTGCTCGGGTGCGTGCGGGAGCCGGATTTTCAGGCCTGCATCAACCTGGCCAGCGGCCGCCAGGTGGATCTGATGCTCTCGATGAGCCACATCCCCAACCGCATCGCCGCCGGGGGCTTCTCCGCCACCGAGAAGGTGCAGGTGCCCCAGGGTCTCTGGCCGGCCCAGGCCCTGGAGGCCTACCTGCGGCCGATCGGGGTCAGCCTCGATGCCGCCGCCTTCCGCCTCAGCCTTTCGAAGGCCACCGTTGACGAAGCGGTCGCCATGTTGCCGGCCGGGGACGGGCCGATGCTGCTGCTGGCCCCCTCCGGCGGCCCGGATGACTGGCCTGCCGCGGCCTGGCAGGAGCTGCCCGGCCGCATCGCCGCCACCCTCCCCGGCCTGCGCTCCCAGCAGGTGCCGCCGGCCTCTTCGGCCCACCTGCCCGAGCGGGCCGCCCTGGTGGCCGCCAGCGACGTGGTGCTGGCCAGCGATGCAGTGACCATCGAACTGGCCCTGCTCAGCGGCACCCCGGTGGTGGCCCTGGGTCGCGGCAGCGACAGCCTGCCGACCCGCAGCGGAGTACAAGGGCTGGGTTCCCCCGGCCACCTGCGTGACCTCCCCTCCAGCGACGTGCTCCAGGCCCTCGGCCTGGGCTGAGCGGCGCCCATGAGTCGCCTGTGGTTCTCCCGCAGGAAGCGTCCCCCCTCGGCCAGGGCACGCCGGCCCTGGGTCACGCCCCTGGTCGCCCTGATCGTGGTGGTCAACGCCAGCGCGATCGGCTACCGGATCACCGAAGGCTGGGACTGGGGCGATTGCTACTGGATGGTGGCCATCACCATCGCCACCATCGGCTACGGCGAGGTCCACCCCCTCTCCACCGCGGGGCGGATCATCACCGTGTTCTCCATCGCCGGAGGACTCGTGGTGGTCCAGCTCACCGTCCAGAACCTGGTGGGCCTCTCCGAAACCGGCTACTTCCGGCGCCTGAGGGAGCGCCGATTCCGCACCTGGGTCCAAAGCATGAACAACCACGTGATTCTCTGCGGCTATGGCCGCATCGGCAAGGAGATCGCCGATCAGCTGATCCGGGAGAAGGTCCCGCTGCTGGTGGTGGAGATGGACGCGGGCTGCCGCGATGAGGCGGAGGAGCGGGGGCTGCCGGTGCTGTTCGCCGACGCCACCCTCGACGAGACCCTGCTGGAGGCGGGCATCCATCAGTGCCGCAGCCTGGTGGCGGCCCTGCCCAACAATGCGGCCAACCTCTACGTGGTGCTGAGCGCCCGGGGGCTGGCCCCCCGCTGTCGCCTGATCGCCCGCTCCGACAGCGCCGAAGCGGGGCGCAAGCTGCGCCTGGCCGGTGCCGACCAGGTAGTGAGCCCGTATGTGGCGGGGGGCCGGGTGATGGCCGCCACCGCCCTGCGGCCGCTGGCCGTCGACTTCATGGAGCTGCTGGCCGGCTCCGACTGCGAGGTGGAGGAATTCCAGCTCAGCGACGACAGCTCGCGGCTGGGGGAGCTCCTGGGCCGCAGCCTGGCGGAGATCCAGTTCGGCCGCCGAAGCGGCGCCCAGGTGCTGGCCATCCGCACCCCGGCGCCGGCGGTGGTCAATCCTTACTCCTACCGGGGCACCACCTACGGCACGCCAGAGGCCACCCTGGTCACCAACCCCGGCGGCGACATCCGTCTGGAGGCCGGCCAGCTGCTGGTGGTGATGGGCAGCAAGGAGCAGCTGCAGCGCTTCGCCGAGGTGCTCGGCCCGGCCCTGGAAAGCTCCGACCAGATGGCCGACTGAGGCGACAGGCATACGATCGCCACACCCTGCTCCCGCCGCCATGTCCAGCGCCGCTCCCCTCTCCGGTCAGGTCGCCCTGGTGACCGGTGCCAGCCGGGGGATCGGCCGGTCCATCGCCGAGTCCCTGGCGCTGGCCGGCGCCACGGTGGTGGTGAACTATGCCCGCTCACCCGAGGCCGCCGAAGCGGTGGTGGCCACGGTCACGGCGGCGGGCGGCCAGGCCTGGAGCCACCAGGCGGATGTGGCCGACGAGCAGGCCGTGGAGGCGATGGTCAAGGCGGTGCTGGAGAAGGAAGGGCGCCTCGATGTGCTGGTCAACAACGCCGGCATCACCCGCGACGGCCTGCTGATGCGGATGAAGACCACCGACTGGCAGAGCGTGATCGACCTCAACCTGACCGGGGTGTTCCTCTGCACCCGCGCCGTCAGCCGCAGCATGCTCAAGGCCCGCCGCGGCCGGATCATCAACATCACCTCGGTGGTGGCCCTGATGGGCAACCCGGGCCAGGCCAACTACAGCGCCGCCAAGGCTGGCGTCATCGGCCTCACCCGCAGCACCGCCGCCGAATTCGCCAGCCGCGGCATCACGGTGAACGCGGTGGCCCCCGGCTTCATCGACAGCGACATGACCAGGGATCTCGACAAGGAGCCGATCCTTGCCGCCATCCCCCTCGGCCGCATGGGTCAGCCGGAGGAGGTCGCCGGTGCTGTGCGCTTCCTGGCGGCCGATCCGGCGGCGGCCTACATCACCGGCCAGGTGCTGCAGGTGGACGGCGGCATGGTGATGCGCTGATCAGGATTCGGATGCCAGGGGCTGGCCGAGGTCTTCCCGCAGCTTGCGGATGCGCTGCAGCAGGCGCAGGCGCCGGCTGCGGGCCGTGAGGGTGAGGAACAGGCGGATCGGCACATAGACCAGGGCCATCAGCAGGCCGAGGGCGGCGATCAGCAGAAACACCATGCCGTCGGCGGTGGTGCTGGGGACGAGGGCCGATTCGGTGGCCGCGCTGTCGAGGGTCTGCTGCAGCAGGTCTTCCATGGTCTGAAGGTACCTCCTGCGACGGGGGGCTGCAGCCGACCCTGAACAGGACATTCGGCTTTCCCCACCGATGGGCGGATGCCACCGGCGGGGTCGCCGTGGGACGCTGCGACGGCTGCTCCTACCACCCCGTCGATGGCCAAACTGATCCAGTTCGCCGATGCCTCCCGCGACTCGCTGGAGCGGGGCGTCAATGCCCTGGTCGATGCGGTGAAGGTCACCATCGGGCCGAAGGGTCGCAACGTGGTGCTGGAGAAGAAATTCGGCGCCCCCGACATCGTCAATGACGGCGTCACCATCGCCAAGGAGATCGAGCTCGAGGATCCCTTCGAGAACCTGGGCGCCAAGCTGATCCAGCAGGTGGCCTCGAAGACCAAGGACACCGCCGGTGACGGCACCACCACCGCCGCCGTCCTGGCCCAGTCCCTGGTGCATGAGGGCCTGCGCAACGTGGCCGCCGGCGCCAGCCCCGTCGCCCTCCGGCGCGGCATGGAGCGGGCCACGGCCCTGGTGGTGGCCGGTATCGCCGAGCGCTCCCGTGCTGTGGCGGGCGAGGCCATCCGCCAGGTGGCCACGGTGAGCGCCGGCAACGACGAGGAGATCGGCCGGATGATCGCCGAAGCGGTGGAGCGGGTGAGCGCCGATGGCGTGATCACCGTGGAGGAATCCAAATCCCTGGCCACCGAACTGGAGGTGACCGAAGGCATGGCCTTCGATCGCGGCTATTCCTCCCCCTATTTCGTCACCGATCAGGACCGGCGCGAATGCGCCTTCGACAATCCCCTGCTGCTGATCACCGATCGCAAGATCAGCACCGTGGTCGACCTGGTGCCGGTGCTGGAGGCCGTTTCCAAGAGCGGCCGGCCCCTGGTGATCCTGGCCGAGGAGGTGGAGGGCGAGGCCCTGGCCACCCTGGTGGTGAACAAGACCCGGGGCGTGCTCCAGGTGGCCGCCGTGCGGGCGCCGGGCTTCGGTGATCGCCGCAAGGCCATGCTCGAGGACATCGCCATCCTCACCGGCGCCACGGTGATCAGTGAGGACCGGGCCATGACGCTGGACAAGGCCACCCTGGCCGACCTCGGCCATGCCCACCGCATCACGATCAGCAAGGACGACACCACGATCGTGGCGGCCGACGACCAACGTGCCGCGGTGACCGACCGGGTGGCCGCGATCAAGCGGGAGCTGGAGGCCACCGACTCCGACTACGACCGCGAGAAGCTCAACGAACGCATCGCCAAGCTGGCCGGTGGCGTGGCCGTGATCAAGGTGGGCGCCCCCACCGAGACCGAACTGCGCAACCGCAAGCTGCGCATCGAGGATGCCCTCAATGCCACCCGGGCGGCGATCGATGAAGGCATCGTCGGTGGCGGCGGCAGCACCCTGGTCGAGCTCAGCGGGGAACTGGGAGCCCTGGCCAGCCGCTGCGACGGCGACGTTCGCACCGGCGTGGAGATCGTGCAGCGGGCCCTGGCCGCGCCGGCCCGCCAGATCGCCACCAACGCGGGCGCCAACGGCGACGTGGTGGTGCAGCAGATGCTCAGCCAGGGCAAGGGCTACAACGCCCTCACCGACACCTACGAGGATCTGCTGGCCGCCGGCATCCTGGACGCCGCCAAGGTGGTGCGGCTCGCCCTGCAGGATGCGGTCTCGATCGCCTCGCTGCTGATCACCACCGAGGCCGTGATCGCCGACAAGCCGGAGCCCGCCGCTCCCCCCGCCGGCGATGGCGGCATGGGAGGGATGGGTGGCATGGGTGGCATGGGTGGCATGGGCATGCCCGGCATGATGTGAGCCCCCTGGGGGCCCGATGGGGCCGGGTGGGCCGACGCTCAGCCGGCCATGGCCCTCACGTAGGCGGCCACCTGCAGATCCACGCCGGTGATCGCTGTTCCCACCACGACGGCATCGGCACCACTGTCCAGGGCCCGGGAGGCCTCCTGCCTGGAGGCGATTCCCCCTTCACAGATCAGCGCCACCGTCTCGGGGAGGTCGCGCCGCAACGGCCCCAGCAGGTCCCAGGCCGGGGGTTGCTGCGAGGCGGTGGCCTCGGTGTAGCCGTAGAGGGTGGTGCCGACCCATTGGCAACCCAGGGCCGCCGCCCGCAGACCGTTCGCCACGCTGTCCACATCCGCCATCAGCGGAGCGCCCAGATCCTTGGCTGCGCGGCTGATCAGCTCCTCCAGCGCCTGGTCCGCCGGGCGGGGACGGTCGGTGGCATCGATCGCCACCACATCGGCTCCGGCCGCCCAGACGGCACGGATCTCCTCCCAGCCGGGGGTGATGTACACGGCGCTGTCGGGGAACGTTCGCTTCCAGAGGCCCACGATCAGGGCATCGGGGCAGCGGCGCCGCACCGCGCCGATGTGATCGGGACTCTCAAGCCGCACCCCGGCGGCCCCCTGGCGCAGGCTGGCCTCCGCCATCGCCGCGATCACGGCCGGATCGCGCATGGGCGAACCCTCCGGCGCCTGTACCGACACGATCAGACGGCCGTTCAGGGCGGCGCGTTCAGGCAGGGGACGGGACGACACCATGGACGGCGGCAAAGGGGTGATCAGCTGGCGCGGCGATGCTGGGGATCGCCGGAGAGCCAGGAGCGCAACCCGGCCAGCGTGGAAGGTGCCGGGGCCGGGGGCGTGCCCGGGGGAAGGACGCTGAGGCGAGAGGCCTCGGGCAGGGACGTCGCCGCGACGACGGGCTCGGGGACCAGCGCGAGGGGCACCGGCGCCTCTACGGCAGGCAGCGGCGGCGTCGAGAAGGCCGCTTCCAGGGCCGCAAAAGCATCGTCCACGCCAGCAGCAACGGGCTTGAGGTGATCCGACCCGGCGGCGGTGGGGGCAACGGCCGGTCCCATCAGGTGCTGGCGGAGCCAGTCACCGGCCTCACTGCCCTGCTGGGGAATCAGGGTGCCGGTGCGGAACTGCTCCAGGGAACCCACCCCGTGGCGGTGGGCCCACTGGCGAATCAGACGGGCCGTGGCGGTGGCATCCCTGCGGTGGACGGCCTCCAGCAGCAGGTTGGAGAGCTCGGGCCGGGAGGGGAGCAGGGACACGGAGGGGGCGTCAGGTGAGCTTGCGATCCAGCATCGGGCGGATCAACAGGAACAGACCCGCCGCCAGGCCCGCCAGGATGGCGAGGCAGGTGGCCGCATTGAGGGACCCGTAGGGAGCCACCAGCACCACGTCGGTGAGGCGGAAGGACCCCGCGTAAGCGGCGCGGATCGGTTCAATCGCGAAGGTAAGGGGATTCAGGGCCGCCAGCCAGCCCAGCCAAGGGGGCATGAAGGAAATCGGAGCCAACGCGGTGCTCGCGAACAGGAGCGGCAGGTTGGCCACGAAGATCACGGCGATCAGCTCGATGTGGCCCGGCAGGGCGAAGGCCAGGCCGAGGCTGAGGGCGGTGACGGCGAAGACCAGTAGCAGCAGGGTGACAAGCACCAGCAGCAGCCCCGCCCCACCGGGCCAGCCGTAGCCCAGCAGGGCAGCCGTGCCCATGATCGCCAGACTCTGCACCAGGCTCAGGCTGGTGATGTAGAGCACCGAGGCGAAGACGATCGAACTGCGGGAGCGCAGCGGCGCCACCAGCAGCCGGTTGAGGAAGCCGAACTCCCGGTCGAACATCACCGGCAGGCCGGCGTTGAGGGCGGCACTGAAGGCGGTGAACACGATCACTCCGGCCCCCAGGAAGCGGCCGTAGCTGATGCCCCCGGGCAGCAGGCCCTCGGGGGCGTTGGCGAACAGGGCCCCGAACAGCACCAGCCAGATCAGGGGCTGCAGCACCCCCGCCACGAGGGTGGACGGGCGCCGGGCGAGCTGGACGAACAGGCGCCGGGTGAGGGCGAGGGTCTCCTGGGAGATCTCGGCGAAGGCCGAGGGCTCCGTGCTGGCGGAGGGAACGGGGGCGAGGGAGGGGCTGGCGCTGGTCATGGGGAATCAGGGAATCGGGTCGTCATCGCATCGACTGCTTGCGTTCCTCCTTGAGGTCCCGGCGACCCGCCACGGAGAGTTCCGCGTCGCTCAGGGTGCGGCCGGTGGCCTGAAGGTAGACATCATCCAGGCTGGGGCGGCTCTGGGCCAGGGCGAACACCGGCAGCTGGGCCTCGGCCAGCTGCTGCCGCAGGGTCTCCACCACGCCGCTGTCCTCCACCACCAGGTTGAGGGAATAGCCCTGGGCCCGGTTGACCACCACCTGGCGGACGCCATGGCAGGCCACGAGCAGATCCCGCACCCGGGACGCCTCCTGCTCATCGCTGAATTCCCGCACCCGCAGCGTCACCCGGTCGCCGCCCAGGGCGCCCTTGAGGGCGGCGGGCGTGCCTTCGGCGATCACCCGGCCGCCGTCGATGATCGCCAGGCGGTCGGCCAGGGCATCCACCTCCTCGAGGTAGTGGCTGCTGAGCAGCACCGTGGTGCCCTGGTCGCGCAGCTGCCGTAGCACCTGCCAGATGGTGGCGCGGCTTTCGATGTCGAGGCCCACGGTGGGCTCATCCAGCACCAGCACCCGGGGCCGGTGCAGCAGCCCGGCAGCCAGGTCGAGGCGCCGGCGCATGCCGCCGGAGTAGCTGCCGCAGCGGCGGTCGATCCAGGCCTCCATGGCGAGGAGCTCGATCAGCTCGGCCGTGCGGGCCAGGCGGTCGGCGGCTCCCATGTGATGGAGATCCGCCTGGAGGTGCAGCAGTTCCCGGCCGCTGAGAATCTTGTCGATCGCCACCTCCTGGGCGACGTAGCCCAGCAGGCGCCGGACCCTGCGGGGTTCGGCCAGGGCATCCACCCCTGCCACCTGGACCTGGCCGGCATCAGGAGCCAGCAGGGTGCAGAGGATGCGCAGGGCCGTGGTCTTGCCGGCGCCGTTGGGCCCCAGCAGTCCGTAGAGGCAGCCAGCCGGCACACTCAGGGAGAGGTCGTCCAGGGCCCGGACCGGCTCAACCTTGCGGCCGCCGAAACGCTTGCTGAGGTGCTGGAGCTCGATCAAGCCGGGATCAATCGCGAAGGGCCACAAGCCTGGTCAATCTAGGCAGCTGCGGTGGAAGCCAGATGGAAGGCGGCGGACAGCAGGGTGCCTGGGGCGCCGGCGGTGGCCAGCGGCGTGCGCGCCAGCACCAGCAGCAGACAGATGCCGAAGAGGTAGAAAATCGACCAGCGGAACATGCTGCGGGCCCGGCGGGGATCGCCGGGATCCTCAAGGAGGCTGGCGCTGAGCTGCAGCAGCCTGGCGTTGAAGGGAAGCACCAGCAGGCCGTAGAGCCAGCCGCCGCTGGGCAGGGCAACAACGCCGGCCAGACTCATGGCCACCGTTACCCAGCTATAGCGGCGGATCGCCCCGGCCGTGACCTCCAGGCCCTTCACCACCGGCAGCATCGGGATGCCCACCGAGCGGTAATCCTCATGCAGGAGCAGCGCCAGGGCCCAGAAGTGGGCAGGCGTCCACACCATCACCAGCGTGAACAGCCACCAGCTGCTCCAGCCCAGGTGGCCGGTGGCGGCGGCCGCCCCCACCAGGGGGGGGATGGCTCCGGCGATGCCGCCGATGACGATGTTCTGGGTGGTGCGGGGCTTGAGCAGGGCCGTGTAGAGCAGCACGTAACTGCACAGCCCCAACAGGGCCAGGGAGGCGGCCAGGGCGTTCACCCCGAGGACCAGCACCAGCACCGAGGCGACCGTGAGACCGACGGCCAGGGCAAAGGCCTGGCGCTGGGCCAGCCGGCCCGACGGCAGCGCCCGGCGACTGGTCCGCTGCATGCGGCCGTCGAGTTCCTGCTCCCAGAGGCAGTTGAGGACACCGGCCGCCGCCGAGGCCATCGAGCCTCCCACCAGGGTGCAGACCAGCCGCAGCGGATCCAGCGGCCAGGCCGCGGTGAGGGCCATGCCGCCCACCGTGGTGGCCAGCAACAGGGGGATGAGTCGCGGCTTGGCCACTTCAAGCCAGGCCGGCAACGTCACCGAAGGTCGGATCGCTGGCGGCGCCGGGGATGCGGCAATGGCCGACACGGCGCTGACACTAACCATGGGCCACCTCAAGACGGGTAGGAACGGAAGGGGACAGGAACGACAATCCCCAGAGACCACCGAGCACTCCCACCAGCAGGGCGGCGGTGAGCTGGTGGGCCACGGTGACGGCGGGGACGGCCAGCTGGAGCCGCAGGGTGACGACCCCGAGGGCCACCTGGACCGCCACCAGCGCAACGGCGGCCAGGGCCAGGGCCTGGAGCCGCCGGAGGCCGGACGGCAGGGCCAGGGAGCTGGCGGCCAGCAGCAGCACCGCAAGGGCCGCCGGATAGGCCCCCTGGCGGTGCAACAGCAACCAGCGGCAACCTTCCCCGGCCTGGACACACAGATCGGCGGCCCAGCGGCTGGCCATGGCCCCACCCAGCAGGCACTGGGCGCCGACGAGCAGGGCCGCCAGAACGGGAAGAGGAGACCACCAACGCGGCAGGGATGGGGCCACGGCGACAGGACCAAGCCCTGGGCGCTCCAGACCCTGGTGCATGGCGCTCAGCAGCAGCACCAGGCTGAGGGCGGTGGCCAGGTGCAGGGTGACGGTGGGCGCAGCCAGCTGGCTGAGCACGGTGAGGGCCCCCAGCCCCCCTTGCACCGCCACCAGGGCCAGGGCCAGACCGGAGCTCCAGGGCAGCCAGCCTGGGAAGCGGGCCCGGAACCGCAGGCTGAGGGCAAACAGCAGCAGGAGGGCGACACCCACCAGGAAGGCGTCGAGGCGGTGGAACCACTCCAGGAACACCTGAAGGTTCCACTGGCGGCCCGGCCAGAGCACGCCGTAACAGAGGGGCCAGTCCGGGCAGGCCAGGCCCGCCTCCATCACCCGGGTGGCACCGCCGATGGCCACCAGGGCCACCAGGGCGACCACGAGGTGGGCAGTGAGCAAAGGCACCAGGCGAAGGGCCCAGCCCGCTCCATTGGTGGAGCGAGGCCGGGGCAGGGGTTGCGCTGAGGGCGCCACGGCCATGGACAGGTGCTCTTCGGGCACCCAAGTTAGCGGCGATTGAAAGATGTGCGAATCAGCACATCGTGCAAAGTGAATGTGAAATTTCTCCGAAATTGCTCTTCTGGCTACAACGAACCCGCGGGCGCCTGCGCGGGCTTGCCTCACCGAACGCCCCATCGCCTGTCGGGCCTGAGCCCCACCAGCGGTGGCGAACACCGCCGGGGATACCTGTTCAGCGGATCGAAGGCTGGTGCCCGCCACGGATGGGATGCGACGGCGGGAGGGCCCTTCCTCGCGGGGGCCTGCTGTGGAAGCGACCCAGGATCAGGGCAATCAGGATGGCGATGTACAGCTGGCCCGAAATCGTGATCACCACCGTGATCACCTGCCCGGTCACGTCGCTGCTGCGGAGCACCGCCGATCCCACGCTGGTCAGGATCGTGAAGGAGGCGGCCATCAGCGCCGGCGCCATCGCCACGGCATCCGCGTTGCGATCCTGAAGCACCGGCAGGGCGGAGAGGTCGTAGGCGCCCGGATGCAGGACCCACAGGGCCACCAGCATCACCCCACCGGCGATGCCGACCAGGAGATAGCCGGAGGTGGCGCCCATCACCACGGCCAGCGTCACGAAGGGCTCCCGCACCAGGGTCTTCACCTTGCGCACCAGCGCCACCAGAAAGAACAGCAGCCAGGCGATCACATGGGGCACCGTGACGAGGCGCCCCAGCGGTGGATCGAAGGCCAGGGCCAGGTGCCACACCACCTCCAGGGCGAGCGCCAGGCCACCGAGCCCATACAGCAGAGGCCGCGTGCTGATCAGGGGTGAGTACCGCGTCACCGTGGTGATCAACACCACCGCCAGGCCGATCAGCAGCAGGGAAAGCAGCCAGGCGTGCGACTGACAGAACGGCAGCGCCAGGATCAGCACCACCTCGGTGGCGAGGGTAAGGATGTACCCGCGATGGCGGTGGCGGAGCCTCTGGATCTGCTCGTGGGTGAAGGGCATGGCGGCTCCGCTCAAGGCGGCTCTGGGTGTGAGGCACCTCGGAATCGAAGGATCCCGCCCACCGATCGCCCACAGCCGGGCGTGGCAGGCGCTCATGTTCGCAGCGGCCTTCAGCCGCGGCACCCGGCCCGGGGGCAGGGCCGCGGGGGAGGTGCCCATGGACGGGGGCTTGGAAGGGCATGGAAGTTTGGAGGGATTCAACGATGGGCGAATCAGCACATCGTGCGAACTGAATGTGAAATTTCCCCGAAATTGCCTCTGTGGCTACAACGAACGCACGGCCCGCGAACAGCCTTCCATAAGCTGTTGAGCTCAGGGGCCTCCCACCCTCCCGACAGCCGTCCCGCCGCCGCCACCGTGCCGATTCCCTCCTCCCTGGTCACCCTGCTGGTGGGCATGGCGCTCGTCCTGTCCGGCCTCTGGGTGGGCTACAACGTCAACCTGCTCCCCCTCGACGCCAGCGCCAACGCGCCTGTCTACGACTCGCTGTTCCGGGTCCTTTTCAGCATCGGCACGATCCTGTTCCTGGGCATCGTCGGCCTGGTG
>NZ_JAGQBG010000026.1 GCF_024345515.1 Cyanobium sp. N5-Cardenillas
CTCGAGCAGCACCGTCAGATCCCCCATGCGGCGATCGAGCACCGCGCGCAGGCGCTCGAAGCGACGGGGCAGCAGCGGCATGGGCCTGGGAAAAACGCCATCATCGACCTTGCCAGCTTCACGGCCATGCCCAGGGTTGCTGCCGCCAAGGGGAATCCCTTCGACGACCGCGTCTACGCGATGGTGAACCGCATCCCCCACGGGCAGCTGGCCACCTACGGCCAGGTGGCCGAGCTGATCGGTGCCTACGGCTGCGCCCGCCAGGTGGGCTGGGCCCTGCGCCGCCTGCCCCTGCCCTCCCCGGTGCCCTGGCAGCGGGTGGTGAATGCCCAGGGGCGCATCGCCATGAGCCCCGCCCGTGAGGGCAGCGACTGGATGCAGCGCCAGCTGCTGCTGGCCGAGGGGATTGCCGTGGCCCCCGACGGCCGCCTGCCCCTGGCCCGGCACCGCTGGCGGCCCCCCCTGGAGCTGGTGCTGGCGGTCGAGCCCTCCTGTACAACGGAGTGAACCGTCCCGGGAGTCCGCCGATTCACGCCAGCGACACCGCCCCCGGCGACACCATCCCCGGCCTGGCCTCCCGGCAGCTGGCCTGGCAGGTGCTCCAGGCCGTAGCGGCCGGCGCCTACGCCGATGCGGCCCTGGAGCGTGAGCTGGCCTCCCTGGCCCGCGCCGGTGGCGGCCTGTCCCCGGCCGACCGCGCCCTGGCCACCGAGATCGCCTATGGGGCGATCCGCCAGCGGCTGCTGCTCGACGGCTGGATCGATGCCCTGGGCAAGGTGTCCGCCCAGCGCCAGCCCCCCGCCCTGCGCTGGATGCTGCACGTGGGGCTCTACCAGCTTCTGTTCAGCGATCGCGTGCCGGCGGCGGCGGCGGTGAGCACCACCGTGGCCCTGGCCAAGCGCGTCGGCCTGGGCCGCCTGGCGCCGGTGGTGAACGGGATGCTGCGCTCCCTGCTGCGGCGCCGGGAGCAACCGGCCGGCAGAGGCAGGCCGATGCCGCCGCCGCCCTGGCCCTGCGCCGCTCCCTGCCCCCCTGGCTCAGCGCCGAGCTGCTGGGCTGGCTGCCGCCCGAGCGGGCCGAAGCCTTTGCCCTGGCCTGCAACGCGGTGCCGGCCCTCGACCTGCGCGCCAACCCCCTGCGCACCAGCCGCGACGAGCTGCTGGCGCGCTTGGCGGCCGCCGGTGTGGCCGCCCGCGCCCTGCCCGGTGTGCCCCACGGCCTCACCCTGCTGGAGCGGGTCGGCGATCCCCGCGACCTGCCCGGCTACGCCGACGGGCTCTGGTGCGTGCAGGACCGCAGCGCCCAGGCCATCGCCCCCCTGCTGGAGGCCCAGCCGGGCCAGCGGATCCTCGATGCCTGCGCCGCCCCGGGCGGCAAGAGCACCCACCTGGCCGAGCTGATCGCCGACCAAGGCGAGGTGTGGGCGCTCGACCGCTCCGAAGCCCGCCTGCGGCGGCTGGATCGCAACGCCGAACGCCTCGGACTCACCTGCATCCGCTCCCTGGCGCTCGATGCCACCGCCCTCGCCGAAGCCAAGCCCCACTGGCAGGGCTCCTTTGATCGCGTTCTCCTCGATGCCCCCTGCTCCGGCCTGGGCACCCTGGCCCGCCACCCGGATGCCCGCTGGCGGATCACCCCGGACGCCATCGACGGCCTGGTGGGCCTGCAGCGCCAGCTCCTGGGGGCCATGCTGCCCCTGCTGGCCCCCGCTGGCCGGTTGGTCTACGCCACCTGCACCGTGGAACCACGGGAGAACGGCGCCCTGATCGCTGCGTTGCTGCAGTCCCATCCGGAGTGGTCGCTGCTGCAGGAGCGCCAGTGGTGGCCGGAACCCCCCGAGGCGGAACGGGGCGGTGGCGACGGCTTCTACGCGGCGGTGTTGCAGGCGCCCGGCGCGCCCGCCTAAGGCGGTGGCGGCGCGGCCACGGGGGGCGGTGGCGGCAGGGGGGCTGGCACGTCCGCCGGCGGGGGCGGTGCGGTTGTAGCCGCCCCATTGCTGGAGTCTGATGGGGGCTCCGGAACCGACGGCGAAGCCGGCGCCGTCGCTCCTTCGGGCGGTGGCCCCTCCCTGGAGGGCTCCCAGGCGGGGGGAGAGGTGCGACTGGGTTCCTGTTCCGGCGGCCACCAGCGCTGGCTGTCCCGATACCCGCCCGGCTCGGGCTGGGCGTCCCGTTCGGTGCTCTTTGGCTGGGGCACCGGCTTGAAGCTGCCGGTGAGCACGGGCTTGGGCGGGAACTTCTGCACCGGCATCCCCTTGGTCACCGGATCCATGAACGCTCGCCAGGCATAGGTGGCCAGGACGCTGGTGGTGCCTGTTCCCCGGTTGTTGTCGTACCCCAGCCAGACGCCGGTGGTGAGCTGGGGAATCGAACCGATGAACCACAGGTCCCGGGCCCCCTCGGAGGTGCCCGTCTTGCCGGCCACCGGCCGGTCGGCCAGGGCGGCGCCGCCGCCGGTGCCACCCTGCACCACCTGCTGCAGCATCCACACCATCGCGTCGGCGATGTCACTGCTCACCGCCCGGGTGCCGCGGGGGCCGTTGGCCCGGCGCGACCACAGCAGCTCCCCGTCCGGCCCGAAGATCTCCTCGAAGGGCAGCGGCTGGATGTACACGCCGCGGTTGACTAGGGCGGCGTAGGCCGCCGTCATGTCGAGCACCGTCTGGTCGTTGGAGCCGATCGCCATCGACAGATAGCGCCCAAGCTCCCGGTGGATGCCCAGGCTCTTGGCGGTGGCGATCACCGGGTCGTAGCCGAGCTTCTGCAGCAGCCCCACCGCCACGATGTTGAGCGAGTTCTGCAACGCCGTGGCCAGACTCACCCGGCCCATGTAGCGGTTGCCGAAGTTCTTGGGGCAGTAGCTGCCGAAACAACGGGCGGAATCGACAACAGTGTCCTCCGGTTTCATGCCCAGCTTCAGGGCCGTGAGGTAGATGAACAGCTTGAAGGTGGAGCCCGGTGAACGCAGCGCCTGGGAGGCCCGGTTGAACTGGGTTTTCTCAAAGTCGTTACCGCCCACCATGGCCCGCACCAGGCCGGTGCCCGGCTCCATGGCCACCAGGGCACCTTCCATGTCGCCGCTGGCGTAGTAGTCGATGGTTTTCTGGGCTTCGGCCTGCCAGGCCGAATTCAGGCCGCTGCGGATCGTCAGTCCCCCCACCTCCAGCTGCTCCTTGCTGAGCACCTTGGGCAGCTCCTGCTCCAGCCAGCTGGTGTACCAGGGGGCCGGGTTGTAGAAGAATTTCGGTTCGGCCGGCTTCAGCGCCAGGGGGGCGGCCTCGGCCCGCTGCAGCTGCTCATCGTCGATGAAACCCGCCTCCCGCATGCGGCCCAGCACGACCGAGCGCCGCCGCAGGGCCACCTCCGGATTCACCAGCGGTGAATACACCGACGGGGCAGGCGGCAGGCCGGCGATCAGGGCGGCTTCCGGCAGGGTGAGCTGGTCGGGGCGTTTGGAGAAGTAGATCCAGGCGGCATCGGAGACGCCGTAGGCGCTGGAGCCGAGGTACACGTAATTGAGGTACTGCTCGAGAATCTGCGCCTTGCTCAGCTGGCGCTCGATCTTCCCGGCCAGGGCCGCCTCCTTGAGCTTGCGCACGATCGTGCGGTCCTGGCTCAGGAACACGGTGCGGGCCAGCTGCTGGGTGATCGTGCTGGCCCCTTCCTCCACGGCGCCCTGCTGCAGGTTGCGCAGCAGGGCCCGGCTGATACCGAACAGATCGATGCCGTCGTGCTGGTAGAAGCGGCGGTCCTCGGCCGCCACGAAGGCACGCTGGATCAGCAGCGGCATCTTGCCCGCGGGCAGTTTCTCGCGGGTGGCCGGCCCCTTCTTGAGCACCACCTGGCCGTCGGAGGAAAGGATCGTGATCGTCCCGGGCCGGTTGAAACTGGTGATGCGGCCGGCGTCGGGCAGCAGTCCGTCGAGGCTGCGCACCAGGGTCGTCTGCCCCAGGGCCACCACTCCTCCGGCGGCGACCGCGGCCAGGGCCGGCCCGAGCAGCCGCCAGTTGGAACGGCGCCCTGGCCGGCTGGACGGTGGTTCGCCGGGTTGGCGGGGGCCGGTGGTGGCCGTGGACGGACCCACCCTGGTCATGGCAGGGTCAGGTCGCTGTGGCCGATCGCCAGGGCGGTCACGAGCATGCCCAGCACCAGGAACGGCTGCGCGCTGGCCTGATACTTCACATCGAAGGCGACGGGATCACGCAGCAGCCAGATGTCCTGGAAGGTGATCTGGGGAATGATCAGCAGCACCAGCAGCACGGCAGCGAAGTGCTGGCCGATGGCGATCAGCACGGCCACCATGGCCAGCTGGAAGAGATCGATCATGCCGGCACTGATCCAGCTGGCCCGCTGGATGCCGAACACCACCGGCAGCGATTGCAGACCCAGGGCCCGGTCGCCTTCGACGCTCTTGAAGTCGTTGACGACGGCGATCCCCAGCCCGGCCAGGCTGTAGGCCAGGGTCAGCAGGGCCGTGGCCCAGGTGAGCTGGCCGAACAGGGCCTGGCCGGCCCACCAGGGCAGGGCGATGTAGCTGGCGCCCAGGGCGTAGTTGCCCAGCCAGCCGTTCTGCTTCAGCTTCAGCGGGGGCGCCGAATAGATGTAGCTGACGAAGGACCCGCCCAGGGCCAGCAGCAGCAGCACCGGAGTGCCGTGGCCGGCCCAGACATCCAGGCCCCAGGCCACGGCCAGACCCGCCAGCAGCAGCACCACGATCTGCAGGCGCACCTGGCCCAGGGGAATGGCGCCGGAGGGAATCGGCCGGTAGGGCTCGTTGATCGCGTCGATGTCGCGGTCGTAGTAGTCGTTGATCGTCTGGGTGTAGCCCGCCAGCAGGGGACCGCTCATCAGCATGCAGGCCACCGAAGCCCCCACCTCCGGCAGGGTCCAGTGGAAGTTGCCGGAGGCGGCCGCCCCGCAGATCACCCCCCAGATCAGGGGGATCCAGGTGACGGGCTTCATCAGCTGCAGCCGGATCTTCCAGATGTTGGAGCTGCCACTGGCGCCCTTCATGCCGAGCAGCTGCCGGGCGCCACCGGAAACGCCTGGCGAACCGGCGCTGGATTCGGGGCTCTGGCTCATGGGTGGGCCGTCTCAGGCAGGGGTGATCTCATCATCGAAGAACCAGGTGGTGGTGCCACCGCCCAGCTCCACCACCACACCGATGCCCGTCCCGTCGGTGACGCGGAAATCCTTCACCGTGCCGGTTGCATCGGCCTTGAGGGCCGCCACCAGATCGGCAGGAATGCGATCGCGCACACGGGTGACCCGCACCTTCGAGCCGATGGTGATGCCAGCCTGGGCCATGTCCGGCGCGAGTAGAAAGTGGCGTAACACTAACAGTGAACCCGTGGTCGCCAAGCGGATCATCCCCTGCCTCGACGTGGCCGGCGGCAGGGTGGTGAAGGGCATCAACTTCGTCGGTCTGCGGGATGCCGGCGACCCGGTGGAACTGGCCTGCCGCTACAGCCTCTCCGGTGCCGACGAACTCGTCTTCCTCGACATCGCCGCCAGCCACCAGGGCCGCGCCACCCTCGTCGACATGGTGCAACGCACCGCCGAGGCGGTGACGATCCCCTTCACCGTCGGCGGGGGCATCGTCAGCGTCGAGGGCATCACTGAGCTGCTGCGGGCCGGTGCCGACAAGGTGAGCCTCAACTCCTCGGCGGTCCGCACCCCGGAGCTGGTGGCGGCCGGGGCCGATCGCTTCGGCTGCCAGTGCATCGTCGTGGCCATCGATGCCCGTCGCCGCCCCTGCCAGGGGGATGAACCGCCGGCCTGGGATGTCTTCGTCAAGGGGGGGCGCGAGAACACCGGCCTCGATGCGGTGGCCTGGGCCCGGCGCGTGGTGGCGCTCGGCGCCGGGGAGATCCTGCTCACCTCCATGGATGGAGACGGCACCCAGGCGGGATACGATCTGGCCCTCACCCGGGCGGTGGTCGAGGCCGTGGAGGTGCCTGTGATCGCCTCCGGAGGCGCCGGCTGCATCGACCACATCGCCGCCGCCCTCGTGGAGGCCGGGGCCTCGGCCGCCCTGCTGGCCTCCCTGCTCCATGACGGGGTGCTCACGGTGGAGGAGATCAAGCAGGATCTGCTGCGGCGGGGCCTGCCGCTGCGGCCCCTGCTGTCCCCGCTGCCCACGGCCTGAAGCGGCCGGGGCGACCCGATCGCGACAACGCCTTCACTCGCCGTAACATTAGGAAGACGTCTTTGGAACGTAGTGCATCGGTGAACGCCTTTCTGCTTCTGCCAACGCCCGTTTTCACGGCGATCGCGCTGGTGGTTGTGGTTGTGGTGATCGCCCTTGTGGCCTGGGCGCTGCAGCTGATGCAGGCCGCCACCGACCGGCGCGAATTCTCCCTGATGCTGGCCGGCTGCATGGTCTGCTCGGCGGCCGTGGGCCTGGCCACCGTGATGGTGCTGACCTTCACCAGCCCGGTCCGCCTCGAAGCCCGTGGCCTGGTCTCCCCCGAAGGTGAACCGGCCGGTGTCAGCCTCGATGCCATCGTGCTGCCCTGGGATGACTCCCTGATCCCCCGCCTTGGCAACAGTTGATCCAGGGCAGATCAGCGATCTGTTCGACACCATCGCCCCCCGCTACGACCAGCTGAACGATCTGCTCAGCCTGGGGCTGCACCGTCTCTGGAAGCGGCAGGCGCTGCTGGGGTTGCGCCCAAGGCCCGGCCAGCGTCTGCTGGATCTCTGCTGCGGCACCGGGGACCTGGCCCTGGTGCTGGCCTCCCGCGTCCGTCCCGGTGGCCTGGTGCTCGGCCTCGATGCGGCGGCCGCCCCGCTGGCGATCGCCCGCTGCCGCGCCGCCCGCCAGCCCTGGCTGCCGCTGCAGTGGCAGCAGGGCGATGCCCTGGCCACCGGCCTGGCCGACGGCTGGGCCGATGGGGCGGTGATGGCCTACGGCCTGCGCAACCTGGCCGATCCCGCCGCCGGCCTGGTGGAGCTGCGGCGTCTGCTGCGGCCGGGCGGGCGGGCGGTGGTGCTGGATTTCAACCGGCCCGATCCGGCGTCGGCCCCGGCGGCCTTCCAGCGTTTCTATCTGCGGCGCCTGGTGGTGCCGGCCGCCCGTGCCGTGGGCCTGCCGGAGCAGTACGCCTACCTCGAGGAGAGCCTGGCCCGCTTCCCCACCGCCCCCGCCCAGGAGGCGCTGGCCCGCTCCGCCGGTTTCGCCACGGCACGCCACCGCCCCCTGGCCGGCGGCCTGATGGGGCTGCTGGAACTGCAGGCCTGAGGCCCCCCTGGCGGCCTGGCCGCTTCGATCGCCGATCACCGATCTGGCAGCATCGAGCCACCCTTCCTGCCGTCCTGGCCAGAACCCGACCGGCGCACCATGCTTTTCCAGGACATCATCGCCAGCCTCAACCGGTTCTGGGCCGACCAGGGCTGCCTGATCCTGCAGCCCTACGACACCGAGAAGGGCGCCGGCACCATGAGCCCCCACACCGTGCTGCGGGCCATCGGCCCGGAGCCCTGGTCGGTGGCGTATCCCGAGCCCTGTCGGCGCCCCACCGACGGCCGCTACGGCGACAACCCCAACCGGGCCCAGCACTATTTCCAGTACCAGGTGCTGATCAAGCCCTCGCCCGATGCCATCCAGGAGACCTACCTGGCCTCCCTCGAAACCCTCGGCATCCACGCCGCCGACCACGACATCCGCTTCGTGGAGGACAACTGGGAGTCCCCCACTCTCGGCGCCTGGGGCGTGGGCTGGGAGGTGTGGCTCGACGGCATGGAGGTGACCCAGTTCACCTATTTCCAGCAGTGCGGCGGTCTCGACTGCCGGCCGGTGTCGATCGAGATCACCTACGGCCTGGAGCGGCTGGCGATGTACCTCCAGGACGTGGAGAGCATCTGGGACCTGCGCTGGAACGGCGAGCGCAGCTACGGCGACATCTGGCTGCCGTTCGAGAAGGGGCAGTGCACCTACAACTTCGAGGCCTCCAACCCCGAACGCCTGCTGCAGCTGTTTGCCCTGCATGAGGCCGAGGCGGCCGATCTGGTGGCGGCGGGGCTGCCGGCCCCGGCCCTCGACCACGTGCTCAAGTGCAGCCACACCTTCAACCTGCTCGAGGCCCGTGGCGTGATCTCGGTGACCGAGCGCACCGCCACCATCGGCCGCATCCGCCATCTGGCGCGCCAGGTGGCGGAGGCCTGGCTGGAGGAGCGCCGCGCCCTGGGTTTCCCCCTGCTGGACGCGCCGCCTGCGTGAAGCGCACCCTGCTGGTGGCGGTGCTGGTGGTCGGCGCCTTCCAGGCCGGCCGGCTCACCGAGCGGGCCATCTGGCCCTGCCGGCTGCGGCCCCTCGCCGCCCTGGTCGCCCCGCTACTGGGTCAGGAGCTGCCCAGCCCCCAGCTCTGCGAGCTGATGCTCAAGCTGCCGAGTTTCTGAGCGGCCTGGCCCCTGGTCTCAGGGCGCGGTGGCCACCGCCTTGCTCCTGGGAGCGCCGCCGAAGAAGAACTTCACGCCCACTTCGATGCCGTTCAGGTAGGAGGCGAAGCCGTTGGACTGGGCATCGCCGTTGTTCCATTGCAGGCCCATGTACCGCCAGGACAGGTTCAGATCGGTGTTGTCGCCGATGGCGTAGCCCAGGCCCACCTGGGCATTGCCACTGAGGTCCTGCTGGCCGGCCAGGCCGAAGCCCCCGACGTCGGCGCGGGCGAAGGCCCGCAGGCGCGGCGAGAGGAACACAGTGGCCTGGGTGCCCACCAGGGGTTGCACCCAGGTCCGCTGAAAGCTCCGGGCTGGCTCGAGCAGGGTGCGGCCGAAGGGGCCATCGAGGGTGGCGGCCAGATTCAGTTGGCCATCGATGAGTCGCACCCCGGCGTAGGGGATCACGGAGTAGGAGCCGGGCTTGCCGATGGCCGATTCCTGATCGCCGAACCGGTAGCGCAGGGCCAGGTCGTAGATCCCCAGCTTCTGGCCCACGTCGGCCGTGGTCGTGAACAGGTTGCGCTGACCCACCAGCCGGCTGGCCTGGTCCCCCAGGTTGATGTACCAGAGATCGCCCTGCAGGCCCAGCCGTCCCTTCTCGACGCTGCCGCGGGCCGAGGCGGCGAAGCGCAGCACGCTGAGGATCTCCCCCAGGTCCTGGTCCACCTCGGCCTCCTGGCCCCGGATGGTGACCGAGCCGGTGGAGCGCAGCGGCGCGAAGCCGTACAGCTCGACCGCGCCGCTCCAGAGGGGGGCGGAGGGGCTGGCCGGGGCCGACTCCCCAGGGGCCGGCTCTGCCTGGGCCATCTCGGGCGCGGCCGCCACCGCCGGGGCCCCTGGCGGCAGGCGCAGTTCCTGGCCGATCCAGGTGGCCTCAGGCGCACGCCCCGGTGCCGGTGCGGCCAGGGCGGCCGCCCCCAGGAGAGCAGGGGAAGCCAGGGCCAGGCCCGCCAGGATGGGACCCAGGCTGCTCGGACGGTTCTTCATGGGCGGGATCTTAAGCAGACTCGCCGGGACCGGCGGTCCCCGGGCGCGTCTCAGCGGTTGGCACCCTCTGCCCTGAGGCTCGTGCTGGGAGGTTCGCCGAAGAGGGCTCGGTAGTCGCGGGCGAAATGGCCCGCGTTCAGGAAGCCCCAGCGGGCGGCCAGTTCGGCGACCCGCTCCGCCTCCGGATCGGCGCTCAGCAGGGCCTGGCGCACGCCGTGCAGGCGACGGATCTTGAGGTAGGCCATCGGCCCCATGCCCAGGTGCTCCTGGAATCCCTGCAGCAGGCTGCGCCGACCGGCCGCGACCTGGCGGCAGAGCCCATCGAGGCTGATCGGTTCGAGGGGATGCTCCGCCATCCAGGCCTGGGCGGCCTTCACCAGCTCGATCCGAGCCGGCGGCCGGGCCAGCCGCCCGCCGTGGCCGGTGCGGTGCACCAGGGCCTCCACCAGCAGGGGCACCAGATCCCCGCACAGCCGCCGGCGGATCGCCGGATCCTCCATCAGGGCGGGAGACCGCTCGGCCAGGCGGAAGATCCGGCGCAGGCAGGCCTTCACCCTTTCGAAGCGCCGCGGATCGATCGCCTGCCAGTTGACTCCCGCCAGCGGCTCCTCCAGGCCCGGTGCGCCCAGCTCGTGCGCCCATTGCAGGAACGTCTCCCGATCCAGGCTCAGCAACGCCAGGCTGCAGCGTTCGGGGGTGGTGAGGTGGATCTCCCCCGCGGTGGCCAGGCCGAAGAACGCCGAGGCCGGCAGCTCCAGCCCGTGGGAGCGCATCACGGGCTGGCCAGGGTTCTCCTCCAGGTCAAGGGCGATCAGCTGACGGCCTTTGGGTTTCGGCCCACCCCCGTGGAGGGGGCGATCGAAGCGCAGGCGCAGGACCTGGAGCGCACCGAGGTCGAGCGGCAGGAGCTCGCCGCGGAGACCTCCGCCGGCGAGCTGGGTGAGTTGCACGGGCAGGAGGCCGCTGAGCACCTCTTCCAGGCGCGCGATGTCGGGGATGGAGCGGCAGAGGGGAGCAGCGGATCCGCACTTATTGAGTGTTCGGATCGCTCGGCTCTGTGCATCCTTTAGGGGCGTGTTCCCCGAAGGCGTGGCGTCCGTCACGTGACAACGGGGGACCTGATCCCTCTTCCTACCCCACTTCCTCACCCGCCGGGTGTTCCCCGCCATGCCAAACGGCCAGCCCAACATCCTCATCCTCTGGGGCGATGACATCGGCCAGAGCAACCTCAGCTGCTACAGCGACGGCCTGATGGGGTACCAGACCCCGAACATCGACCGGGTCGCCAGGGAGGGCGGCCGCTTCATCCATTACTACGCCGAGCAGAGCTGCACCGCCGGGCGGGCGGCCTTCATCTCCGGCCAGAGCGTGTTCCGCACCGGCCTGAGCAAGGTGGGACTGCCGGGTGCCGAACTGGGTTACCGCGCCGAGGATCCCACCATCGCCGAACTGCTCCAGCCCCTGGGCTACCGCACCGGCCAGTTCGGCAAGAACCACTTCGGCGACCGCGACGAGCATCTGCCGACGATGCACGGTTTCGACGAATTCTTCGGTAACCTCTACCACCTCAACGCCGAGGAGGAGCCGGAACTGCGCGACTACCCCAAGGAGGACGATCCCGAGTTCCCCAACTTCCGCAAGCGC
The DNA here is from genome assembly GCF_024345515.1 of Cyanobium sp. N5-Cardenillas. Classification (GTDB taxonomy): domain Bacteria; phylum Cyanobacteriota; class Cyanobacteriia; order PCC-6307; family Cyanobiaceae; genus Cyanobium. The sequence continues at coordinate 11,073 of NZ_JAGQBG010000026.1, forward strand.
TTCGCCCCCCGCGGTGTCCTGCATTGCTGGGCCAACGGAGACGGCACCCAGCGGATCGAGAACACCGGGCCGCTCACCCGCAAGCGGATGGAGACCGCAGATGATGAATTCATGGCTGAAGCGAAGCGCTTCATCCGCGATGCGGTGGCCTCTGGAGAGCCCTTCTTCGTGTGGTTCAACACCACCCACATGCACGTCCGCACCTCTGCGCGTCCCCAGGACATCGGCCGCAGCGGGCGCTGGCAGTCGGAGTATCACGATGTGATGATCTATCACGATGAGTGCATCGGCGAGATGCTCGACCTGCTCGATGAGCTGGGCGTCACCGATGACACGATCGTGATGTATGGCACCGACAACGGCCCGCACATGAACAGCTGGCCCGACGCCGGCATGACTCCGTTCCGCAGCGAGAAAAACACCAACTGGGAGGGTGCCTTCCGGGTACCGGCCCTGGTGCGCTGGCCCGGACGGATCGCTCCGGGGACCATCTTCACCGGCATTGTCAGCCACCTCGACTGGTTGCCCACCCTGGTGGCGGCAGCGGGTGATCCGGACATCAAGGACAAGCTGAAGGCCGGCCATTCAGTGGGCAGCAAGACCTTCAAGGTGCACCTCGATGGCTACAACATGCTCGACTACTGGACGGGGCAGTCCGAGAAGAGCCCGCGTCGGGAATTCTTCTACTTCTCCGACGACGGCGATCTCACCGGTCTGCGCTACGACAACTGGAAGTTCGTGTTCGCTGAGCAGCGTGAGCAGGGCACCTGCCAGATCTGGGCGGAGCCCTTCGTGCAGCTGCGGGTGCCGAAGATCTTCAACCTGCTCACCGATCCCTACGAGCGGGCCGACATCACCTCCAACACCTACTGGGACTGGATGTTCGACCACATCTTCATGCTGGTACCAGCCCAGTCCTTCGTGGCCGAGTTTCTGGCCACGTTCCTGCAGTTCCCGCCACGCCAGAAAGCGGCCAGCTTCTCGATGGAGCAGGTGCTCGAGAAGCTGGAGGCCAGCATCGGCCAGTCCTCCTGAGCCGTCATGGTGACAGCGACGGTTCGCGGGCGCTCTCCGGGGCGCCCTCCGGCGCGGGACATGGTCTGGGTCCCCGCCGGCAGCTTCCTGATGGGCTCCGACCACCACTACCCGGAGGAGGCCCCGGCCCACCGGGTGGCGGTGGCGGGGTTCTGGATCGACCGCGCCCCGGTCACCAACGCCCAGTTCCAGAAGTTCGTCAAGGCCACGGGGCACATCACCCTGGCGGAACGGCCGGCCGATCCGGCCGACTATCCCGGAGCCCTGCCGGAGCTGCTGGCCCCGGCCTCGATCGTGTTCGTGCCGCCGCCCGGGCCCATCGGCACCGGTGACCCTTACCGCTGGTGGCAGTACCTGCCGGGCGCCTGCTGGCGCCACCCCGAAGGACCCGGCAGCTCCATCCGAGCGCGGGAGCACCATCCCGTGGTGCATGTGGCCTACGCGGACGCGGCGGCCTACGCCGCCTGGGCCGGCAAGCAGCTGCCCGGCGAGGCCGAGTGGGAGCGGGCCGCCCGTGGCGGCCGGGAGGAGGGTGAGTTCGCCTGGGGGGACGAGCTGCACCCCGGTGGTCGGCCCATGGCCAACACCTTCCAGGGGGACTTCCCGCACCACAACAACCTGCTCGACGGCTGGGAGCGCACCTCGCCGGTGGGGGCCTTCCCCCCGAACGGGTACGGCCTGCTCGACATGATCGGCAACGTCTGGGAGTGGACCGACGACTGGTACGGCGGCCATGCCGCCACGGGCGACAAACCCGACGGGTGTTGCCGGCAGGCCAGCATCGATCCGGGCTCCCAGCACGGGAACCAGCCGCGCAAGGTGGTGAAGGGCGGCTCCTTTCTGTGCGCCCCCAGCTACTGCCGCCGCTACCGGCCCGCCGCCCGCATGGCCCAGGGGATCGACACCTCCACCTGCCACATGGGCTTCCGCTGCATCGTGAGGAGCTGAGCCATGCCGGAGTTTCCCCTGGTGGAGTGGCTCGAGCGGTTCGCCGTCGGCCTGCGCTTCGTGCTTGAAGGTGTGTCGCTGGTGTGCGTGGCGATGGGGTTCGCGGCCACGCTGCTCCAGGCCGTGCGCCAGCGGCTGGGCCCCGGCCGCCTCCGCCGCGAAGCCGTCAGCCGGCGCTTCAACAGCCTCCGCCTCACCTTCGGCAGCTGGCTGTCGATGGCCCTGGAGTTCCAGCTGGCCGCCGATATCGTCGCCACCACCACGGCCCCCTCCAACCAGAACCTGATTCAGCTGGGCGTCATCGCCGTGATCCGCACCTTCCTCAACGTCTTCCTGGGCCGGGAAGTGGAACTGGAACTGAAGTTCGAGGAGGCCCAGCGCCAGCAGCGTCAGCAGCGTTCCACCACCGAGACCCTTTCCCCCTAGATGGCCAACCTCAACAACGAACTGGCCAAGGAGCGCAACAGGGCGGCCGCTGAACGCACGTTGATGGCCTGGATCCGCACCTGCCTCTCGCTGATCAGCTTCGGCTTCGGCCTCGACAAGATCATCGGGGCGATCAACAGCAGCCGCTTCGATCGCAGTGCCCATGCCGGCCTGAGTGTGCGGCTGGTGTCCATGGGATTCATTCTGGTCGGAATCCTGGCGATGGCGGCGGCCACCCGCCAGCACCTGCGCACACTCAAGCTGATCCGGCGTGACGACTTTCTCTATGCCGATCAGCGTTCGATCAGCACCCTGACGGCCATCGCACTCACCCTCATCGGTGTTGTCGCGTTTGCGCTGCTGGTGATGGGTTCCCCTCTCGGTTGACTGCCATGCCCCAAGCCGCCTCCCTTCTTGTCACGGCCACGATTGTCACCCTGATGTTCAGCCTCGGTCTGGGCCTGAAGCAGTACCCGTTCCGGCTGCTCAGGGACCGCCCCGCCTTTCTCTGGCGCGTGATGCTCGGCACCTGCCTGCTGGTGCCCCTGGCCGGGCTGGCGCTGGTGCTGCTGCCCCTGCATGGCCTGCTGAGCCGCCCGGCCTGGGTGGCCATGGGCCTGATGCTGGCCTGTCCCAGCGCCCCTTTGATCCTGTTCCGGGTGCGCAGCAGTGGCGGCACGGCCGAACTCGCAGCGCGGCTGCAGATTGCGGCGGCGCTGCTGGCCATCGTCACGATTCCGCTGCTGGAGGTGATCTTTCGCACCGGCGCCGGACTGCGCGGCTGGGAGATGGTGGAGTGGGGAATCACCCCGGCCCAGGTGGCGGGCCAGGTGCTGAAGGTGCAGGTGCTGCCGGTGATCGCCGGCATCCTGTTGGGCCAATGGAAGCCGCAGCTGGCCCAGCGCTGCAGCAAGGCCCTGGGCAGCCTGGCCACGGTGCTGCTGCTGCTGATGATGGTGGCGCTGTTGGTGCTCAGCGGCAAGCAGCTGCTGCCCTTCCTGCAGCAGAATCTGGTGGGCCTGGCGGCCATGGCCGTCCTCACCGGGCTCAGCCTGGCGATCGGCTACGGGCTGGCCGGCGCGGACCCGCTGGAGCGACGCACCGTGGCCCTGGTGACGGGCATGCGCAACACGGGCCTGGCGGCCCAGCTGGCCCTGACCTACGGCAAAGGCCTGCCCGATCTGGTTCCAGGGATCCTCTCCTACGTGCTGATCACGGTGATCGTCACCACCCTGTTCCTGAAATGGCAGCAGGGGCAGCTGGCCCCCTCCGGGCAGCCCTCTGGCTGATCATCCTTTCGGGTCGCCGGTCCTGGGCACGGTGCTTCTGTTGCCGTTGCGGATGGCGTGGTAGCCGGGCGAGAGGATCTCCACATCGGCGGCGGCGAACTGGTCCTGGAGCGCCGCCAGCACCTCGGAAAGGGTCTGGCGGTAGGTGCCCGGCTCGCGCACGAAGGCGGTGAGTTCGTAACTGATGTGGAAGTCGTTGAGGGAGGTCTGCAGCACGAACGGCTCGATCTCATCGGTGATCCCTGCCACGCTGCCGGCCGCCGCCAGCATCAGCTTGTGCACCCGGCGCCAGGGCACGTCGTAGCCGATGGTGATCGTGGTGGCCAGCGCCACCGGTTGCCGGATCTCCCGCCGCGAGAAGCTGAAGTTCACCACCGAGGCGCCGATCACGCTGGCATTGGGAATGCTCACCAGTTCGTTGCGGGGCGTCTGGAGGCGGGTCACCAGCAGGGCCCGGTCCTGCACCACCCCCACCACCCCGTTGATCTCCACCCGGTCGCCCTCCCGGAAGGCCCGGGTGTAGATGAGCATCAGTCCGCTGATGATGTTGCTGGCCACGGCGCTCGAACCCAGGGCCGCCAGGGCGCCGATGAACAGCCCGGCCCCCTGGAACACCTTGCTGTCGGAACCGGGGATGTAGGGAAACGCCACCGCCAGACCCGCCAGGCAGAGCAGGATCGTCACCAGTCGGGCGGTGGGCAGGGCCCATTCCTGGTAGAAGCCGGGGATGTGGATGCGTCCGTTGTCGATGGCCCGGAACCAGGCCCGGCTGGCACGAATGACCAGCATGGTGATCACGAGGATCACCCCGATCGAGAGCAGGTTCGGAATCGCCTGCACCACCCCGCCCAGGAAGGACAGCAGCAGGTCCCGGATCTGGCCCCGCAGCCCTTCGGCGATGCCCTGGGTGGGCGGGAACAGACCCAGCAGCAGGGGAATCAGCAGGTAGCTGATCAGCAGGATCAGGCTCCAGTGGACCAGCTGCCGCAGGCGCTGCATCCCATCGCGCACCTGGTCGGGCTCGACGAAGCCGCCGAGTCCCAGCCGGCTCAGCCGTTGCAGGACGAAGCGCTGACGCTGGGCGATCTGCTGACGGATCCGTTCGTTGAGGATCCCCTGGCCCCGAAGCCAGAGGATGTAGATCCCCAGCACCAGGGCCGCCAGGGCCGTTCCCTTCATCCAGGCGCTGAAGGTGTGGGTGCCGCGGTAGTAGGTGATCGCCCGCCGCAGCCCATCCCGGTAGCGCAGCGCCAGCTGCTGTCGCGTCACCCCGAAGCAGGCTGCTGCCCGATCGCCCACGGCCATCTCCGCCGTGAAGCGGCCGTCCGGCTCCCGGAACCCGACGAGGGAGAAGGGGGGGTCCTCCTTCACCACGAGCAGATTCGGATCGAAGCTGCGATCCTGCGCCAGTACGAGCAGCCGGGCGTTGCCGCGCCGCACATAGTCGTCCACCTGCTGGGCCGCCGGTGCCCGGCGGATCTCCAGAAACCGGCGTCCATCGAGGCCGATGAAGCCGGGCTTGACCGCGCATCCCTGCCTGGATTCCGCCGGGGTGGCGTCCTCGACGGCCAGGGCGGGACGGGCTGGATCCAGGCCCGGGCCCAGGCCCAGGCCAAGTCCGAGGGTGAGCAGGAGCGCCAGCAGGCCGATCCGGCGTGCGAGCGGCCATGGTCGCCACTGGATCCTGTGCCGCTGCATCACCGATCCCCAGGATCTGCCAGGCGGATTCTCCCTTGGCGCCAGCCCGGGTGTCGATGGCTGTGGGGGCCTATGGCCACCGGCGGGAAACCTGGAGCATGCTCCGTTCCCCCCTGCTGCCGCTGCTGCTGCTGCTCCTTGTGCTGGTGCAGGCCCAGCTGCGGCCGCTCCAGCCCGCCGCCGGGGATCCCCTGCGGCTGCTTGCCGGTGGGGAGGGGCCCCAGCCGGCGATCCTGAGGGGACATCTCGTGAGTGACCCGGTGGCCATGGCGGCTTCCGGGGCCGCCCCCGCCGGCCAGGCCGGTCCATGCCGGGTGCTGCTGCAGACGGCGGGGGGCCGCAGCGAGTTGAGCTTCCCCGCCTGCCCGGTGTTGCGTGAGGGCTGGGACGTGCGGGTGAGGGGCCAGCTGCGGCGCCCCCGCCCGGCCCCCCATCCGCTGCTGGCCGGGCCGGCCGAGCGCCTGGCCCGCCAGGGCAGCTGGACCCGCCTGACGGTGGAGCAGCTGGAGGTGCTGCGCCGGCCCGCCACGCCGATCGCCGACCTGCGCCGCAGCATCGCCGCCCGGTTCGTGGCCGCGGCGGGTCCGGAACGGGGCGGCCTGCTGGCGGCCCTGGTGCTGGGCAGTGCCGTGGTGCCCCTGCCGGCGGAGCTGCGCGCCGACTTCCGCGTTGCCGGCCTCTCCCATGCCCTGGCCGCTTCGGGATTCCACCTCAGCGTCCTGCTGGGGGCGGTGCTGGCCATCGGCCGGGGCCTCGGCCGATGGCCGCGACTGGCCCTGGGCGGTGGTGCCATTGCCCTGTTCCTGATGCTGGCCGGGGCCCAGCCTTCAGTGGTGCGGGCGGTGCTGATGGGGGCCATCGCCCTGGTGCTGCTCGAGAGCGGCCGGCGGGCCCGCCCCCTCGGACTGCTGGGCCTGAGCCTGGCGGGGATGCTGCTGCTGCGGCCGGCCTGGCTGCACGATGTGGGCTTCCAGCTGAGCGCCGCCGCCACCGCCGGCCTGGTGCTGACGGCCAGGCCCCTGGAGCAGGCCCTGGCCCAGCGGCTGCCTGGGTTGGGCTGGCTGGCGCCCGCCCTGGCGGTGCCGGTGGCGGCCAGCCTCTGGACCCTGCCGCTGCAACTGCTTCACTTCGGTGTGGTGCCCCTCTATGCCGTGCCGGCCAACCTGCTGGCGGCCCCGCTGCTCACGCCCCTCACCCTCGGGGCCATGGCCCTGGCGCTGGTGGCCGTGCTGTTGCCGGCCCTGCTGGCGCCGTTGCTGCTGCCCCTCGGCTGGCTGGCCGCGTTACTGCTCCAGCTGGCCCACGCCGTCGCCCGCCTTCCCCTGGCCCAGTGGCAGAGCGGCCGGCCCCTGCCCCTGCTGGTGCTGCTGTTCACGCTGGCCCTGCTGGGCCTGGTGCTGCCAGGGCTGGGCCGACGCCGGCGGCTGCTGGCCGCCGGCCTGGGGGTCGGGGTGCTGGCGGCGCATCTGGTGCTGCTGGGCGGTGACCAGCTGCTGCTGGTGCACCAGGGGGAGGGGGGGCCGGCCCGCGACCTGGTGCTGGCCCGGCACCGCGGCCGCGCCGCCCTGGTCAGCACCCGCGCCGATGGCTTCAGCTGCCGCCAGGCCGCCCAGCTGGCCCTGGGGCTCGGGGTGGCCCGCTTCGACTGGGCCCTGCTGCTGGATCCGGTGGCGGGCGCCGATCCGGCCTGCTGGAGCCGTCTGGCGGCCCGGGTGGTGGCCTACGGCGATGGGGCGGCCCCTCTGGCGGCAGGCCAGCGGCTGGCGAGCCGGGGGCTGGCGGTGGAGGCTCTGGCGATGGACAGCCACGCCCTGCGCCTGCAGCTGGGCCGTCAGCGCTGGCTGCTGCTGCCGGATCGGCAGTCGCTGGCCAGCTGGCGTTCGGGCCATCCGGCCGCCTCCTCGGAGACGGCCGCGGAATCCGTGTGGCTGGGCTTCCGCCCCCGGGCCGATGAATCCCGTGTCCTGCTGGCCCATGGGCCGCGGCAGCTGTGGCTCAGTGGGCCTGGCCCCGCCGGTGCTCCCCTGCCGCAGGGGTGGCGGGCCAGTGGGCCGAACGGCGCGCTGACGGCTCCGTAGGATGCGCGCTGGCCTAAGGGCCTGGAGAGGTGGCTGAGTGGTCGAAAGCGAACGACTCGAAATCGTTTGAAGGGAAACCTTCCGTGGGTTCGAATCCCACCCTCTCCGTTGGGTGCGTCAGGAATGGAACAGCAGCACCAGGCCCGCTTTCACCTGGTGAAACTCCCGCTCCTCCCGGCTCAGGTCCAGGCCCACCTGCAGCCCCTCCCGGAGCGCCACGTCGAACGGCGGGGCCGGTGGTGGTTTGCCGTCGCACCAGAGCGCCGCAATGCCCACCGAGGTGGCATGCCACCGGAAGCAGGCGGTCTCGCCGATGGAAGGCTCCTGCAGGGCGTCTTCGAGGAGCTCGCGGATCGCCATCGTGTCCCGGCTCTCGCCATCCCAGTCGTCGCCTTAGCTTCGGCAGGGAGTTCCGTCTGGGCAATCGGCTGAGAGTTTTCGTGATACTGGCGCCTTACGGTGCCTGGCATGGAGGCCTTCCCCACCCCAGTCGCCCTGGTGCACGAGTGGTTCACCCCCCGGTCCGTGGGTGGCTCCGAGCAGGTGGTGGCCGAACTCGACCGGCTTCTGGCGGCATTGGGAGCACCGCCCGACCTTTACGCGCTGGTGGATGGGGAGAGCGGCCGGCCCGGGAGCTGGCTCAGGGGGCGCAGGGTCCGGACCAGCTTCATCCAGCGGCTGCCCTGGGGGGTGAGCCACGTCCAGCAGTACCTGCCGCTGC
>NZ_JAGQBG010000027.1 GCF_024345515.1 Cyanobium sp. N5-Cardenillas
CCTGGTCAGCAATGCCATCGCCCACCTGATCGGCGGGCTGAGCCGGCTCAGCATGGGAATTCTGCAGCTGGGCAGCGTGATCGTGGTGGCCCTGCTGGCCCTGATGGCCCTGCTGCTGCTGGTGGGCGGCGGCGTCCGGCTGGTGCGGGGCCTCACCGCCCGACCGCGACGTCCCTCCTGATGTGGCTGCAGGCTCAGTGGTGCAGCTGCTGAAACCAGAACCCGGCCAGCTGCCACGAGGACAACAGGAAGATCGCCAGGATCAGCCAGTTGACCCAGGCGGGCCGCTCGCGGTTCTCGAACATGGCGGCAAGGGAGTGACGTCCTTCCCGCCGATCCTGCCAGTGCGGCCCCCCCAGCGGCCGCTGCGTGACGGACGGTGGCACCGAAGGGATGTCAACGTCCCGTCTCCGCATGGCTCCCGGCACCACTTCCGGCGCCCTTCTCTCCTGTCTGGGCTTTCCCGGCTGGGGAGGATTGCACCTGGTTCTCCCCAGTCGGGGCGACCCGCCCGAGCTGGCCCGGCGCCTGCACCTCTGCCTGGCGGAGCTCGGGGCAGCGGATGACGAGGCCTGGGGCCCGTCGATCCCCGCCGGCCTCCTGCTGCCGAGCCTGCTGCGCCGCCATCGCGATCTCGAACCCCTGGCTCCTGACCGCTGGCCCTGGGCCAGGGGGGCCGCCATGGCCTGGCCCCCGGCCTGGGGGCATCGTTACCTGCTGATCTGCCGCTGGGGCGCCGTCCAGCCGCTGCGCCTCTCCGCCTGGCGCCGGCACAGGGAAAGCGGGGGCTGGGTCCGGCTCTGGCAACCCGTCCCCCTCATCGGCTTCCAGGAGCGTGTCCTGGGGGATCAGGAGATGACCAGGGCCACGCCCAGTCCTACCACCATCAAGGCGATGGCACCCACGGCCCAGTAGGCATGGCTCTGGGCGTCCGCCCTGGTCTCACCGGTCACCATCTTGCCTTCGTCGGCGTAGAGGTTGTCGTGGTTCTCGAGGTCGTGGGTATGCATGGGGCCTCCATCAAGCTCGTGGGACCCTTCAACCGTAGGAACGTCGAGCGGTCTGGTCCGCCGGCGCGACGAACCGACATCCCGTCCGTGGACGGGCCCCCGGCAGCGACCAATAATGCGTAGGTCTGCAGATGCCCGTGCCTCCCTGGCTCCTGATCCTCATCACCCTTCTGGTGGTGACGCTGGTGATCAACCCCTCGGAGCGGGATTTCTCCTGGTATCGCACCCTGAAGCGACCGGACTGGATCAGCATGCAGCCCTGGATCCCGGCCGCCTGGTTCGTGATCAACGTCAGCTTTTACTTTTCGGCGCTCTCCTACTGGCGCAAGAGCGGCGATTGGCGTTGGATGGGCGCCTATGGGGCCCTGCTACTGCTGCTGCGCCTCGATCACCTGGTGATCTGCCGGCTACATCGGCTGACCGCCGGTCTTCCCTTCTGGCTGCTGAGCTGGCTGGCCACGCTGGTCCTGGCCCTGATCGTGTTGCCCGCTTCGCCCCTGGCGGCGGGGCTGTTGCTACCTGTGCTGGTGTGGACCCCGGTGGAGGCCCTCATCACCCTGCAGATGGTTGGATTGAACCGCAAGGAGCATCGGAGCGGCCGTGGTCCCTCTGATCGCCGCCCTGCTGGATCCCGCCGCCTATGACCATCCGGTCGAGCGGGTCGACTGCCTGGAAACCCACAGTTCCTGGATCCTGCTCACCGGAACCCTCGCCTACAAGATCAAGAAGCCGGTGAATCTGGGCTTCGTCGATTTCTCAACGCCGGAGCGACGCCGCTGGTTCTGCCAGGAGGAGCTGAGGCTCAACCGACGCCTGGCTCCGGACCTCTACCTGGGCCTCAGCCCCATCCACGGCCCGCCCGAGCGAGCCGCCTTTCACGGCTCCGGGCCCACCCTCGAGCTGGCCGTGCGCATGCGCCAGTTTCCCCAGAGCGCCCTGCTGGGCGCGGTGCTCGACCACCAGGGCCTCAGCGAGGCCCAGCTCGAAGGGCTGGCGGATGATCTGGCCGCCTTCCATGCCGCCGCCGCTGTCGCCGGCCCGGAGGATTCCTATGGGGCTCCGGAGCTGGTGAAGGCCCCGGCCATGGCCAACCTGGAGGTGCTGCAGGCCTGCGGCCTGGCGCCCGAGCCGGACGTTGCCGCCCTGCGGCACTGGACCGAAGATCAGTTTGGGCGGCTGCGGCCGAGCTTCGTCGAGCGCCGAAGCCTGGGCCGCATCCGCGAGTGCCACGGAGATCTGCACCTGGGCAACATGCTGCTGGAGGGGGAGCGCCTGAGGGTCTTCGACTGCCTGGAATTCAGTCCCCAGTTGCGCTGGATCGACGTGATCAGCGACCTGGCCTTCCTGGCGATGGATCTGGAGCACCGCCACCGGCCGGACCTCGGAGCGGTGCTGCTCAACCGCTGGCTGGGTCGCTGCGGCGACTATGCCGGCCTGCTCACCTGGCGCTGGTACCGGGTGTACCGATCGCTGGTGCGGGCCAAGGTCTGCGCCCTGCGCCTGGGCCAGCAGAGCCTCGGCGCCCAGGACTCGGCCCTGCTGCAACAGGACCTGGAGCGCTATCTGCAGGGCGCCAGCCGGGCCACCGCCACCCCAGCCCCGGCCCTGGTGATCACCCACGGGGTGTCCGGCAGCGGCAAGAGCCACCGGGCCCGCCAGCTCTGCCGGCGGCAGGACTGGATCCAGCTGCGCTCCGACGTGGAGCGCAAGCGCCTCTTCGGTCGCTGGGGGCAGGGGCTGGCCCCACCGCTCCTGGGTGATCCCTACCGGCCGGCGGTGAGCGCCATGCTCTACGACCGGCATCTGCCGGAGCAGGCCGAGCGGATCCTCGCGGCGGGGCTCTCGGTGGTGGTGGATGCCACCTTCCTGCTCCGCGATCAGCGGCGGCGGATGGAGGACCTGGCCCGTAAGCGCGGTGTCCCGTACCTGATCCTGGCCTGCGTCAGTTCCAAGGAGGAGGCCCGGCGACGCCTCGTGGAACGCCAGGCCGTAGGCGACGACCCCTCCGATGCCGACGGGGCCGTGCTGGAAGCCCAGCTCAGGGCCGTGGAGCCCCCGGACGGGCATGAACGGGACCGCTGTCTGGAGGTTGGGGCGCCGATCACACCCCAGGACCTCATCGCCGCCGTGGCTGAACGGTTGGCAGGGCCGGCCGGGGCCGGGTCCTGAGGCCTAGAACCACTCAGCGATCGAGGCTTCGCGGCTGTTGACGTTGGCTTCCGGCGTGGAGCGTCGGAATTCCATGGTGATGCTGCGCTTCTGCTCCCCATCGGCGGCCAGGGCCTCGATCGGATAGAGCTGCTGGCCATCCCGGAAGGGCACCTGCACCCTGAAGGTGCCATCGGCCGAGAGGGGCACCTCCTCACCGCCGATGCTGAGGCGGGCCGCCGGATCGGTGGCGCCATAGACGATCAGCTCGGCATCGGCCACCAGCCAGAAGGAGCGCTGACGGGAGCCCACCCCACCCATGCCGGAGGCGCTGCGACCTGAGGCCCAGGGGCCCGCACCGGAGGCGGAGAACGCGCCGCCGCCCTCCAGACCGGCGGTGGCATCGATCTCGTGGAAGGCCTCGGAGCCGCGGCCCAGGCGGCGCCACTGGCTGGTGGCACTCTGGTAGAGCCGCTCGTGCAGGCCGGAATCGACGGCTTCTTCGGACGCCGGCAGGCTGGTGGAGGCGGAGGGGAAGGCGTCGAGGGAGAAGGGAACGAACTGGTCGAGGATCTGCTCGGAGGGATGCAGCGACGGCACCCGGGCGACCGAGGAATAGGCCAGGGAGATCCAGCCGCCGCCAGCGCCCTTGCGGTAGCCGAGCTCGACCCGGTAGTCGCGGTCGGAGAGGGGGACGGGGAGGTACCACTCGGTGGCATGGCTGTCGACCACCACCTCCTGGAGGGTGTGGGGGTGGGCCGAACCGCCGGCCAGGCCGGTCACGTCGGCGACGCGCAGGCAGAGCTGGGAGGCACCGGCATGGAGGGCGTCACTGCGGTCGTCCTCGGAGATGTCCCAGAAGACGTAGGCCCACTGGGGATCGCGGGGCAGAAAGACGACGCGGGTCTCGGCGGCGGGCCGGGGGGCCGGGGCCATCTCCGCCTCGATGCGCTCGAGACTCCGCCCTTTGCCTTCCTCCACCTGGCGGGTGCTGATGGCCTCCACCAGCTCCTCCTTGGACTTGCGGCTGTACAGAGAAACGCCGAGGTCACTGGCGATCTGCCGCAACTGGCGCAGCGTCATCATTGCCAGGGAGGTCAGCGTCTTCTGGCTCACAACATCAGAATTCGTTTGGGATCAGTCTGGAGGACGTTTCCGCCTTTGCGCGGAGCCAGCCCCTGGTGGTCAGGATCCACTGACGGCTGGGGCTCACCCGTTCCCCCTCTCGCCAGACGGGGACACGAAAAAGCCCTGCAGCTGTGACGCTGCAGGGCCAGGGTGCGATCAGAGGCCGGCGGGACACCTGCCGGCGAAGGCCGGACTCAGCGGCCGATGCTGCGGTAGGGCACCTTGGAGAGGTAGTCCATGCCGGTGTTGCCGGCGGCGGCGCTGCCGACGCCACGCAGGGCGGGCAGGGTGCGGACCCAGGGCAGGTAGTCCTGCGGGAAGCCACCACGGCGCTGCTGGGCGCGCTCGGGGAAGCTGCGGGACTTGCCGGTGTAGACGATCTGGGGGAAGCCCAGGATGCCGCGGTAGTACGACTCGTAGCGGGGGGACGTGAGGTTGAAGGGGGTTTCGCCCACCTCACGGGAGCCCACCACCCGGTTGCGGTGGTAGGGCACGGTGTCATAGCCGAAGGCGTCCAGGTACTCCTGGGAGTCGAGGATGGCGTCCACCGCGCCCTTGACCCCTTTGGTCATGATCACGGCGGACCAGGCGATCTCCTCGGACTTGCCGTGGACTGGGCGGCCCAGCAGCTTCTCCACCAGGTGGCGGGCCACCCGGTAGTTGCTGTTGAGGTTGTAGAAGCTGCGGTTGAAGGTGTCCGACAGGCAGAGGGAGCGGATGAAATCCCGCACCGTGATCTGGCCGTCCCGCAGCTGGCACTCAAGGGTGCGGTCGCGGTCGACCTTGAAGGCATGGAAAAAGATCTGGCGGTAGGCCGCTTCGATCACGAAATTCTGATCTTCCCGGTCCATGGCCTTGTCCATGGACACGGCCTTGGGGTCCTCGTCGGAACCCACCCGGAACGGCGTCACACGCGAGTTCTGGGAGGTGGGGGCGTACTTGAGGAGTGGAAGAGCCACGCGTGGTCCGGCATCCGTCGTTGGGGATCGTAGAAGTAGGGCCCCGGCGGCCCCGGGCGCGGGCGGGCAGGGCTCACAGTCCGTAACGTTGGCGACACAACACCGGCGCCGCTCCCGTCACCAGCCCAGGGCCGACAGGCAGGCGGTTTCGTGGCTCGCCGGGGTGCCCGTTGCGTCGGCGCTGGCGCCGGTCGCGGCCGCCGCCTCGTCGGCGATCCGGGTCTCGACGCAGAAGGAGGCGGTGTTGGAGAGCCCCTCGACGGTGCTGGTGCGGAGGCGCACGTCGGGCCCGGCGAAGCTGAAGCGCTCCAGGCTGTTCATCGTCTCGTAGCTGGTGGTGAGCAGCAGGCCGTCCCGGTCGTCCATGGCGAAGTGGCCCGCCACCGGGGCCGTTTCGGCGTAGCCGCGGTCGCGCAGCAGCAGGCCGCTGCGACCCCGTTCATCGGTGGGGATCAGGCCGAAGACGCTCTCGCCCTCGTGGGCCTCGCCGGCCTTGTCCCAGGCCATCGAGCCGCTCCAGCGCACCCGGCAGCCGCCCACCAGGCCGGAGGGAGCCTGGCCGTGCAGGACGGCGATCGCCTCCAGGCGCGGATCGGCCGCCTCCAGCTCCACCACTTCAATGAAGGAGCCGCCCGCCTCGGCGCGGCGGTGCAGCAGGTGGTGGCTGCTGCGCTGGGAGCGCCAGCGGCCGCAGCTGAGCCGGAAGAAGCTGATGGCGTCGGCGATGGATCCGCTCACGGGGGGCCTCAGGCGATGGGGCGCGATCAGGCGATGATCGCAACTCTCCCACCCTCCCGCGGCCCCTTGTCCGCCGCCCCCGTCGCCGCCGCCCTGGCGGCCGCCTTCTGCTGGGCCTTCTCCAGCCTGCTCTGGCGCCGGCTGCCCACCTCCCTCTCGGCCGCCCGACTGAACCTGCTCAAGAACCTGCTGGCGGTGGCCCTGCTGCTGCCACTCGCCCTCGTCCTGCCCTGGCGGATGGCGCCGCGCGCGCTGGTGCTGCTGGCCCTGAGCGGGGTGCTGGGGATCGCGCTGGGGGACACGCTGTTCTTTGCGGCCCTGCGGCGGCTGGGCACCCGGCGCACCCTCACCATCGATGCCGGGGGGCCGGCGGTCACGAGCCTGGCGGGGGTGGCGCTGCTGGGGGAGGTGCCCCGGCCGGCCCAGTGGCTGGGGATCGCGCTGATCACCCTGGCGGTGCTGCTGGTGGTGCACCAGCGCGCGCCCCGGGAGGACCAGCCGGCGGGGGCCGAAGCGGCCGGGGTGGCCCTGGCCCTCGGGGCCCTGGCCTGCGGCAGCGGCGGGGCGCTGCTGGCGCGGGCGGGGCTGCTGGCCGGGGGGCCGGAGCCGCTGCAGGCCGCCACCCTGCGGCTGGCGGCGGCGGCGCTGGTGATGCTGCCCCTGCTGGCGGGGCTGCCGCGGGCCGTGCAGGGGCCCCGACCGGCCGGGCGCCGCTGGCCCCTGGCCCTGGCCGCCACCCTGCTGGGCACCAGCGCCGGCATCGCCCTGCAGCAGACCGCCCTGGCGGGCCTGCCGGGGGGGCTGGCGGTGGCCCTTCTGTCGACGGCGCCGGTGATGGCCCTGCCCCTGGCGGCCCTGGAGGGGGACCGACCCGGCTGGCGGGGGGGGCTGGCCGCCGCAGCCGCCCTGGCCGGGGTCAGCCTGGTGGCGGGACTGGTGGGGTTGCCGGGGGCCTGACGCGCCGGTCAGCCTCGCCGGTGGCCCAGTGGACCAGGTCGGCCAGCTCGAGGGCCAGGGGCTCCCGGCCAGAGGCGGTGGCGATGGCCGCCAGCTGCTGCCCCACCCCCTCCATCTGGTGGAGGAAGGCCTCGGCGAAGCCGGCATCGGCGGCGATCACCGGCTGGGTGGCGGCCCAGGCCGCCACCGCCCCCTCGGGTGGCAGCGCGCCGGCCCGCCGCCCGGCGATGGCCTGCAGGGTGCGCAGGCCATGGGCCAGGAGCCGCAGGTGGTGGCGCTCCAGGGTGGGCAGCAGGGTGGCCTCCAGCTCCTGCAGCTCGTCGGGGCTGAGCACGGCTCAGGGGGCGACGGGAGCGATGCGGAAGCCGCAGCTGTGGCCGCCCTCCAGCCGCCAGTGGACGCGCTCCACGGCGCAGTCGGGGAAGGTCTGGCGGATCAGGCGCAGCTCCTGGTCGCAGACCACCGGGTACTGCTCTGCGATGCGCATCACCGAGCAGTGGAATTCGCTGATCACCCAGGCGGAGGGGTCGTCGTCGCGGCGGCATTCGGCCACGTAGCCCTCCTTGCGCCGCAGTTCCACCAGCTGCTCGATCCGCTGGCCCAAAGGGCCGCTGCCGATCAGGCGGCGGTAGTCGGCGGCCTTCTCCTCAGCCTGCTGGCGCAGCACCAGCTCCAGGGTGTCCGCCGGCAGGCTTTCGGTGAGGGTGTGGAGCAGGCCGAGGGCGAAGTTCTCGCTGCCGTCGGGGAAGCGGCCCTGGCCCTGGTCGGTGAGTCGCCAGCGGTTGCTGGGCCGGCCTGGCCCTTCGTGGGAGGGGCTGGCCTCCACCAGGC
Source organism: Cyanobium sp. N5-Cardenillas (assembly GCF_024345515.1). Classification (GTDB taxonomy): domain Bacteria; phylum Cyanobacteriota; class Cyanobacteriia; order PCC-6307; family Cyanobiaceae; genus Cyanobium. Next base: position 7,772 of record NZ_JAGQBG010000027.1, read on the forward strand.
CGTCGTCCTCCAGGCTGCGCAGGTGACGGCGCATGGCCTGGACCGACACCCCCAGGGACCCCGCCAGCTGGGACGCCGTTGCCTCGCCTTCCCGCAGCAGCACTGACAGGGCCGCCTCCCGGGTGGGATGGGCTGCCTCGGCGGGGCTGGCCGCGGGGGGGGAGGACGGGGCGGGGGCGCTCATGACGGGCGTCAGACAAAAACACCATGCCACGCACATCGGGGGAATGGGGGCTGGCCCGTGGTGCCCGCCGGGGCGTCACAATGGCTTTTCCACGCCGTCAACGGACCTCGCCTGTGCCTTAGGCTCCCGCAGTAACGAAACCAAAGTGTTTCGTTATTCGATCCACCGGTGCGCGCTACCCGACGCTCTGCCCATGACCGACGCCTCCACCACCACGACCCCCGGTGCCGAAAGCCTGGAGGTGATCCGTCGCTTCGCGGAAACCTACGCCCAGCGCACCGGCACCTACTTCTGCAGCGATCCGGGGGTCACCGCCGTGGTGCTCGAGGGTCTGGCCCGGCACAAGGACGAGCTGGGCGGCGCCCTCTGCCCCTGCCGCCACTACGAAGACAAGGAGGCCGAGGTGGCCCAGGCGTTCTGGAACTGCCCCTGCGTGCCGATGCGGGAGCGCAAGGAATGCCACTGCATGCTCTTCCTCACCGAAGACAACCCCTTCCGCGGCGAGGAGCAGACCATCAGCCTCGAAGACATCCAGACCCTCACCGCCGGCTGAACCGGCCCCTTTCCCCCATGGCGAGCAGCGCAACCGTCGGCGATCTGGTGAGCCAGCCGTACAAGTACGGCTTCGTCACCGACATCGAAACCGAGAAGATCGCCAAGGGGCTCAGCGAGGACGTGGTGCGGCTGATCTCCGCCAAGAAGAACGAGCCCGCCTTCCTGCTCGACTTCCGCCTGCGCTCGTTCCGCCAGTGGCTGCAGATGGAGGAGCCTGACTGGGCTTCCTTGGGCCACCCGCCGATCGACTACCAGGAGATCATCTATTACGCGGCGCCGAAACAGCAGGAGAAGAAGGCCAGCCTCGATGAGGTGGACCCCAAGCTGCTGGAAACCTTCGAGAAGCTCGGCATCCCCCTGAGCGAGCAGAAGCGCCTCTCCAACGTGGCGGTGGATGCGGTGTTCGACAGCGTTTCGATTGCCACCACCTACCGGGAGAAGCTGGCCGAGCACGGCGTGATCTTCTGCTCGATCAGCGAGGCGGTGAAGGACCACGCCGACCTGATCGAGAAGTACCTCGGCACGGTGGTGCCCGGCAACGACAACTACTTCGCCGCCCTCAACTCGGCCGTGTTCAGCGACGGCTCCTTCGTGTTCATCCCGAAGGGGGTGGAATGCCCGATGGAGCTCTCCACCTACTTCCGCATCAACTCCGGCGACACCGGCCAGTTCGAGCGCACCCTGATCGTGGCCGAGGAAGGGGCTTCGGTGAGCTATCTGGAGGGCTGCACGGCGCCGATGTTCGACACCAACCAGCTGCACGCGGCGGTGGTGGAACTGGTGGCCCTCGATGACGCCTCGATCAAGTACTCCACCGTCCAGAACTGGTACGCGGGGGATGAGAACGGCAAGGGCGGCATCTACAACTTCGTCACCAAGCGGGGTCAGTGCCGCGGCGACCGCAGCCACATCAGCTGGACCCAGGTGGAAACCGGCTCGGCGATCACCTGGAAGTACCCCAGCTGCGTGCTGCAGGGGGCCGATTCGGTGGGCGAGTTCTACTCGGTGGCCCTCACCAACAACCGCCAGCAGGCCGACACCGGCACCAAGATGATCCACGTGGGTCCCCGCACCCGCTCCACGATCGTGAGCAAGGGGATCAGCGCCGGCCACTCCTCCAACAGCTACCGGGGGCTGGTGCAGCTGGGCCCCAAGGCCGTGGGCGCCCGCAACTACAGCCAGTGCGATTCGATGCTGATCGGCGACCAGGCCGCCGCCAACACCTATCCCTACATCCGCTCCCAGCAGCCGGAGGCCCGCATCGAGCACGAGGCCAGCACCTGCCGCATCTCGGCCGACCAGCTCTTCTATCTGCAGAGCCGGGGGATCGCCTTCGAGGAGGCGGTGTCGATGATGGTGAGCGGCTTCTGCCGCGACGTGTTCAACCAGCTGCCGATGGAGTTCGCCGCCGAGGCCGACAAGCTGCTGGCCCTCAAGCTCGAGGGTTCGGTCGGCTGATCCCGGCCCACGGCCACCCCGGCCGGTCCAACGCTTCGTTCCCCGTCCCTTCCCTGCCCTTTTCTCCCCCGCCGTGATCCGCCCCGACGCTCCCCTACTGCTCGAGATCCGTGATCTCACGGCCCGCGTGGAGGACCAGCCGATCCTCAAGGGGGTGTCCCTGACGATCCGCGCCGGTGAGATCCACGCGGTGATGGGCCGCAACGGCAGCGGCAAGAGCACCCTCTCCAAGGTGCTGGCGGGCCACCCGGCCTACACCGTCACCGGCGGCACCGTGCTCTACAAGGGCGACGACCTTCTGAGCCTCGAGCCCGAGCTGCGGGCCCGCGCCGGCCTGTTCCTCGGCTTCCAGTACCCGGTTGAGATCCCCGGGGTGAGCAACCTGGAGTTCCTGCGGGTGGCCACCAACGCCCGCCGCGCCGGCAAGGGGGAGGAGGAGCTCGACACCTTCGCCTTCGAGGACCTGGTGCGTGAACGGCTGCAGGTGGTGCAGATGGATCCGGCCTTCCTGGAGCGCAGCGTCAACGAGGGCTTCTCCGGCGGCGAGAAGAAGCGCAACGAGATCCTGCAGATGGCCCTGCTCGAACCCCTGGTGGCGGTGCTCGACGAGACCGACTCCGGCCTCGACATCGATGCCCTGCGCATCGTGGCCGGCGGTGTGAACCACCTGGCCGGCCCCGACAACGCCACCCTGCTGATCACCCACTACCAGCGGCTGCTGGATGTGATCACCCCCGACTACGTGCACGTGATGGCGGCCGGCCGCATCCTGCGCACCGGCGGCAAGGAGCTGGCCCTGGAACTGGAGGAGCGCGGCTACGACTGGGTCGACGCCGAACTGGCGGCCCTGGATCGCACACCGGCGGAGGTGGGCTGAGATGGTGGCCGCTTCGCTCTCCACCCCCACCGCATTGGCCGGCGCGGGCCCAGGCAGCTGGGTCGCTGCCTTGCTGGCGAACGCCACTGGTGGCGCCTCCGCTGGCGCCGATGCCCTGGCGGCCAGCCGCGCGCGGGCGGCCCAGGCCCTGGCGCAGCTTCCGGTGCCCACCCGCCGCGTCGAGGCCTGGCGCTTCACCGACCTGGCGCCGCTCACCGCGCTGAGCCCCACCCTGCTGAGCCCCGCCCCGGCGGCCCAGCCCGAAACCGCCGCCCGCAGCCTGCGCCTGGTGCTCGATGGCCACAGCGACCCCCTGGCTGGGATCTCGCTGCCGGCGGGCCTGGAGCCCATCGGCGGCGACGAACTGACCAACACCCTGGGCCAGGTGCTGGCCGCCACAGGCAGCTGTGAGCTGTGGCCGGTGCTGCTCAACGGCGCCACGGCCCGAAACGTGCTGGCCCTGCGGGTGCGCGGCCCGGTTGCCACCACCCTGGAGCTGGTGAGTGACGCCGGTGATGGCGAGGGGATCCTGCCCCTGCGGCTGCTGCTGGTGCTGGAGCCCGAGGCATCTCTGGAGGTGCTGCAGGTGCACCGCAGCAGCGGCGCCAACCTCACCAGCGTGGTGCTGGAGGCCCGCCTGGGCGAGGGCGCCGAGCTGCGCCACGGCCTGCTGGCGCCCGGCGCCGAAACGGGCTGCCTGCTGGCCACCGTGGCGGTGGAGCAGGCCACGGGCAGCCGCTACAGCGGCGTGAGTGCCCATGGGGGCTGGGCCCTGGGGCGGCTGGAGCCGCGGCTGGTGCAGCGCGAGGGGGCGGCCCACAGTGCCCTCAAGGCCCTGCAGCTGGCGGATGGCCGCCAGATCAGCGACACCCACAGCCAGATGGTGTTCGAAGGGCCGGACGGGCGGCTGGAGCAGCTGCACAAGGCGGTGGCCGACGGCCAAGGCCGCAGCGTGTTCAACGGCGCCGTGCAGGTGCCCCGTGCAGCCCAGCGCACCGATGCGGCCCAGCTGAGCCGCAACCTGCTGCTGTCGGACCGGGCCCGCATCGACACCAAGCCCGAACTGGAGATCGTCGCCGACGACGTGCGCTGCGCCCACGGCGCCACCGTGAGCCGGCTGGAGCAGGACGAGCTCTTCTACCTGCAGAGCCGTGGCATCGCCGCCGACCAGGCGGCCCGGCTGCTGTTGCGCGGCTTCTGCGAGGAGGTGCTGCAGGACCTCCCTGAGGCCGCCCGGCCGTGGCAGCCTCTGGCCAGCTTGCTGGGGGAGCAGGGCCGATGACGGCGACCTCCACCAACTCCCCGAGGATCACGGCGCCGCCCATGGGCGGCGCTCCGTTGGTGGCCGACCTGGCGGTGCAGACGCGCGCCGATTTCCCCCTGCTGGCCCAGACGGCCTGCCTGGGGCAACCGCTGATCTATCTGGATTACGCCGCCACCAGCCAGAAGCCCCGCCAGGTGCTGGAGGCGCTGCAGCAGTACTACAGCCTCGACAACGCCAATGTGCACCGCGGCGCCCACCAGCTGAGCGCCCGCGCCACCGACCATTTCGAGGCGGCCCGGGGCAAGGTGGCCGCCTTCATCGGTGCCGCCAGCGCCCGGGAGATCGTGTTCACCCGCAACGCCAGCGAGGCGATCAACCTTGTGGCCCGCACCTGGGGTGACGCCAACCTTCGGGAGGGCGATGAGGTGCTGCTGTCGGTGATGGAGCACCACAGCAACCTGGTGCCCTGGCAGCTGCTGGCGGCCCGAACAGGGTGTGTGCTGCGCCATGCGGGCGTCACCGAGAGCGGCGAGCTGGATCTGGAGGACCTGAAGGCCAAGATCAGCGAACGCACCAGGCTGGTGAGCCTGGTGCACGTGAGCAACACCCTGGGCTGCCTCAACCCGATCGAGGCGGTGGCTGCGTTGGCCCACGGTGCCGGCGCCCTGCTGCTGGTGGACGCCTGCCAGAGCCTGCCCCACAAGCCGGTGGACGTGGCCGCCCTGGGGGCCGATTTCCTGGTGGGTTCGTCCCACAAGCTGTGCGGGCCCACGGGCATGGGCTTCCTCTGGGCCCATGAGGCACTGCTGGAGGCGATGCCGCCGTTCCTGGGCGGCGGCGAGATGATCCACGACGTCTACCTCGACCACAGCACCTGGGCCGACCTGCCCCACAAGTTTGAAGCCGGCACTCCGGCCATCGGTGAGGCGATCGGCATGGGCGCCGCCCTCGATTATCTGCAGAACCTGGGCATGGAGCGCATCCACGCCTGGGAGCAGCAGCTCACCCGGCGCCTGTTCGAGCGGCTGCAGGCCATCGACGGCGTGCGGATCCTGGGGCCGACCCCGGACCAACAGCCCGACCGGGCCGCCTTAGCGGCCTTCAGCGTGGACGGCCTGCACGCCAACGACATCGCCGCCCTGCTGGATTCCGCCGGCATCTGCATCCGCAGCGGCCACCACTGCACCCAACCCCTGCACCGCCACTACGGCCTGGCCAGTTCCGCCCGCGCCAGCCTGGGCTTCACCACCACCCCTGAAGAGATCGACCGCTTCGCTGAAGAGCTGGAAGGCACGATCGGGTTTCTGAGGGAGCACAGCTGAGGGGGGGCGTGAGCCTCGCCCTGCCGTCTTGGCTGTGTTGATCTGGGAGTACTGACTCTCGGGTGTTAACAAACCGGCCGAAGATGCTACACTAGCCCAAATTTTTCGTTTCGGTTCGGCCGTATTCATTCAATTGATTCGTGGGGGAAGCTGGCCTGGCGTTGGGCGTATGGCGATCGGATGTTTAGTGCTCTCCCTGTTGGGAGAAGGTCGAAATGCTGGCGCTCAGGATCGCGGAAACTTGATTCTGAATGGGGGGTTTGAAACCCAGGTACCTCCCCTCCCTATCCCGCCGGACCCTCCCGGTCCGCCGACTGGGTCATACTTCAGGCAGATTGATGCTTCACAAGTTCCCCCTTGGAACACATCAGCTTCGGATAACAAGATAGAGCTCTGGTCCTCAGGCTTCAGTGCTTCATCTGGCGGACCTGTCTTTACCATCGCGCCGGCTCAGGCCACTGCCGCAGGCGATGAGTTTTTCCCTGTCGGCGGAGGTAACTTCTTTGCCGAACTGAATGCCACTCGACCAAGCACCCTTTCACAAACAGTGACTTTGGGGAGAACGGGAGTTTTATCCTATTCCTTCTGGCATCGTGGACGGGCTGGAACCGACACAATGAAGTTAGATGTGCAAGTCTTGAAGGATGGAGCATGGACGACCGTGCGTTCTGATACCTATAAGACCGGTCAGGCCTGGACGAACTACGTGCAGAAGAATATCTTGATTGGTGAGGCTGGTCAGCAATTTCGTTTTGCCTACACCGCCGAGTCTACAGCAACTGGAAATCTCAGCATTGGCAACTTCATTGATAACGCTGCCTTTGGCTTGCTGGAGTTTTCCCAACCTGAGCCAGAGTTGCCTGATCCCTTTGAACCTCCCATCACTGGCGAGGTGACGCCGGAGGCAGTCGTCGAGGGCGTGTCAGGCGATTTAACGCCGGAGGCGGTCGTCGAGGACTTGTCAAATTCATTCGCCGCAACTCTTTCCCCTCAAGCCATCGTTTCGGGCTTCTTCCCTCGCAACACCGATGCGGCTCCGGCGGGCATTCAGAAGATGCTCAACGACTCTGCAATGGCTGTACTGAATAGTACATTGGATGTTGAACCTCTTCAAATTCCACTGTGTAAAGGCTCAGAAGCCAATCCACAACGCTATGTGGATTCGGAGAAAGCCATGGCTCAAGCCAAGGCTGAATGCCTAAAACAACCTGGTCCAAAGTCTGTCCACGCCGCTGACAAGCGTTTCACCTTTGCCGATCAACCGAACGACTTCTACGGAGAACGCCGGAGGCTCAGGGCTTGGGTACGGGGTTTCAGTACATCCTTGACGAACATCGACAACCCAGGCCTGGGAAACTGGGTCAATCGTGCTGACAGCCGTGGTGGTGCATCACTTTTTGGGCTTGAAAAGTCGTTGTCTCCCAGCACTCAATTGGGTGTCTATGGTTCGGTTGGCTCGTTGTCCGTCATTCAGACGGGAAATGGCGGAGGAAACTGGTCTCCCACGGCCTATGGCGTCGGCCTTTATGGCAGGTGGTCACCGGGCCCTTACTTCATCGGTGCGCTGGCAGGCTATGGCACGTTCAGTGGCAGCCAGACGCGAGGCATTCAACTGGACAGCTCTGCGCTCTCAGCGTCCGGTCAAAAATCGGCAGAAAGCTTCACGGCTGGCTTGGTCACTGGAAGACGAATTAACCTGAGTCGAAACACGCTGCTGACGCCTTCTCTCAATCTGAGCTGGAGTGGGATTAACGAGCACCCCTTTGTAGAAAGTGGTGGCGAACTCAGTGGTGGGAACACGAGCATCAACGTCTTCAACTTAAACTATCTTCCCAACAATACAAGTTGGACCAATCTTGATCTAGGTGTCTCCATTGCGCAAACCGTCCGTCAGGGTACAACGTTGATTGTTCCCAGCGCGCGGCTGAGTTGGTTTGGGACATGGAGGACAGGTGGCAATGACCAGGTGGTGGACTACCCCTTTTCTTCTCGACAAGTGCAAGTCCCTGGGGCGTGGCTCAATCGCAGTGGTCTGAGAGTTGCCTTAGGTCTGAATGTGGCCACCCGCCACAACCTGGCCGTGTACCTCCGAGGCGTGGCCGATTTCGGCTACGACAGTCGCGCGAATGGAGCCTTGGCTGATTACGGGCTCAATGGAGGTCTGACCATCCAATTCTGAGAGGCTGTATCGATTGGGCCCGCGAAGCGCTGCTGGAGGCGATGCCGCCGTTCCTGGGGGGGCGGCGGGATGATCCACGCCGGACCAGCAACTCCACCGGGCCGCCCTGGCCAGTTCCGCCCGCGCCAGCCTGGGCTTCACCACCCCCCCCGCAGAGATCGACGATCGACCGCTTCGCTGAAGAGCTGGAGGGCACGATCGGGTTTCTGTGGGAGCACAGCTGGGGGAAATTCGGAGAGAGGGAAGGTGGCTTGGCTATGCCCTGGTTCAGGGTTGAGCGAAAGCTAGGGATCTGTATCGGATAGAACATGTGGATATCGGACCCGTGAACCACGGCTAACGTTGGTAGATCCGAGGCAGGCAGCTCCTGCACTGCAATGGTTTTGGCGGAAGTCAGTTCGATGCCCCGGCGTGGTTCACGGAAGGATGGGGCAGGCATCGGGAGGTTATCGGAAGCCGTCTATTTTTCGTTATACGGATCCAAAACGGCTGTCTAGGAATTCCTCTGATATAGTTCCAAACCATGGTGACTCGGGGATTTTTCCATGGGCGCACGCGACATTATTGCGCATCCAGTCCATCTGGGTCTAGGCGCAACTGCCGAGGTTGAGCCATTGTTCACTGGTGCAATGGATTGGTACGAGGAATACGTCCACCGGCATGCACAGGATGGCGCCGAAGGGCGTCTCGTGAGTATGCACAAATTCAACATGTCGTGGGCAATGTGGGAAATGCACCCGCATGGAAGCGAAGTCGTTCTATGCACGTCCGGATCAATGATCCTTCACCAAGAGAATCCTGATGGTGCCCGCTCGGCCGTAACTTTGGGCCCTGGCCAGTACGCAGTTAATGCTCCTGGCACCTGGCACACGGCTGACGTGGAGCACGAGGCAACAGCAGTTTTCATTACAGCGGGATTAGGCACTCAGCACCGTCAGCGATAAGAAGGAGTCCTCACAAGCGCGAGCCATTCCCCATGATCGATCCGGGCATCAATTTAGTCCGTATAACATCAAGATACACCTGATACGCCTCCTAAACAGCTTTGATCGCTACCAGGGATTCTTGCGTTCAGGTGATCTTGGCGTTATTCCAGTCTGGGACGCGATGTTTCTTTGGGTGGGCGCTCTGACGAATTGTGTGAGTTCATGAACAATCTGCTGTCGAAACCGTGTGCCACTGCTTAAGTTCATGCCAAACAAGATGGGCTGGCTAGGCAAGAAAAATGAAAGAATCGGGATCGGCTGTGCAATTTCAAGGCGGCTTTAGTAAGCCTATCGGTAGTTATAGATATGCTTTATTTGCCAAAGATAACCATATTGGCCCGATCTTCCTTTTCGATGCAGGCGGAAAGTTGATAGGGCGAGTTTCATTTTTAGCCAGAACTCCATCTCAGGGAGCATTGCCCCTTTCAACAATTGGACAGGATGAAGTTGTTTCTTTGTACTATTGGACAACAGCCTTTGCGGACTTGATTTGCATGCTGCGCAACGAATCATATAAAGCACTGATTCGGACCGGGGACGATAATAGCCGGGTCTCAACCGGCTCCTAGTCGCTAGTCAGATGTAAGTTGATAACTATTGTCTAGTAGTGGATAGGTTCAGCTCAGAGGGATTCAATCTGCCGAGGTGCGGCCATAGCCCGTCATCTAGATACAGAAAACGGGAGCATGGGTTTCTTTGTGTCCTAAGTCCGAGCCCGCTTCTGATTTTGAGCGTTGGCCGGCCCGTAGCTGAACGAGCAGCTAAAGTTGATCGCTGACTAAAATCCTTGAAGCTCAACCTCTTTCGGAAGTCGCTGATCGCCTCCCTGGCCGGTATCAGCTTCTTCAGTGGCGTGCAAGCCAAGCAGCCTGCCGCATCTGATGTCCAACAGACAAGGCTTGGGGTTCTTCCATTGGAGAACGGTTACCCCACCAAGGCCACCGCTGCCAGGCTCTACGACGAGCTCGACTTCCAGCGCGCCACCCAGGCCTACCTCTGGGCTCTGCCTGCCGTGGGCTTCAAGGCGCTCTACGACGCCCAGGCCAAGACCTTCGGCGCCCGCAACGGCGATGTGGTGCTCTACCAGACCCTGAAGGACAAGGCGGGGATGCTCACCCCCAACATCACCACCCTCTATGCCTTCAGCTTCTGGGACCTGGCCAAGCAGGGCCCGTTGGTGATCGAGGTGCCCGCCGGGCTCACCGCCGGCGGGGTGATGGACATCTGGCAGCAGCCGATCACCGACATGGGCCAGACGGGACCCGACAAGGGCGCCGGTGGCAAGTATCTGATCCTGTCCCCGGGCAGCCCCGAGCCGGAGGCCCCCGGTTACCGACTGGTGCGTTCCCCCAGCAACCAGATCTGGTTCGGCACCCGAGGCCTTGATCCCGACAAGGCCGTGGCCGAAGCCACCGTGCGCCGCCACCGGCTCTACGGCTGGAACCAGCGGGACAACCCGCCCACGAACGCCTATGTCCCGGTGGCGGGTCGCCCCTGGCAGTCGGCCCAGCCCGCCGACCTGAATTACTGGCGCCTGCTGAGCGAGCTCTATGCCAACGAGCCGGTGGCCCCCCGCGACCGCATGCTGTTCGGGATGCTGGCTCCTCTGGGGATCATCCCTGGCCAGCCCTTCCAACCGGATGCCCGCCAGGCCAAGGTGCTGGGCGAGGCCGCCCAGGTGGGCGATCTGATGGCCCGCACCATCGCCTACGACAAGCGAATCCCCGGCGCAACGGTGTACCCCGGCAAGCACTGGGAGTACGCAGTGCTGTTCGACCTCGACCAGGAAACGCCCGACCGACGCCGGGTGCAGCTCGACGAGCGCAGCTCCTGGTTCTACGAGGCGATCGGCATGTCGGCGGGGATGCAGGGGCGGATTGTGGGCTTTGGCCAGGTGTACCTGGAGGCCTCGAAAGACAAGGGCGGACGTTGGCTGGATGGCGGCCGCACCTACCGGATGCGGGTGCCGGCGGGCGCGCCGGTGAAGCAGTTCTGGTCGATCACCCTCTACGACAACCTCAGCCGGGGCCCGCTCATCACCGACCAGGGCGCCGCTGACCTCAGCTCCCGCAAGCCGGATCTGGTCACCAACGCCGATGGCTCGGTGGATGTGTCCTTTGGTCCGGCGCGGCCCGACGGCGCCGCCAACTGGATCAAGACCACCCCGGGCAAAGGCTGGTTCGCCTACTTCCGCTTTTATGGCCCCACCGAGGCCTACTTCAGCAAGGTCTGGCAGCTGAACGACATCGAAGCGCTCAAGCCCTGAGGCAACCCTTCGCCTGACACCTGCCCTCAGTACCCACAGTTTTCCTCAGCCACACGATGGTCCCGACCCCCAGCCGACCAGCGGTCGTCTTGATCGCCGCCCTCATCGCCGCCCTACCGTTGAGTCCCCTGGGTTCCCTGGCGGCGACACCGGCTTCGGCACCTGTCCCCAGCTCCCGGGGCCAGGTCGCAGCGCTCAGCCCCGCAGAAGCCCGCGCCATCGCCAAGGAGGCCTGGCTCTATGCCTATGCCCCCCTGCAGGGCTA
>NZ_JAGQBG010000028.1 GCF_024345515.1 Cyanobium sp. N5-Cardenillas
CGGCATGCGAGCCCGCGAGCGGTTCATGACGGCGAACCTGCGGCTGGTCGTTCGGTTCGTCACCCGGATGGGCGCCGGGGCTTCGTCGCTGGAGCTGCTGGACCTGATCCAGGAAGGGAACGTCGGCCTGGCCCGAGCGGTCGAGCGGTTCGACCCGGCGAAGGGGTACCGCTTCAGCACCTTCGCCTACTGGTGGATCCGCCAGGCGGTCGGCCGGGCGATCGAGCGCACCGGCCATCCGGTCTCGATGTGCGGCGCCGATGCCGAACGGCTCGGGAGAATCGGCAGCCTGGAGCAGCGCCTCCGGGCCGCCCATGGTCGCGAGCCGACCGAGGAGGAGCTGGCCGCGGTGCTCGGGATCACCCCGCACCACCTGCGCGAGCTGCGCCCCCTGCGGTCCAGGTGCGCCTCGCTCGATGCCGCCACCAGCGACGGGTCCACCATGCTCGCTGCCCTGGCCGACAGCCGCAGCAGCGGCTCAGACGATCCGCTCAGCGATGCCCGGCTCCAGGTCGCGGCCCTGCTGGAGCAGCTGCCCCCGAGGGCCCGGCGGATCCTGGCTCAGGCCAAGGGGCTGGAAAGCCCACCGCAGTCGGTGGCCCGACTGGCGGCCGAGCACGGCATGAGCCAGGCGGCGGTTCGCCGGGAGATCAGGGCCGCGGAGGCCCAGCTTCGGATCCATGCTGATCAGGCTCCTCGGGCAGGCCGAATCCAGCCCGCAGGGCCCGAGCCAGGGACGCGGCTCGCTCGCGACCAGCCTGTGGGTCGGCCGGCGCCGGGGAGCGGGACTGCTGCAGGGCCTGGCGCAGCATCCGCACCTCCAGCCGAGCGCTCTCGATCATTGACTGGCACTTCGCCAGCTGCAGGATCGCCAGCTCCAGGCCCCGGACGGCTGTTGACCGGTCCAGCCGCCGGGCGATTCGCCGGTCCAGCTCCACCGTCAGCTGGCGCTCCAGACTGAGCCCTCCCAGGCCCGGCGGCAGGTCTTCCTCCCCCCCCCACCCCTCAGCGACAGCCATGGATGAACCTCAGGTCAGGGTCAGCGTGGGCACCGATGCCCGCGGCTCCTGCTGCTGGGTCGTGAGCGCCCCAGGGGTGCGGGCCGCGGTCGCGGTCGGTGCCTTGGCTCGGATCCTGGCAGCGGCGCTCCGCCGTCACCGTTCCTGATAGACCGAAACGAACACCGCCCCCGGAGCGTCGACCAGCGGCATCACCTTGTCCCGGAGGTCGATGTTGTGCATCCGGACGCAGCCGAGGGTCGGGAGCAGCGGCTGCCGTGGCGCCCAGGCCCCAGGCCAGCCCGCTCCGGATCCGCCGCCGTGGATCATGATGCCGGCCCTGCCGTGCTTCCGTTCCTGGTCCTCCAGCTCGACAAGGTCGAGGCTGAACCAGCCGTAGCCGATGGCGTCGCGGGAATAGGGCGGGTTCGGGTTGCGCTCCCAATCCCGGTAGACCTGCCCCACCCGATAGAGCCCGGGCGGGGTGTCGGTGTGCCGTTCGTTCCACTGGTTGTCGCGGCCTTGCCCGCGGGCGAGCGCCGGCAGCTCCCACAGCAGGGTGCCGCGGAAGTTGTAGGCCTTGCAGGTCTCCACCAGGTCGTTCACGACCAGGTGGAAATCCCCATCCTTGAAGCCGTAGTCCTGCGGTCGCTTCGCCGGCATCACCACCCGAGTGGTGATCGGCCTGGCCAGGGGCCTGGGGGCCGTGGTCACGTCGGCCGCTACGACCGGCCGGGCCAGCGCCATCAGGGCGGCGCGGGAGCGACGCAGGGCCTCGCGGGTGGCCTCCACCTTGGCTGGGTTGGCCTTGTTCCCGTTGATGCCGTCATAGGCCCCGCGGCCGTCAGCGCGGGGGATGCTGGCCCATTCCAGAGCCAGGTCGTTCTGGGCCGCGTCGAGGTTGTCGTGGGCTCCGGTGAGGTAGTCGGACAGCCGCCGGCGGATGCCGCGGAGGATCAGCCCGACCGCCATACGGTCCTGGTTCACCCGGTCGAACCGATCGGTCCTGGTCAGGCCGGCGGCCCTGATCGCGAGCGGCATGGTCCCGGGGGTGACCTGCAGCTGGCCGACAGCGAACACCTCGCCGCGGGCCTGCAGCTGCTCCACCTCGCCGATCGTCAGGCGCTGCAGGCCGCCAGGCCAGGGGCCCGGGGAATCGCCAGCCCGGCCTCGGTTGTAGGAGTCGGGGCCGCCCTCGCCGGAATAGATCAAGTCCAGCAGCGGGCGCAGGGCCTGCACTTCGTTCGTCACGGTTGCCTCCAGGGGGCGCGAATGGACATGGCGCCTCCCAGGGCTCGGGAGGCGCCGGTTTGGACCGCGGGGTCGATCGGTTCATGCGTCACCACCGGCCCGGGCTCCGGAGGCTGAGCGGCGTCCCAGGCGGCGATGGCGTCATCCACCTGGGACGCGATCACTTGGGGGCGTTCGCCTTCGGCTTGAACTGGGCCAGCAGCATGCCGAGGATCCGGAGCACCAGCTGGATGACCGAGTGGTCCTTCAGCGGCGACATACCGATGATCTCGCTGGCGGCCGCGTACACGATCGCGGCGATGGTCAGATAGTCGTGGGGAGCCATGGTGGGAGGGGTACCTGCGGGGCAGGATACCGAGCCCGAGCGGATCAGCGCCGGCGGAATGTCGTCCCGATCTCCAGAATCCGGGCCATCGCTAGTCGCAGGCGGGCCATCGGCGGCGGCTTGATGACGCGCCGCTTCATTGTCTCGCGGATCTGATCGAATAGCCCCGACAGCATCAGCATGTGAGGGCCATTCTTCTGGCAGTCGAAATACGATCGCCGCTTCGTGGTGTATTGCAGCGACACAATCCCCACCGGGAGATTCCCGATTGTCACCAGATGATTCGCCATAAAATACATGCCGTTATCTTCTAGGTGTTTAATGCACAGCGCCGGCATTCCTCTCCGCTTTTGGATAGTCGACCAGGTTCCGGACGCGAGCATAGCTTCCAGCTCAATCATGATCCGGCCGATAGGAACATCCTTGATAGGTTTCGGCATCGGCTTAGATCCTTCGCTGACGAACTGGTTAATGGTCGTCATTCGCTGCAGGTGGTATCCGTCATGGTCGACGGTGCCGTTGTGGAACGCGACAAGGATCGCACGGTCTGCCCTCGCGAGAATGGCCATCTGAGCCAGCAGGCCGGTCAGCTTCCGCTCCTCCTCCACCGGCGCCCAGGTGGTGCTGAGCCGATCCTGCAGCGTCGGCCGGAGGGCCTGGCTCCATAGGGCCCATCCCATCGCTCCGATGAGCAGCACCGAGTCGAAGCCGATCTGCACGTCGATCTTCGGAATGAACGCCGGACCGTTCGGCCCGCCGCCGATCTGAAACCTCAGCCCATCAGGCCTCGCGTTCTGGACCTGATTCGACTGGTTCATGGTTGAAATCTCCCGTGAAGGATGACGTAGACGGTTCCATCGGGTGTCCGGAAAGACGCTCGATCACCCTTGGCAGTGCCGGGAGTGTTCCCGACCCATTGCGCGCCATTCTGAAGGCGCAGTCTTGCGCCGCGACGGAAAGCGAAGTCCCAGCCGCGATGGCTGCCGTAGCCGCGCCTCGCGCCGAACCGGCCGCCCGGGACCGTGACCCCACTGCTCAGGGGCTGGCCCTCCACGGTCACGAACCTGTCCAGGGAGCCGCGATCGAAGAACGCCCCATCGGCCCGCTTGATGTCGAAGTGGTCGCCGCTGCTGGTCGGCCCGATGTTGCCCTGCACGTAGGTCCCGCTCGCGGTGGGCCCGCCAGGGAACAGCCCGGACGGACCGCCGCCGCCGCCGCTCGCGCCACCAGGACCGCGGTTTTCCCGAGGCGTGCCGCACTCGATCGAGGTCTGGAACCCGCTCCGGTCCAGCCGGTGCTGGACCCGGTTGATCACCCAGGGCACCCCGTCGATCTCGCGCCGGAACCCCTGCAGGGTGATGGTGCCCTCGGCGGCCAGCTGCGGCATCCCCGGCCGCTGGATGCTCACCTCCACCGATGCAGCGGCCAGGGCCGCTGCCTTGCTCTCGGCCGCCCGCTCCGCCTCTTTCTCGCTGCGGTAGGTCTTGGGCAGCTCCAGGGTCGGGAACCCCTGCCCCTGGCGGTGCTCGACCACTCGCTCGGTGCTTGTCTTGCGGTCGATCCATCGCGCCTTCACGGCGGAGTATTGGGCTCGATCCTTCAGCCGCGCTCGCCACTGGGTCTGGCCATCGTTCCGCAGGGTGGCGGCGGTGCTGGCGGCGAAGGTCCCGCGGTCTCGATCCGCCAGCACCAGCTGGCCGTCCTTCGGTTTGATGACCACCCCGAACCGGGTCGCGAGCCGGGTCAGGAAGGCCTGGTCGCTTTCGTTCGTCTGGTCTTCATGGCGGATCCGTTCCTCGGCCGCCGCCGACCTGATCACCGGCGTCAGCTTGTGGCGCGCCGCCACCGTGGTCACGATCCGCCCGAGGGTGGTGTCGTGCCAGGACTGGGTCCGGCGCTGCTTCAGCAGGGTTCGCTGGCCTGGGGAGATCGCCGGCGATCCCGGGGGCTGGGCCTGGGCCGCCTCCTCCCGGGCCTGCCGCTGGTTGGCCAGGTTCGCTCGGGCCTGCCGGAGGCGATCCTGCACTTCGTCGACGGTCCCGCGGGCCCGGTTGCCGTTGCGGCCGTCATAGAAGCCCACCCCCGAGGGGCAGACCACTCCGGCCCACTCCTGGCACAGGGCCTGGTGCGCCGCGGTGATGTTGCTGCTGCGCCCGGTCAAGTAGTCGCGCAGGGCTGGCCGCTTGCTCCCGAGCAGCAGGGCCGTCGCCATGCGGTCTTGGTTCGCGGCGGAGAATCGATCGCCGGTCTTCAGCCCCGCGTCGCGCATCGCCTGCTCCAGGGTGCCCGGCACGAACTGGGCCGCCCCCACTGCGAACACACGCCCCGAGCGCTGCAGGGCGATGACCTGGCCGATCGTCTGCTCCGTCAGCCTGCCGGGGAAGGGGCCGGCCGAGTCGCCGGCGGTGCCCCGGTTAAAGCTCTCGTAGCCGCCCTCGCGCTGGTAGATGTAGCCCAGTAGCCCCCGGACCGCGGCAGCCCCCTCCCAGGCGATCGCAGCCATGCCTCCCGCGCTCGCTTCGGCGCTGCTGGTGCTGGAGGCCTTGATGACCATGGACCGAGGGCCGTTGCCGAACTCGACCTCATCGATCACGAAGGACCCGACGCTGACCAGGGGCGCCCCTTCGTAGCCGAGCTCCACCACCACCGCCGCGCCCTCGGGCGGGACGGGGATGCTGGCGTCGCGATCGTCGATCGCCACCTCGCAGGTGTCGCTCTGCTGGCCCGCTTCGTCGACCACCGTGATGCTGACCAGGCGATCCCTCACCTGGGTGGTGGCGTCCAGGCCGTTGATCGACAGGCGGAACGCGGGCCTCACAGCGGCTCCCAGAATCGGAGCAGGGTCGTCCCTTCGGACGGCCGCGGCAGGTCAGGCAGCAGGATCTCGACGCCAGGCGGCAGGATCGGCAGCAGGGTCGCCAGGTTGCGGTTCACCTCCAGCACGGCCTCCACCGTGCCCTGGCTGCTGCCGTAGAACTCCCAGCAGATCCGGTCGAGCATGTCGAGCTGGCTGGTGGTGTAGATCGCGGCCATGGGTCAGTCGGGGAGCAGGGCGTTCCGGACCTGCTCAGTGATGAACGGGTCCACGTTCAGGATCGGGGCCAGGCTGGCGGCCGCGTCCACCATCTCGCGCATCGCCGGCGAGGCCGGTCCCGCGATCTCCTGGATCAGCTGGCCGCCCAGCTGCACGCCGAGGCCCTGCAGGCCCTCCAGGGCGATGCCCAGCACCTCGGGGCCGCGGCCGGAGCTCACCTGCTGCACCATGCGAGCCGCGTTCAGTCCAGCCGCGAGCCAGCCGCCCTCCTGATTCGGGTTCAGCGCGCTCAGTCCGGTGGCCTCCAGCACCTGGCCGATCAGGCCGCGGTTCGGCTGGGCCACCTGGGTCGCGACCGCGCCGATGCTGCTGCTGCTGAAGCCGGCCAGGCTGGCAGCGCTCGCGATCGCCGGGCTCTGGAACACCCCGGCGATGTTGGCCGTCGCTCCGAAGGCGCTCGCGGCACTGGTCAGCGGGACCACGGACTTGACCGCTCCGGTGGCGGCGCTGGCGAACCCGTTCAGGCCGCTCGCGGCGAGGGGGCTGGCTCGGTTGCCCGGGTCGTCGGGCCCGTACTCCAGTAGCTCGATCGTGAAGTCGATCCGCCGCGCCGCTCCGCCCTGCGCGAACAGCCGCCGGCCCTCGCGGATCGAGGTCATGGTGAACTGTCCGTAGACCCGGCCGAGGCCATCGGTCAGCATCAGGGGCTTGCCTTCGTCACCCATCCGCCGGAGGTCGTCGATCGTCGACTGGCGGCCGGTGTTGCCGGGGTAGATCACCCCGGACAGGGTGATCGAGTCCAGGTTCGGCCCGGTGAACTGAGTCGCGGGCTTGCGCATCAGGCGGCCCTGTTCCGGCCAGCTCCAGGAGATGTTCCGGTCGAGCGCTTCGTGGACGCCGTCCGGGACGGTGAACTGGAACTCGCCCAGCTGTAGGAGGGGGGCCGCCATCAGTCGCTCAGCATGGATCGGTAGGAGGATTCCAGCTCGTAGCGGAGCTGGGTGAAGGCGTCCTGGATCGCCCGCTGCAGCTGGTCAGAATCGGCCCCTGCGGCGTGGATCACCACCGCCCCAGGCTGGACGGTCAGCTGGACGGCAGGGCCGCCTCCCTGGCCCGCGTAGGCCCCGACGCTGGGGTGCACGTAACCGGAGCCGCCGAACTCGACCACCTCCGGCCGGCGCTCGCCGACCAGGTAGGCCTGGCCCGGGCGCACCCGGCCGCCCCTCGCCCTGGGGATCGGCCTGATGTTGTTCGCCGGGCCGTCGCCGGCGCCGCTCACCCAATTCCACAGCCGGGTCGCGCCGCTCTGAACGCCACGGCTGTAGGCCTCCCCCACCGCCATGGCCGACTTGAGGATCCGCCCGGGCAGCTGGGCCAGCTGCTGCAGCAGCCAGCCGATCAGGTCGGTGGCCCCGCGGCGGATCAGGTTGAAGCCGGCGCCAGCGGCCTGCCCGAGCGCTCCCATTAGCCGGCCGAAGGCGTCGCCGATCAGCTGGCTGTCGCCCATGGCGATGCCCTTCAGCAGGTCCCAGCCGGCCTTCCAGCCGTCGCTGATCCCGTCCAGGGCGGTCAGGGCGCCCTGGCGCAGCCAGTCGAATCGGCCCCAGGCCCACAGCAGCACCGCCCCCAGCGCCAGCACCGCCGCCACCGTCAGCCCCACTGGGCCCGTCGCCAGCACCAGCAGGGCCTTCCCGGTCCCGAGGATCGCCGGGAGCCAGCCCGCGAGGGTGGCGCCCAGCTTCAGTCCGGCCAGCACCTTGCCCGCCCCGCTGATCAGCCCCAGGGCCGAAGCCACCGCCGGCGCGACGGCCACGAAGGCGATGAACGCGGCGCCCAGGGCCACGATCCCGGTCGTGAGCTTGGGGTTCTCCTCCGCCCACTTCGCCACGTTCGCCAGCAGCGGAGCGGCGATCTTCGCGAGCCGGTTCAGGGAGGGCAGGACTGCGCTCCCGACCGTGATGGCCAGGGCCTGCAGGTTGTTCTGGAGCAGCTGCAGCTCATTCGCGCTGGTCTTCGACCTGACCTCGTACTCCCGCAGCATCGAGCCCGCGTAAAGGCTCTGATCCCCGACCGCCTTGAATGCCTTCTCGACCGCTTCGTAGTTCGCCAGCAGCGGAGTCAAGGCCCGAGCTTCGTCGCCGAACAGCATGCTGGAAAGGCTGTTGCGCTTCTCGGCTGGCAGGTTCTGGATCCGCCGGAACACGTCCAGCACCGTGCCGGCGCCGTCCTGCTGCATCCGCTTGGCCACCTCGCGGCTGTCCAGCCCGAGCGCCTGGAACGCTTTCGACTGCCGTTTCGTGGCGGCCTCGCCCATGGTCAGGGCCCGGACCATGTTCCGGAAGCTGGTCGCAGCCACCTCGGGGGCGGCGCCGGTCGCGATCATGGCCGAGCCCAGGGAGGCGATCTGCTCCCCGGTCATCGCGATGCGCCGGCGCTCGGAACCCACCCGCTGCAGGAAGTCGACGATCTCATTCGCTCGGCTGGCCGAGCTGTTGGACAGGTGGTTGACCGCGTCGCCCAGGTTCTCCACCTGGTCCTGGGTCAGGCCCATGCCGGTCCGGAGCTTGGCCATTGCCTCGCCCGCCTGATCCGCTGTCATGTCGAACGCGATCCCCATGCGGGCGGCGCTCCGCACGAAGCGGTCCAGGTCCTTATTCGCGATCCCCGCCTGCCCGGCCGCGGCGAACATGGACGCCAGCCCCGAGGCGGTTATCGGGATCTCCCGGGACATTGCCAGGATGTTCTGGCGCATCGCGGCGAACTGCTTCGGGTCGTCCATTCCGGCGACGACCTTCCGCACGTCGGCCAGCGAAGACTCAAAGTCGATGGCCTGGCGGGTGCTCGCTGCCAGGCCCAGGGTCAAGACGCCAGCTCCGGCCGCGGCGCCCTGCCACAGCGGCGCCCCCAGAGTGTCCCGCAGGCCTCGCCGGCCACTGCCAGCCACGTCATTCAGGGCGGTGCCCAGGCCGCCGATCTTGGCTCGCGTCTGGCGGATGGCAGCATCGAGCGACCGGCCGACGCTCCCGCCGATCTCGATGCCGACGCGCAGGATCCCGCGGTTATCGCCGACGGCCACGGCCACCCCCCTGAACCTGGCTCGCCACTTGCTTAGCCGCCTGCTCCTCCAAGGCTACCGAGGCGTCATAGGCCTCCCAGAACTCATCGATCGGCAGCGATTCGCAGTCGTGCCGACCCCATCCAGTCAGTCGAGAAAGCTCGACAATGTATCTCAGGATTTGATGGGGGCGGCCTGCTGAAAAGAGTCCACCACCTCCAGCACGCGGATCGTATCGGCGAGGGTTAAAAGATCCAGCTCGTCATCACTGAGCCCCGCGAGTTTCGCTGCCATCAGCAATAGCAGCTGCTGCATACTGCATTCTTCGACATTCCGTTTCGTGAAGGTCGCCCGGAAATCACGGCCGAACGGACGGCGCAGGGTGATCTCGGTGGTGTCGACCCCGCCGATCTTGATGGGCTCGGACAGCCGAACCGTGACAGCCCCGGTGGAGGGGTTGACCGAGATGGGCCCGGGCGCCGGCTGTTCAGCGGGCTCGGGAGTGGCGGCTGGGGCGGCGGTGGCCATGGTTCTGCGGTGTGGGCAGCCGTCAGATCATAGGCTCGCGATCCCGACCGTTACAGGCCCAGGGCGGCGCGCTGGGCGGCGAGCTGGTCTTCCCCGCCGATGTTCCGGACCATGTTCGGAATGTCGATCTCGACCACCACCTCGCCGTTCACCTGCAGCTTGTAGTAGGTGAGGTTGGCCATCAGGTCGATGGTCTGCTTCTCGCCCGGGGTTTGCTCGCCCATGTTGGCCTGCTTCAGCATGCCGGTCATGGTGACGATCAGGGCCTCGGCCGGCTCCTCGGGGCGCTGGATGGCGCTCCGGGCGATGTAGCGGATGCCAGGGCGGCCCAGGACGGAAAACACCTGCTCATCGGGATCCGACAGGACGAACCCGAGATCGAGCTTCTCCATCCCCATGTCGTAGTCCACGGCCGCGTCCATGCCGCCGGCGCGATGCTCGGCCGTCACCAGGGCGAGGTTCGGATAGTTCAGGGTGTCGATCCAGCCGGCCTTCCCGAACCCGTCGACAAACAGGTTCAGGTTCTTCGGGATCCGGGGCAGGCGGGCCATGGCGTCGCGGGTAGGGTGGTCAGGCTGGGGTCAGGGTACCGACCCCAGCGGCAGGGGATCAGGCGAACAGGTTCACCAGGAAGTTGTTCGTGATCGAGGCGAGGAAGGTCACTCGCTCGGCGGGGTAGCAGGGAGTGAAGTGGTACCGGATCTTCACCTGGCCGTTCACGATGTCGTTGGCCGGGTTGTCCGCGGCATCGGCCCAGGCATCGCCGCCCAGGATCGCGCCCCGCTGCTGGAGGCTGCGCAGGTAGTCCCGCACCGACTCCACCACCTGCTCCAGGTAGGTGGCGGTGATGCAGCGATCCACGGCCCACAGGTGGGCGTGCATGATCGACTCGGCCACCATGTCGGCGGTCCGGATCACACTAAGAAACTGGTACTTCGGATCACTCGACAGGGTCCGGTTGCCCCACAGGCGGAAGCCGTCCTCCCTGATGGTGGTGGCGATCTTCAGCTCGTTCAGCAGGTTGGCCCGGCTGGTGCTGTCGCCCAGCTGGAAGTCGATGTGGCGGGAGACCCCCTCGACGCCGCGGACCTCGCGATTGCTGGGGCTCCACCAGAATCCCCGCTCCTGGTCGCTGAGCACGATGATCCCGGCGATCGCCGGGCTGGGCGGCCGGGCGATGCCGTTGAACAGATACCAGGGATCGTGGCTGTAGATCCGGGGGCTGCCGAAGTCGTCGGCCACCTGGATCGCCTGGGCGTCGGTGAGGTTGGGGCCGTCATTGATGACCACCGCCCGCAGGGCCGTTGCGACTCCCTCCAGCGAGCTGGTCACCCGGTTGCGCACCACCCCGAGCGTCGGGGTTCCGGCAACGGCAGTCGTCCCACTGGTCGGGGGCGCGATCGCCACCGTCACGCCCGTGGCGTAGCCGCTGCCGGGGTTCTCCACCACCAGCTGAGAGACCCCGCCGCCGGTCACGACAGCGCGCAGTCGGGCGCCGGACCCGCCGCCACCGGTGACGGTCACCACCGGAGGGCTGGCCGGGTTGTAGCCGCTGCCCTGGTTGGTGATGGGGGCCGTCAGGATCCCGCCGCTGAAGCGCTGGTGGGTGAAGCCGGGCGCAATCAGGATCCGGGGGGTGAAGCCGAGCTCGGACTGGGCCGCCCGGAACAGCTGGAGGCCTTCGTACTGGCCCGTGGTGCCGTTGGTGCCGCCGAGGATGTTGGCGTTGGTGGCATTCGCGTCGGCGCCTTCGGTGACGCGGATGACCACGACCACCGCCCCTTTCGGCGCGTTGTCGTAGAGCATCTCCAGGGCCCAGGGCAGGGTCCCGGCGGTGCCCAGGCCGACCAGCTCGCGGCGGCTGGTGATCAGCTTGAGGCGGTTGATCGGCCAGTCGTTGGCCACGGCATTCGGCGCGGTGCCGATGATGCCGACCACGCTGGAGCGCAGGGTTCGGATCCCCCTCGGGAGGTCGTCAACGTCGATGACCTCGACGCCGTGCAGGAAATCCGTGGTCATGTCTGGGAGGCTCGCCTGGTGGGGTCAGGGTACCGAGCCCGCAGGGGTGGCCCTCAGGGCGCCGGAGGCAGCACCAGGGGCGGGCTGAGGCGGCTGGCGGTCATCAGGCCCTCCAGCTCCTCTCGATGGGCTGCCGTCAGGGTGGCGGCCCCCACCACCAGGCCGATGCAGGCCTGGATCGCCGGCACGTTGGGACGGCCGACCTTCGCATCCTGGAAGGCGGCGATGAACGCGGTCAGGGCGGTGTTCACCGGCAGCGCGACCATCGCCTGGGCCAGCAGCGACTGGTAGGCCTGGGACAGCAGCACCGCGTCCCAGAACCCCACGTAGTCGGGCGGCTCGGGCGCGGCAGCCGGAGCAGGCTGAGGGGTGTTGCCGGCCTGCTGCCAGGCGATGAACTCCTGGTAGGCCCGGTTCCTTGGGTCCGCGGGGATCAGGGCCCCGTCAGAAAGGCGCTCGATGAGGGTAGAGCCATTGATCAGCCGATAACTCATAGTTCAGCATCTAGGGGATAGCGGTAGCCAAGGACATAGAACTGGCCGGGGCCAGCAGCCTGGACGAAGGGGGCGGCCCATTCCGAGGTGATACGGGAAATGGATTGGGCCGCATTATTGAGAGCGGCAACCCCTGTTTCTGGATCGGCTTGGAGGGCTCCAATCGCCGGGACCGTCCTCATCCGGGTCGGGTAAGGAATGCCGACCTCGATAACTTGCGAGGCCCCCTGAGCGATTCCCCACACGTTCAGCGGAACGTAGTGGAAAAATCGCTTGCACAGCAGATTCTCGACAGGCAGCAGCAGGGTCTCAAACGGCGTTGCCAGCGGTCCCGCTTCCAGTTGCACACGGGCGAGATCGAAACTGCCTCCCGTTTGATTAACGAAACCGAAGGTAACTTGCAGGCCGTTGATGGCTTGACCCGTCAAAGAGAAAGTAACAGCGTATCGCGTTAGGGTGGAGTTGACGGTGACACTTGCCTGAGGGCCGGGGGTGAATGTGTTGTAGTTGTCGGGAGTGTTGGGATAGGTCAGGTCTACGATCAAGTTAGTCCTGAGAGTGTTCGACGCATCGAAGCTCAGGGTTACTTGCTGTCCCGCAAGGTGCGCAACGTCCCAGGATTCAATGCGCTGGTTCACTGAAATCCCAGTATTCCCTGCGCCGCCGGAGAATCGAAGGCGAGTGGCTCTGTCCACAATGACTTGCTGGACGTTTGACGTTCCGCCGATCGAAGCGCAAAGCCAGCGGTCCAGCGTGTAGGCGGCTGTATTCGCCGCGATGTTGAAGCTGCCACCTCGCTGGGAGACCAGCATCGAGCCGTTGATGATCAGGTTCTTCAGGCCGCCTCGGAGCCCGGCCTCGATCGCTCGCTGGGTGCCCTGAGTCGTTCCGACCGTGATGTTCCCGCTCAGGTCTGCCGAGGGTCCACCGTTCACCTCCAGGCCGCCGGATGCGAACACCTGCCGCCCCCGCGGGACGAACCCTTCCGCCACGAACTGGGTCGTCGCGATCCGGGTGCTGACGCTGTCCGACGCAGGCGTCGGGGCCGTGGGCGCGCCGGTGAACTCCGGCGACGCCAGCGGGGCCCTGCTGGTGTCGATCGGGTGGCGGTGGTCCTGCCGGGAGAATCGCCTGCTGGCCCCCGGCGAAGCCGGACCGTTCGCCACGGGGTTCGCCGTGCCGGCCTGCCCCAGGACGAACTCGGTCGTCGCGATCCGGGTGCTCTCGTTGTCGACCGCCTGGGTCGGCGCCGTGGGGTTCCCGGTCAGCCCTGGCGACGCCAGCGGCGCACGAGCTGCCACCGCCGCGTCGATCGCCTCCAGCGCCTGCCGCAGGCGGAGCACGTCCACGCTCAGCAGGTTCGGTCCCGCCGGCAGCGGGAGGTTCAGGTTCGTGGTCCGGTTGTCGATCGTCATGGGGGCCCCTCGCGGATCAGGTCACCACGGCCCGCAGGTTGCGTACCTGAGGCCTTGCGCCGGGTGAGCCGGCCAGGTTCAGGCGGACCCGGGTGCTGGTGCCCGCCGCGGTGAAGGACGCGAGCACGTGGCTGAACTCGGTCTGCCCATCGGCCAGGGCCGAAGTCGCGCTGGTCGGGATCGTCACCCAGGTCCCGCTGCTGTTCTGGACCTGGACCTGGGCCGACGATGCGCCCGGGATCTGCCCGTCGTAGATCACGTTCACTCGGCGGTTGGCCTGGCAGGGGAAGGCTCGGCTGGTGTAGACGCCAGCCGCCTGCAGGTTGCCGAGCATCACCTGGGTCCCAGGGAACAGGAACGGCGCCTCGGTCGGGGTGCCCCTCAGCTCAGCCGACAGGGTGATGCCGGTGGTCAGCCGCTCGGTCAGCTCGATCCGCGCATTCTCGGCGCCGCGGATCTGCTGGCCGTCGTCGCGAGTGAACACGAAGACCACGTCCGTGGCGGAGGTCGGCCGCTCGACGGCG
The DNA here is from genome assembly GCF_024345515.1 of Cyanobium sp. N5-Cardenillas. GTDB lineage: Bacteria > Cyanobacteriota > Cyanobacteriia > PCC-6307 > Cyanobiaceae > Cyanobium. The sequence goes on from NZ_JAGQBG010000028.1 coordinate 13,644, forward strand.
GCCATGGCCACCAGGTCGGAAATGTCGCCGTCCAGCAGCGAGATCGTCCCGGTGGCCGGGGTCGCCGGGTTGTTCGCCACCGGGAAGGTGAAGGTATTCGCTCCGGTCACGGTGACGGTCTGGGCGCCGTTGTAGGCGCTCTGATTCGCCCCCGAGACCACCACCACCGCGCCGCTGGTGAACCCATGGTCTGGGGCCGTCACGGTGGCCGTCCCGCCGCTCCGGGTGATGCTGGTGGCTGTCAGCTTGCGGACCCGCCCGAGGTTCACCGTCCGGGTGTTGCTGGTGAACTGGGCCGCGTTCAGGCGGAAGGTGAGGTCCTTCTCCTGGAAAGGGGTCCAGGTGCTCGCGTTGCTGGAGGCCAGCAGCGTGCCGACCTCATAGGGCTGGGCGATGACCCAGCGGCCGGCGGCGCTGTCGAACCGCCCCAGCTCCCCGAGCGCCAGCGCATGCGTCGGGTCGTCGGTCAGGATCACGATGGCGAACTCCTCCTGCGCCGGCAGGTAGATCGGTTCGTCCAGGGTGATCCGGGTGAAGGTGCCAGTCGCGACCGGGCCCATGTTCAGCCGGCCCTCGGCGATCACTCGATCAGGAATGCCGACCTGGGTGGTGCGGATCTCAAACTTCACCGGGTTCGACCGGTTGCCGATCGCGGTGAACCACACGTCCACCGACGTGATGACCCGGCCCTGCTCCAGGCGGAAGGTCTGCGCCAGCGGATCGATCGCCGGCACGAAGACCGGGGTCCGGCGGGTGACGATCAGGGTGCCGTCGCCGGTGAACTGGGCCGCGCCGTAGTTGCCCTGGCTGCCGAAGAACTGCACCAGCTTCGTCCCCGAGGGAACGTTCGCCGGGACCACGAAACTGCCGGTGATGGTCCCGACGCCGTTGGCCGCGGGGATGCCGCCCACCGGCAGGGAGATCGAGTCGAACAGGAGCGAGGTGATGGTCTCGCCGGGATCGAGCCCGAGGATGGTGAAGGCGACCGTGATCTGCCGGAGGAGCTGCACCGGCCGGCGGTCCACTTCGTTGACCACGGTCCCGGCGAAGCGGCGCTGCAGGCGGGTCTGGAGCGGCACCACCGCCAGCTGGTTATTGACCACCCCGAACCCGAGGATCCAGAACGTGTCCCAGCTGGGGTCGGACCAGACCGTGGTTTCGACCACCTCGGTAAAGCGGTCGATCGAAGGGTTCAGGGTGACCGGGACCGGCACCGGGGTGAAGGTCTGGTAGGGGTTGATGCGCTCGCTGCCAGTGCGGAGCAGCTGCTGCACCACCGGCACCTCGGTGAAGGGGAGGGTTTGCAGGGTCGAGTTGTTATCGATCGCCCGGTAGATCACCGGCCGGATCGCCAGCTGCAGGACCCCGTTCACCACGGCCGCGGACTGAGGCGTGATCCCCTGGTCCCGGAGGTCGTCATCGAAGAACGGGTCAACGAAGACCCCGAGCTTGCTGGCCGGCTCGCGGCTGGCCACGTCCCGCTCCAGCCGCTCCAGGGCCACCAGCTCAAACAGGTCCAGGACCAGTCGCTTGACCTGCTGGAGCTCAGCGAAGGGCATCGCCTTGACCCCGTCGTTCTCCACCGGCGGCGTCCCGATCCAGTTGCGGGTGACGGTCGCAAGCGCCAGCAGGTCGTCCGGCACCAGGGGCGGAATGGGCCCGAAGCGGTTCGCGGTGCCCTTGACCACCGACAGCGCGCCCTGCCGGTCGATGCAGATGCGGTCGAAGCGGGGGAGCTTCCAGCTGTAGTCGGTCAGCACCAGCTGGCCAGCGACGGCGCCGGCGACCGTGAAGGTGCCCGCGTTCAGGTTCACGTTGGCGGGGGTGACTGTCGCCAGATAGCGGTAGGTGACCTGGTAGGTGGATCCAGGGGCCGGCTCAGGGCCGCCAGGGCTCCAGCTGATCGCGTCGCCGCTGAGCAGCCAGCTCGCAGGGCTGGAGTAGACCGTCGCGCCGGCGTTCTGGGTGACGCTGGTGACGGCCACCACCGACACGTCGGGCAGCACGTCCGTCCCGTTGGCCGCGCCGCCGCGGGTGATGTTGACGGTCTTCTGTAGGGTCGCGACCACCTGCTGGATCTGCTGCACCGGCGTCCGGTTCAGCTGGATCGGGGTGGTGCCGTCGACGTAGGTGTCGGGCTCAGAGACCACCACCTCCAGGTCGGGATCCTCGGGGTAGTCGAGCCGCCCAGCAGCGGGCCGATCGACCTTGTATCCGAAGATGTTCCCCACGCCCTCGCGCACGCTGAAGGTGGTCGAGTTGACGGCGACGACCTCCAGGCCGCTGACGATGTAGTTCCCGTTGGACTCCCGGTCGTAGCGGCGAAGGGCGTCCAGGAAGGGGTTCGCGGTCGGGGGCTGCTGGTTCAGCAGCACGCCGCCGTTGACGGTGTAGACGCTGTAAAACGGCTGGAGCCCTTGGCCGCTATGGGCCCAGGTCGGGGTCACGCGCAGGCGAGCGGCGCCGGGTTCGTTGAAGTTCTTCGTCCCGACTGCAGGGTCCCGCAGCGCCGGCACCTCCAGCGCGGTCAGCTGCTCGATGTTCAGGTAGACGCCGATCTGCACGACCCCGGTCGTCGGGATCGTGAAGGACCGCTCAGGAACGCTGCGGATCGCGCCCTCGATGTAGATGAGGGACGGCGGGCACACCACCGCGCCGGTGGTGCTGTTGATCACCGGTTCCGTCCCGGAAACCACGGCGCCATCGTTGTAGATGGTGTCGGCGATGCGCTGCAGCCGATCCAGGAACATGCCCTGCAGCTCATTCATCTCCGCGGATTGCAGGCCTCGCGGGCGGAACAGCATCTCCTCGTAGCGGTCCGCCGCGTTAAAGCGGTTGAAGTAGCCGGCGAGAGTGATGGGGATGATCGGCATGGCCCGGATTAGAAGGTCAGAACGTACTCAAACTGCTCCCGAGTCGTCGGGGAGCGAACAACCTGGGGCGATAGATGATCGATCAGGTACATCGTCCCAGGGTTGGCAATTTGCCCCGGAGCGAGGTACATCTGCCCGACCGGCACGCCCGTATTCGCCTGGGTGTTGATGAACACCGCCGCCTCGCGGATCGTCGCGGTGGGTGCGTCGACGAAGTCGAACAGGGCCCGCACGTAGAGATGGCCGGTCGGCTGCGCGCTGACCGACCAGTTCCCATTCGGCAGCTGGATCGCTCCTCCCGAGTTGGGAGTGACGAAGTCCACCTGGGTGGCCCGCCTCCGGCCGATCTCATTCAGCAGGGCAGTGGCCGAGGTGTTCTCCGCCGGGGGGTTGTTGCCCCAGGAGGCGTCGCCCGAGCCCCAGGCGACGTGGATGGCGGCGGATGCCCTGATTGCCGAAGCGATGGCAGCGCGCCCGCTGTTGACCAGGACCCCCACCGGTGAGACCTCAAGCGATGGGCGAAGTCTATCGGCGGGGGTTCAGGACCCCGGACGGCGTCAGGTCAGGGTCCGGACCCGAGCGCTGACCGCCTGGCTCGCGGCCTCCCAGGAGGCGGCCGGCCAGGGCGTCGCGAGCCAGGTGGAAGACAGGACCTCCCGCAGCACCTGGGCGGAGTAGAGCCGCGTGTGCCCGGTGGGGTCGCTGGGTTCGTGATAGCTGTCGCTCAGGACCGCGGTCTGGCTGAGCACCCACAGGGAGGCCCCGCGGATCACCTCCAGGGACCAGAGGCGCATGCTTGTGGCGCCCGCCACGGTCAGCCCGAAGTCCAGCCGCTGCTGGAACGGCCGCCCGAAGGACACCTGCACGAATCCGCCCAGCTCCGGCGGCCGCACCCCGGAGTGGTCGCTGAGGATCGCCCCGCTGGAAAGCCCGTGGTCGGAGAGCACGAACCGGCGGAAGTCGTAGAAGGCGAAGACCCGCTGCAGCGGGCTCCGCGCCGGCGCTGACAGCCGCGCCAGGGCGACCACGTCCCGGAGCTGCTCAGTTGTCCGGGCTCGATCCAGCTCGACCTGGAACTCGGGCCAGCGATCGAACGGATAGACCGGGCGGGCGCTGTCAGATTCGTCGACCTGCGCCGCGATGCCCAGCCAGGAGATCGCCTCGATGATCGACTGGGGCGTGCCGCGGATCCATTGCCACGGCACGCCCCTCCGGAGCGCCGTCAGCAGGTCGGGGTGGTATTCGCTGATCTCGTCGAGCCCGTATTCGTAGATCAGCCAGCCGATCACCGATGGCGGAATCGGCTGGCTGAGGATCGTGGCGGCACGGATCGCCTCGGCTGGCGGGCCCAGCTCGGGAAGGAAGTTGGACGCCCGGGCGAGGTCCCGCTCCAGCGGCGTCGCGTTCGGCGGCAGCAGGTCATGGACGCTCATCGGTCGCGGCCTCCGAAGGTGAGGGTGATCTCGCCCAGCAGCGGCAGCGTGGTCGGGTCACAGGGCACCACCGCCGCGGGTGATGCCAGCTCGACACGCTGCACCCCTTCGGCCTGCAGCACCCCGATCACCCAGCTGGGGGTCACGTCCCACCCCAGGGAGGCCTCCGCCGCGAAGGCGGCCTGCAGGTCGCTCGCGAGGCCGTTGAACACGGCGATCGGGGTCTCGGGCAGCAGGTAGACCGTCGCCGTGATCGGCACCGTCACCACCACCGGCGGGGCCACCACGATCGAGTCCGTCACAACCCGGACCGCCGGATCCTGCAGCGCCCCCTCGACCACCGCCAGCAGCTGCGGCGTCGGCACCCCGTCGCCCACGCGGGAGCGCACCGTGGCCCTCACCACCCCAGGGCCGGGGGAGTCGATGCCCACCTCGCCCACGTCCGGGTCCGCGGTCAGGGCATGGAACCGATACCAGGCCGCGGAGCCGGCAGCGCTGCTGCCCCTGATGCGCTCGATCAGGCGGATGCGCAGCTGTTCGTCGGTCTCGCCTGCCAGCCTCGCGACCTGGTAGTTACTGGCCCGGTTGTCCAGGTCCGCGCCGACAGCGAAGCGCACCAGGGTCCCGCGGAGGGCGTCGTTCACCCGGGCCCGGAGGATTGTCTCCCGGGCCACCGCCACCTCCAGGACCTTCACCCCGGGATCCGACTCGACGATCTCGGTGTAGGCCGGGTCGCGGGCCTGCAGGTCGGACAGGGCCGCCTCCAGGTAGAGCTCAAAGTCCAGCTCCTCGACGATCTGAGGATCCGGAAGGGCGTCGAAATCCAGGG
>NZ_JAGQBG010000029.1 GCF_024345515.1 Cyanobium sp. N5-Cardenillas
GGCCTACCGGATCGGCCAGACCAACCGGGTGCTGGTGCACAAGTTCATCACCAGCGGTTCGGTGGAGGAGAAGATCGACCGCATGATCGAGGAGAAATCCAAGCTGGCCGCCGACATCGTCGGCAGCGGCGAGGAATGGCTGGGTGGCTTCGACGTGGGCCAGCTCCGGGATCTGGTGGCCCTGGACGACGGCCCCTGACGACGGGGAAGGGGTGCGCTGCCTGCCGGCTCAGCGGCTGACCAGGGCCGCGGCTTCCGGCTCCCCCATCACCGGCAGAAGCAGCGGCAGGGCCAGGGGGGCGGCGGCGGCAGGCGTCTGACCCATGCGGCGCAGCCAGCGGTAGTGGGAGGCCACACCGGCGAGGAAGGAACGGTGGCTGCGGAAGGGCACGCCGCAGTCGCGGCAGGTCTGCTCGACGATGGCGGACAGCTGGGGGTAATGGACGTGGCAGATGCGGGGGAACAGATGATGCTCCACCTGGAAGTTCAGGCCCCCCAGCAACCAGCTCAGCAGGCCGTTGGAGCGACTGAAATCCACCGTGGTGGCGAGCTGGTGGTCGGCCCAGGGGCCCATGCCGGCATCGGCGGCAGCGACGCCGGGAAAGTCGGCCTCCTCCACGCAGTGGGCCAGCTGGAACACCACGCTCAGCACGATCCCCTGCACCATCGCCGTCACCACGTAGCAGCCGATCACCGCAGCGAGGGGATGGAACTGCAGCGGCAGCGCAAAGGCCAAGGAGAAGAAGATCACCTTGCCGCCCAGGACCACCAGCCAGTCGGACGGAGAGAGCGGGGGCAGGGAATGGTCGCCGCGGCCGCGGCTGGCGAGATCGGCAAAGTCATCGAAGAACTGCCACTTGATCGGCAGCATGCCGTAGAGGGGCCACAGATAGAGGTGCTGCCAGCGATGCCACCAGCAGTGGGGCTGGTGGGGCGAGAGGCGCCCGATCAAGCCGAGGTTGATGTCGTCGTCGTGGCCGGAGATGTTGGTGAAGGTGTGGTGCAGGCCGTTGTGCTTGTGGGCCCAGATCAGGGAACTGCCGCCCAGCAGGTCGAGCGTCATGGCGGCGGCCCTGTTGATCCAGCGGTGGCGCGAATAGGCGCCGTGGCCACCGTCGTGCTGGATGTTGAAGCCGATGGCGGCGATCGCCAGGCCGAGGCAGGCCGAGAGGGCCACCGCCACCGGCCAGCTGCTGGCCTGGAAGACAAGCCACCCATAGGTGAGTGCGAACCAGGCCAGGATCAGGGCCGATTTGACCGCCATGGCCGGTGCATCACGCCGGTCCTGGCCCGTGCTCTCGAAGTGCCGGTGAACCCTTGCCCTCAGAAGACTGTGAAAACCGTCGCCGGCGCCGAACGTGATGCGATTCAAGGACTCCACGCCCTGCGTCGGGACAACCTAGGCCAGTGGGTCCGGCAGGCGTCAGGATGGGCGGCGTGAGGCCGGCGCCATGACCAGCTCCTTCCCCGGCGCCAACGGCGCCATCACCACCCAGCTGGGCCAGCAGGGTCTGGGGCAGCAGCCCTGGTGGGTGGAGCAGTGGATGGAGCTGATCCACTCCTATCGGTTCAAGAAACGCCTGGAGCGCGCCTGGACCTACGCCCGGGAAGGCAATGTCGTCTCGATCCGCTTCGAGGGGCGGCGGGTCCATGCCCGGGTGCAGGGCACTGATCCGGATCCCTACAAGGTGAAACTCTGGCTCGACGTGCTCAACGACGAGGACTGGGGCTATGTGCTGGAGGCCCTGAGCCAGAAGGCCCGCTGGTCGGCCCAGCTGCTGGCGGGGATCATGCCGGCCGACATCGAGCGGGCCTTCGCCGCCAGCGGCAAGCGTCTGTTCCCGTTCAAGCTCCAGGAGGTGCGCAGCGAGTGCAGCTGCCCCGACAAGGCCAACCCCTGCAAGCACATCAGCGCCGTCTACTACCTGATGGGGGATCGCTTCAGCGAGGACCCCTTCGTGCTGTTCCAGCTGCGGGGCCGCACCCGCAGCCAGTTGCTGGGCGATCTGGCCAAGCGCCGCCGGGAGGGGGTGGTGGCGCCTGTGGAGCATGCGCCCCATCCGACCCATCCCGCCATCGCCGATCCGGCCCGCTGGTGGCGCTACGACGCCCCCCTCGATCCCGATCTGGTGGTGATCACACCGGCCATGGAAGGGGAGTCGGGCCTCGATGGCGCCGGCCCCCTGCCCCTGGCCGAGGAGCCCCGCTTCCCGGAGGCCAACCAGCTGTTCCTGGACACCCTCAAGGCCCACGGCACCGGCATGGCCCAGCAGGCCATGGCCAGGGCCATGGCCACCGGCAGCGACAGCGACGCCTGAGGGATCGGCGCAGAAGCCCTGCGGTGGCAGCCGACCCCTGAGGTCAACCCGGCGCTGCGTTTAAGGCATTGTTAAGTTCATGGGCAACGGGTGAAAGTTCTATCACCTGCTGCTAAGGTTTGGCCGCTAGTCACTCACCTCCTCGGAGGCCCTGTGCACTGCCTGCGTTCAGGCAGGTTCTGAAATCCCGGAACACCACACCGTCCCCCCACCCTTTCCGCCATGAGAACCACCCTCAAGCCCCTGCTCCGAGGAGGAGCTGCCGCAGCGGCGATCGCCATCACCCTGCTGGGCGGCGCCCAGCAGGCCCGGGCCATTGATGTCTTCCAGGAGCTGTTCCTGTCGCTGGATGCCTCCGGCAGCATCGACAACGACGAATTCAAGCTCTACAGGGACGGTTACGTCAGCGCCTTCCAGGACGCCGCCGTACGGACACAGATCGCCGAAACCTTCGCCCCCGGTCGTAACGGCCTGGCGATTGCCGTGGGCCAGTGGGCCACAACCGCTGCCCCGACCCTGGCGATCGACTGGAAGCACATCACGGATCTCACCACCGATGGTGTCAATGGCGGCACCTCCCTGGACAGCTTCATCACCGCCCTTGACAACATGAACCGCCAGGGCGGCATTGGCACAGCGACCTGCATTGATTGCGGCATGCTCGCCGCCATCACGGCGATTGATACCAATGCCTTCACCACCACCCGTGCCAACGGTCGGGTGATCGACATCTCCACCGATGGAGTGGGGAACCGCGACCTGGCGAGCTGCCCCACCCAGGGCAACTTCGCCCAGTGTGCGAAGGACCAGCGGGCCAGTGCCGTGGCCAAGAACATCATCATCAACGGTCTTGGGGTCGGCGGCACTGCCAGTGGCTTCCTGACCGCCAATGTGGCAACTCCCCTCAACGGAGACACCAAAGCTGGCTTTGTTCAGACAGCAGATGGCTTCGACGACTTCGAGGCGGCCATCACCACGAAGCTGATCCGCGAAGTGGGTCCCGGTCCCGAGGATACGGTGCCCGGCCCCCTGCCCGTCCTTGGTGCCGCCGCCGCCTTCGGCTTCTCCCGCAAGCTGCGCCGCCGCATCAACACCGCCAACCTGCACCAGGCCTGATCAGCCGCCGCCGGCAGATCCTCCAGCCCGGCCCTGTGCCGGGCTTTTTTCATGGCGACCTGCTGGCCAGCCGGCTGTCCATCGACCAACCTGACCCCAGCAACGCCTGACGCCCGAGCCGCCACCCATGAGCCCCCACGCCGACCCCCAGCCCACGGCCGATAGCTACATCGAGGACGTCGCCAGCGCCCTCAACTGGGGAGCAATCCTCCTCTTCGTCCTGTTCCTGATGGGGATCATCGGCTCGGCCTGGCCGGTGCGCCTGATCGATCCCCTCTGGCTCCAGTCCGTGGGCGACAAGCTGCTCGCCTCGGGGCCCATCGCCATGGTGGGGGCCGTGCTGCTGCTGCTCGCCAAGATCCTCGATCCCCAGTCCGCTCCGATCGGGAACCGTGTCACCCTGCTGCGGCGCCTCAGCTTCTGGATCGCCTTCGGTTTCCTGCTGCTGATCCCGTTGCAGATCTACAGCGGTATCAGCCTGCTGCGCCAGTTCAGGGCCAACGACACCCGGGAACTGAACGCCTACATCGCCACCACCCGGGCGATCGAAAGCGCCCGTTCCTACGACGACATCCTCAAGGCCATGCGGCTGCTGCCCGGCCAGGCCCCGGCGCTGCCCGCCAGCATCGATGTCCCCCTGGAGGTCGTCAAGACGAAGCTCAGCAACGACCTCAATCCCTTCATCAAGCGCTACCAGAACAGCTCCGATGCCTTGGGCATGAAGCGCCTCAACGACTGGTTCGTTCAGCTCGCCCGGAACGTCATCGCCGCCCTGCTGCTGTTCTTCAGCTTCGCCGCCATCGGCAAGCGCTTCGCCTACCAGCCCACCCTGCTGCAGAGCGTGCTCTCGGGCCGGCTGCTCTCCGCCTTCGGCAGCCGGCGGCATCAGGCCCCCCCGGAAATGGACGCGGCCATGCGCATGATGATGCCCGACGACAGCGAGTCCCGTCCTTAGGGGCGCCGCCATGCCAGCGCCGCCGCCGCCCCCCTGGCTGGGCGGGGCCGCCATCGCCACCACCGGGCGCCTCCTGGCTGGCCACCGGCTGGCCTTCGGGCGGCCCTTGCTGGCGGGCGTGCACCCAGGCGCGTCGCCTGTGCAGGCGGCCCAGGAACTGTTCGTGGCTGCAACGGTGGTGCTGGCCCACGACGGCGGCGACGATCCCCGGCTGATCTACGCCAACCGTGCTGCGCTTCTGCTGTGGCGCCGCCCCTGGGGCGCCATGGTGGGCCTGCCGTCCCGGCTCACGGCCGAGCCGGCCGAACGGCAGAGCCGGGCGCACGCCCTGGAGCAGGCCCGAAGCCGCCAAGCTCTCACAGGCTACGCCGGGGTCCGCATCGACAGCGGCGGCCGCCGGTTTCGCCTCGAGAACGCCAGGTTGTGGACCCTGCGGGATGGTGACGGCCAACCCTGCGGCCAGGCGGCCGCGTTCGCCACCTGGTGGTGGCTCGAGGCGCCCCGTTCCGGTTCTCCACCCCCGCTGGCGAAGAGGCCGAACCTGGTTGGGGGGACCGAACCGGGCGCGTCGGTTCTCCCCCTCAAGGATTGAGGGCCAGGCGGGCACATTGACGACACGGGCGGTGCTTCACCCGGCCCTTCCCGTTCCTTGTATCGGCAACCACAACCATGCGTACTCTGCATTCATCCCCTTTCGATCTCTTCGACCGGCTGGAGCAACAGCTGCAGACAGCCGAACGGGTTCCCGCCGCCGAGATTCACGAGACCGAGGCGATGTATTCCATCGCCCTGGAACTTCCTGGCGTCGACCGCTCGTCCATCGACGTCAAGGCCACGGACCGCTCCTTGATCATCACCGCTGAACGGCGCGCCCCCCAGCTGGCTGACGACAGCAGCACCGAAACCGAAGGCCACCGCCGCGCACCCCTGCTGAGTGAATTCCGCTACGGCACCTGGAGCCGCAGCTTCCGCTTCCCCGGCGGCATTCAGCGGGACGCCCTGGAAGCCCACTACCGCGATGGTCTGCTGATCGTGACGGCACCCAAGGCCCAGTCCCTGACCTCCGTCACGGTGAAGCTGGCCGATTGAGGCCCTCAGTCCTCGATGCGGTGGGCGGAATCGAGGGAGAGACCGATCACCGAGATGTAGCTGGTGGCTTCGATCCAGCGCACAGTGCCTCGCAGGTCGTAGGTCTCTCCCTCCCCGTCTCCCACCACCACACTGCAGTGCTGGCCGACGGCGACGTCATGGCCGGCCTCGATGGCCATCTTCATCCCGTCCACGCTGAGATCGAGCACTTCTCCCAGCACCCCCTCAGAGCCGACCAGCGATTCATGGTGGAGGCGAGCCGTGGCCAGCCCCGTCGGAGGCTTGAAACGATCAGAACGCGAGGCTTCCTGAAGACGCTCCTCCAGGCGGCGAAAAGCCTCCCGAAACCGGTCCAAGTCTTCGGTGACCACCTATGGGCTCGCCTTGGGACGATTCCGATGCATTGTCCACCTGTCCGCAAGGTTGGTTGGGCGTGGTCTAACAGACCGAAAGCGACACTGACCTGCCTACAGTCACAGGCCTGCGGAAGGAGTCTGACCCCATGAGCAGCAGCACCGCCAGCGCCCCGCCTTCGATCGCGGCCGCGGCTGGCCGCCTCAGCCTCCAGTGCGAACCGATCGCGGCCGACACCACGACGATCCGCTCCCTCGACTGGGACCGCAGTCGCTTCGACATCGAATTCGGCCTGCGCAACGGCACCACCTACAACGCCTTCCTGGTGCGGGGCGAGCGCACCGCCCTGGTGGACACCAGCCACGCCAAGTTCCGCGACACCTGGATCCCCCTTCTCGAAGGTCTGATCGAACCCACCGCGATCGATCACCTGATCGTCTCCCACACCGAGCCGGACCATTCCGGCCTGATCGGTGATCTGATCGACCGCCATCCAGACATCGAGATCGTCGGCTCCAAGGTGGCGATCCAGTTCCTTCAGGACCAGGTGCACCGCCCCTTCCGCAGCCGTGCCGTCAAGAGCGGCGATGAGCTCGACCTGGGCGTGCATCCCGACAGCGGCGTGGGCCACCGTTTCAGCTTCCTCAGTGCACCCAACCTGCACTGGCCCGACACGATCTTCTCCTTCGACCACGGCACCGGCATCCTCTACACCTGTGATGCCTTCGGTCTGCATTACTGCTCCGACGACCTGTTCGATGTCGACCCCGGCGCCATCGCCCCGGACTTCCGCTTCTACTACGACTGCCTGATGGCCCCCAACGCCCGCAGCGTGCTGCAGGCGCTGAAGCGGATGGAGGGGTTGCCGGAGATCAGCACGATCGCCGTGGGCCATGGCCCCCTGCTGCGGGAGCATCTGCCCCTCTGGGTGGGCGATTACCGCGACTGGAGCGGCCAGCGCAGCGCCGGCGAGGCCTATGCGGCCGTCTGCTATCTGAGCCAGTACGGCTTCTGCGACCGGCTCAGCCAGGCCATCGCCCGGGGTGTGGGCAAGGCCTCCGGCCAGGTGCAGCTCGTCGACCTGCGCGGCACCGATCCCCAGGAGCTCGCCGCCCTGATCGGTGAGGCCAGCGCCGTGGTGGTTCCCACCTGGCCCGCCTCCCCCGACGCCGACCTGCAGACGGCCATCGGCACCCTGCTGGCGGCCCTCCATCCCAAGCAGTGGGTGGGCTGCTACGACGCCTTCGGCGGCAACGACGAACCGATCGACACCCTGGCCGGCCAGCTGCGCAACCTGGGGCAGAAATGGGCCTTCGAGCCCCTGCGGATTCGCCAGGTTCCAAGCGGCGCCGACTACCAGCGCTGCGAGGAGGCCGGCACCGACCTGGGCCAGCTGCTCACCAAGGAGAAGACCATCGCCGCCATGAAGGCCATCGATGGGGATCTGGACAAGGCCCTGGGGCGCCTCAGCGGCGGGCTGTACATCGTCACGGCCCGCCAGGACGACGGGGCCGGCAGCCGCAGCGGCGCCATGGTGGCCAGCTGGGTGAGCCAGGCGAGCTTCGATCCACCGGGGCTCACGGTGGCGGTCGCCAAGGACCGGGCCATCGAGGCCCTGATGCAGGTGGACGACCGTTTCGTGCTCAACGTGCTGCGGGAGGACAATCACCAGCCCCTGCTGCGCCACTTCCTGCGCCGCTTCCCACCGGGCGCCGACCGCTTCGCCGGTGTGAACGTGCTCGAGGGTGTGGCCGCCGGCGGTCCTGTGCTGGGGGATGCCCTGGCCTACCTGGGCTGCCGGGTGACCCAGCGCATGGAAGGCCCTGACCACTGGATCATCTATGCGGTGGTGGAGGAGGGCAACGTGGCCGACACCACCGCCGCCACGGCCGTGCATCACCGCAAGGTGGGCAACCACTACTGATGACGTCCTCTCCCACCGCGACCGATCGGCGCGTCATCACCCTTCCCGTCGAACCGGGCCTGCTCTGCCTGCGCGGCCTCAGCCCCCGGCGGCTGCGCTTCGAAGTCGAATACGGCCTCGAGCGGGGCACCACCGCCAACAGCTTCCTCTTCCAGCAGGGCGCCTCCGGCGGCGCCCCCGTGCTGATCCATCCGCCGGGGGCCTCCTTCGCCGCCCCCTTCCTGGAGCAGCTGGCCCTGCTCGTGGCGGCCGACGCGCCCCTGAAGGTGGTGGTGGGCCACGTCAACCCCAACCGGGTCGCCCTGCTCAAGCAGCTGGCGGCGGGCTGGCCGGCCACGGTGCTGGTGGCCTCCAATCCCGGCGCCCAGGTGCTCGCCGAACTCTGGGAGCAGCAGTGGCCGGGCCAGGGGGGTGAGGCCGCCGCCCCAGCCGACCCGGTGCCCCTGCCGACGATCGAGGTGGTGAAGCAGGAGACCAGCCGCACCCTCGCCGACGGCCATGTCCTCACCCTTCTCCCCACCCCCACCCCCCGCTGGCCCGGCGGCCTGATCGCCTTCGAGGCCACCACGGGGCTGCTGATGAGCGGCAAGTTCTTCGCCGCCCACCTCTGCACCGAGGACTTCGCCGAGGCGAACCGCACCAGCACCGAGGAGGACCGCCGCTACTACTTCGACTGCCTGATGGCGCCCATGGCCCGCCAGGTGGAGACGGTGGTCGACCGGCTCGACGAACTGCCGATCCGCACCATCGCACCGGGCCACGGCCCGGCCATCGCCCAGAGCTGGCGCAGCCTGCTGGCCGACTACCGCCGCTGGGGGGAGAGTCAGGAGAAGGCCAGCCTGTCGGTGGCCCTGCTGTACGCGAGCGCCTACGGCAACACCGCCGCCATCGCCGACGCCCTCTCCCAGGGGGTGGCCCGCAGCGGCGTGCGGGTCGAGAGCATCAACTGCGAATTCGCACCCTCCGAGCAGCTGATGGAGGCGATCCACTCCTGCGATGCCCTGCTGATCGGCTCCCCCACCCTCGGGGGCCATGCCCCCACGCCGATCGTCTCGGCCCTCGGCACCGTGCTGGCCGAGGGCGACCGGGCCAAGCCGGTGGGGGTGTTCGGCAGTTTCGGCTGGAGCGGCGAGGCCATCGACCTGCTCGAAGCCAAGCTCCGCGACGGCGGCTTCCAGTTCGCCTTCGATCCGATCCGGATCAAGTTCAGCCCCGATCTGGCCACCCTGCGCACCCTGGAGGAAACCGGCACCGCCCTGGGCCGCCGCCTGCGCAGCCAGCATCGCCAGGCCCAGCGGCGCAGCACCGGTGGGGGGCTCAGCGAGAGCCGCACCAACCCGGCGATCCAGGCCCTCGGCAGGGTGGTGGGTGCCCTGTGCGTGGTGCTGGCCCGCAAGGGGGTTGGGCCCGAAGCGATCGGCGGAGCGATGGTGGCCAGCTGGGTCAGCCAGGCCAGCTTCAGTCCCCCCGGCTTCACCGTGGCGGTGGCCAAGGACCGGGCGATGGAGAGCCTGCTGCACGTGGGGGACAGCTTCAGCCTCAACGTGCTGGCGGCCGGGAAGGAAAGCGGCCCGATGAAGCGCTTCCTGCGGCCCTTCCCCCCGGGGGCCGATCGCCTGGCGGGCCTGGAGCTGGACGCCACCCCAGGTGGGCAACCCCTGCTGCCGGAGGCCCTGGCCTGGCTCGAGGCCCGCGTCAGCCAACGGATGGAATGCGGCGACCACTGGCTGCTCTACGCCGAGGCCCTCAGCGGCGACCTGCTGGATGCGGCCGCCACGACCGCCGTGCACCAGCGACGCAGCGGCGCCAGCTACTGACCCGCAGTCCTAGGCCGCGTGGGGCGGCGTGGGGGTGCCCCCACCGCCCAGCTGGAAAGGAAGCACGAGGGTGGCCCAATGGTCGGGCCGTTCGGGACGGCGGCGCCGGGCCCGGCGCACCCCGAAGGGCACCCGCACCACGTTGGTGCCATCCACCCGCTGGCTGGCCTCCGGCAAACCCGGAGAAAGGGCGCCCGGGCCCGGCCCATCGCCTGAATTGTCGTTGCCGTTCATGATCCCCATGAAATGAAAGGCGGTTGCCATCGCCGTGAAGGGATGGCACAGCAATGATGCGCCATGCCGGGGACAAAAGGTACCGGCGGAACACTCAGGCGGCCAGTTCGGAGATTGCCACTTCCTCGACGCTCGGGCAGGTGCAGACAAGGTTCCGATCACCGAAGGCGTTGTCGATGCGGGCGACGGCCGGCCAGAACTTGGCCTGCCGCTGGCTCTCCCCGGCGGGGAAGGCCGCCTCGCTGCGGCTGTAGGCCCGATCCCAGTCGTCGGCGGTGACCGCCGCCAGGGTGTGGGGCGCCTGCTTGAGCGGGTTGTCGAGGGGATCGGCGGCCCCGGTCTCGATCGCCCAGGCCTCGCGGCGGATCCCCTCCATCGCCGCACAGAAGCGATCGATCTCCGGCAGCGATTCGCTCTCGGTGGGCTCCACCATCACCGTGCCGGCCACCGGCCAGCTGACGGTGGGGGCATGGAAGCCGTAGTCCATCAGCCGCTTGGCCAGGTCGTCCACCTCCAGGCCGCAGCTGCGCTTGAGGGGCCGCAGATCGAGGATGCACTCATGGGCCACCCGGCCGCCACGGCCGCGGTAGAGCACGGGGAAGTGGGGCTCAAGGCGCTCGGCGATCAGGTTCGCCGCCAGCAGGGCCACCTGGCTGGCGGTGCGCAGGCCCTCCCCCCCCATCATGCGGATGTACATCCAGCTGATCGGCAGGATGCCGGCGCTGCCGAGGGGCGCCGCCGACACCGGCCCGATGGCCTGACCGGCCGCCCCACCGGCGCTTGCGGCGGCCAGGGGATGGGAGGGCAGGAACGGCACCAGGTGGGCCGCCACACCGATCGGCCCCACCCCGGGGCCACCGCCGCCGTGGGGGATGCAGAAGGTCTTGTGGAGGTTGAGGTGGCAGACGTCGGCGCCGTAGAGCCCGGGCTTGCAGAGGCCCACCTGGGCGTTGAGGTTGGCCCCATCCAGGTACACCTGGCCGCCGTGGTCGTGAACGACCTGGCAGATGCGGCGGATGCCGGTCTCGAACACCCCATGGGTGGAGGGGTAGGTGACCATCAGGGCCGCCAGGTCGGCGGCGTGGGCGACGGCCTTGGCCTCCAGGTCGGCGATGTCGATGTTGCCCTGGGCGTCGCAGGCCACCGCCACCACCCGCATGCCGGCCATGACGGCGCTGGCCGGATTGGTGCCGTGGGCGCTGGTGGGGATCAGGCACACCTGCCGGTGACCCTCGCCCCGGCTGCGGTGCCAGGCCCGGATCACCATCAGGCCGGCGTATTCCCCCTGGGAGCCGGCGTTCGGCTGCAGGGACACCCCCGCAAAACCGGTGATCGCCCCCAGCCACGCCTCCAGATCGGCCACCAGGGCGGCGTAGCCGGCGGTCTGGTCGGCGGGGGCGAAGGGATGGACCTGGGCGAAGGCCGGCCAGCTCACCGGCGCCAGCTCGGCGGCGGCATTGAGCTTCATCGTGCAGCTGCCCAGGGGGATCATGCCGTGGACGAGCGAAAGGTCCTTGCTGACCAGGCGCTGGATGTAGCGCAGCAGCTCCGTCTCGCTGCGGTAGCGATGGAACACCTCCTGGCCTAGCCAGGGGCGTTCCCGCCCGGGCACCCCCTCGAGAAGCTCCGCCAGGGGCTTGCCCTCCAGGGCAACCAGGCCCGCCTGGAGGGCCGTGCGCGCTGCGGTGGCGGCGGCGGGGTCCGCCGCCAGGGCCTCCAACAGGATGGCCAGCTCCTCGGGCGTGGAGAGTTCATCGAGGCTGATCGCCAGGGCGGCCTCACCGTCATCGCCACGGACGCCGCAGCGCAGGTTGAAGCCGGCGGCCACGGCCCGCTGGCGCAGGGCGGGGGCCGCGGCGGTGCGCAGCACCACGGTGTCGAAGCCGGCCCCCGGATCGGCCGCCAGCCCCAGGGCCTCCAGCCCCAGCACCAGCCCCTGGCGCAGCACCAGTAGGCGACGGGCGATGGCCTCGAGGCCATCGGGGCCGTGGTGGACCGCATAGAAGCTCGCCATCACGGCCAGCAGCACCTGGGCGGTGCAGATGTTGCTGGTGGCCTTGTCGCGCCGGATGTGCTGCTCCCGGGTCTGGAGGGCCAGCCGCAGGGCCGGATTCCCCTCCGCATCCTTCGACTGGCCCACCAGGCGGCCGGGGATCTGGCGCTTGAAGTCCTCCCGGGTGGCGAAGAAGGCGGCGTGGGGGCCACCGAACCCCATCGGCACCCCGTAGCGCTGCAGGCTGCCGACGGCGATGTCGGCGCCCAGCTCACCCACCGGGGCCAGCAGCGCCTGGGCCAGGGGATCCACCGCCACCGTGCTGATCACCGCACCGGAGCGGGCCGCCGCCAGCAGCGGCGAGGGATCCCAGAGCCGGCCCTCGACGCCGGGAAGCTGCAGCAGCAGGCCGAAGACGTCCTCGCCCAGGAACCCATCGGGGCCGTTGGCGGCGGCTTCGGCGTCGAAGATCTCGATGACGATCCCCAGGGGTTCGGCCCGGGTGTGGAGCACGGCAAGGGTCTGGGGCAGGACGGCCCGGTCGACCAGGAAGCGGCGGGTGCCGCGGCGCGTCGTGACCGCCGCCGCCATGGCCATCGCTTCGGCGGCGGCGGTGGCCTCATCCAGCAGGGAGGCGTTGGCGATCGGCAACCCCGTCAGCTCGCTGACCAGGGTCTGGAAATTGAGCAGGGCCTCCAGGCGGCCCTGGGCGATCTCCGCCTGGTAGGGGGTGTAGGCGGTGTACCAGCAGGGGTTTTCCAGCACATGGCGCTGGATCAGGGCCGGCGTCGCCGTGCCGTGGTAGCCGAGGCCGATCAGGCTGCGCACCACCGTGTTGCGGGCGGCCAGCGCCCCCAGCTCCTTCAGGGCCTGGGCCTCCGGGCAGGGGAGCGGCAGGCCGACCCTGGCCTCCTCCGCCGTCAGCAGGATGTCGGCCGGAACCACCTCGGCCGCCAGCTGATCGAGGGACCCCAGGCCGAGCTCCGCCAGCATCCGGTGCTGATCTTCAGGATCCGGACCCAGATGCCGGACCAGGAAGGAGGCGGACACGGGCGTTCGGCGTGGAGGTGGCGGGATCCTAAGGAATTCAGCCCGCCTGCACCTTGGCCCCGTAGGTGGCGGCATCCATCAGGTCGTCGAGCTCGCCGGGGGCCCCCAGCCGCACCAGCAGCAGCCAGCCCTCGCCATAGGGATCGTTCTGGAGCTCCTCGGGGCTGGCCAGGACGGCCTCGTTACGGGCCTCCACCGTTCCGCTCACCGGGGCCATCAGATCCTCCACCGCCTTGACCGATTCGACGCTGCCGAAGCTCGTGCCCCGCTCCAGGGCGGCCCCCACCGCCGGCAGCTCGACGAAAACGATGTCGCCCAGTTGATCAACGGCGAAGGAGCTGATGCCGAGGCGCACCAGGTCGCCCTCCGGGCGAACGTATTCGTGGCTCTCGGAATAGCGGCAGTCGTCGGGGAAGGAGTGCGCCAAGGCCGGTGGGATGCGGAGGAGGCTGATTCAGTCTGCCTGCGCCAGGGCCGTCAGGGCCCTCTCGAGGGCCAGGGCCACGTGGCCGTGGTGGGTGCCGCCCTGGGCATAGAGCACCCAGGGCTCCCGCAGCGGGCCGTCAGCGGAGAACTCGCTGGTGCTGCCGTCGATGAACGTGCCGCCCGCCATCACCAGATCACTGGCATAGCCGGGCATGCGGGCCGGCACCGGATCCAGGTAGGCCCCCACCGGTGACGACTGCTGGAACGCCCGGCACACGGCGATCAGCCGATCGGGATGGCCGAGTCGCACCGCCTGGATCACATCGCTGCGCTCGGCGCCGGGGGCGGGGTTCACCGGATCACCGAGACTGGCGAACACCTCGGCCACCAGCTCGGCGCCGATCAGGGCCTCGGCCACCATCTGGGGGGCCAGGAACAATCCCTGGAACAGCAGCCGGTACTGGTCGAAGCCGGTGCCCCCCTCACTGCCGATGCCCGGGGCGGTGAGCCGGCAGCAGGCCATCTCCACCAGCTCCCGGCGGCCCGCCACGTACCCCCCCGTCGGCGCAATGGTGCCGCCGAGATTCTTGATCAGGGAGCCGGCGATCAGGTCGGCCCCCACGGCGGTGGGTTCCTGCTCCTGCACCAGCTCCCCGTAGCAGTTGTCGACGAAGCAGATGCAGTCCGGCCGCAGCGCCCTGACCCGCTCGCAGAGGCGCCCGATCGTGGCCACCGAGAGGGAGGGGCGCCAGCTGTAGCCGCAGCTGCGCTGGATCAGCACCATCCGGGTCTCCGGGGCCAGGGCGTCCTCCAGGCCCGCCTCGTCCACCCCGCCATCAGGGGTGAGGGGCAGCTCGTCGTAGGTGATGCCGAACTCGGCCAGGGACCCCTGGCCCCGGCCCCGCAGCCCGATCACCTCCTCGAGGGTGTCGTAGGGGCGGCCGGTGAGCGCCAGCAGCCGGTCCCCGGGCCGCAGCACCCCGAACAGGGCGGCGGTGATGGCATGGGTGCCACTGACGAACTGGAGCCGCACGGCGGCGGCTTCGGCCTGCAGCACCCGGGCGAAGACCCGATCCAGCACCTCCCGGCCCAGGTCGCCGTGGCCGTAGCCGCTGACCGAGGCGAAGTGATGCACCCCCAGGCGCTCGGCGGCGAAGGCCTCCAGCACCCGCGCCAGGCGGGGCCGCACGGCGGCGGTGCGGCGGGCGGCCACCGGGGCCAGCCGCTCGAGGGCGGCGGCGACCGCATCGGCCGGGCTGGGACAGACCTGCTCCAAAGCCCTGGGGCCAGCAGGGGTCACTCTGCCATCGCTGCCGTGGGTCAGGATGGGAGGCCGAGCTCCAGACCACACCCGCCCTTCCACCGGAGAACCGCTTGGTCGCACGATCCGAAGCCTTCCGATCCGGCCAGAGCGCCGAGACCGTGCGCGTCCCCCGGCAGGACACCAGCCACTCGCGCAAGAAGGCCCAGCTGCTGGCGGCCATGGAGGGGCCCAGGCCGCCCCTGCCGGCACCGCAGCGCAAGTTCAAGAGCGGCACCACCGGCTTCATGCTGGCCATCCACGTGGGGGCCGTCTTCGCCCTGCTGCCCCGCTTCTGGAGCCTCCAGGGGGTGATCGTGCTGGCGGTCCTCTACTGGACCACGGTGCTGGGGGTGACCCTGGGGCTGCACCGGCTGGTGGCGCACCGGGGCTTCGAGGCGCCCCGCTGGGTGGAACGGTTGCTGGTGCTGATGGGCACCCTGGCCTGCCAGAGCGGCCCGATCGAATGGGTGGGCCTGCACCGGCACCACCACCTCTTTTCCGACCAGCCCAACGATCACCATGACGCGGCCCGGGGTCTGTGGTGGGCCCACAGCGAGTGGATGCTGCACAGGCTCCCGGCCCTCACCGAGATCCATCGCTTCACCGGCGACATGGAGAAGGATCCCTTCTACCGCTGGCTGGATCGCTGGTTCCTGCTGCTGCAACTGCCCCTGGGGGCCGCCCTGTACTGGTACGGCAACGGGGCGGGCGTCCATGGCGGCGGCCTGGGCCTGGTGCTCTGGGGCATTCCCCTGCGCCTGGTGCTCGTCTATCACGTCACCTGGCTGGTGAACTCCGCCACCCACGCCTTCGGCTACCGCAACTTCGACTGCCCCGACCGCTCCCGCAACTGCTGGTGGGTGGCCCTGCTCACCTTCGGCGAGGGTTGGCACAACAACCACCACGCCTATCCCCATTCAGCCCGCCACGGGCTGCGCTGGTTTGAGTTCGACATCACCTGGCAGCACATCCGCGCCCTGCGGGCCCTCGGTCTGGCCAGGCGTGTCCGCATCGCCCCCGTCTTCGGCCACCGCGGCGACGCGCCCGCCAGCGCCTGATCAGCGCTCCGCCGGTTCGGCCGGCGCCGGGATCGCCGCCCCGATCTCGCGACGGATGGCGGCCGCCAGGTCGTCAGGAGCCGGCTCGGAGCCGTCCCCCTGGAGCCGGCGGGCCCGCTGGCGCAGCAACTCCAGGAACCGGTCAGGGCCCAGCTCCTCCTCCCCCGCCGCCCCCAGGGCCGCCAGGGTGCGGCGCAGCTCCGGCAGTTCGGCATCGAGCTCCACCGCCGTGTAATCGCGCTGGCCGGCGATCACCTCGGCGAAGCGCTCCCGGCGCTGGCGCTTGGCCACCGGATAGGCCGCCATCAGCCGGTCACGGCAGTCACGCCAGGGCCTGCCGGCGGTGAGCAGCTGGGCCAGGGCGGCGCTGAGCCCCGCGGCCTCCGCCTCGCCGATGCGCAGGTCGAAGCTGGCCGGCGGCTGGCGGAAGCCCACGAACACTTCGAGCAGGGCCCCGGGCCCCAGCACCCGCTGCTGTTCGTCGCGCACCGGCAGGGCCGAGCTGCTGAGGGCGTCGAAGAGCTCGGGGTGGGCCGCCAGCAGCGTGCGCGCCGCCAGCGGCTCCAGCCGGCCCTCGGGGGCCTGGGCGTCGAGCCAGAGGTTGACGCTCCCCAGGGCCAGGAACACTTCCGGGCCCGGGGAGGCCAGCTTGCCGTTGCGCAGCATCGAGAGCTGGGAGTTGTGCACCCGGCCCAGGTCGAGGGCCTCGGCCAGCATGGGGAGAACCCGGTGGGACCAGCCGTTGCGCTCGTGCCAGACGCGGATCAGGTGGGCGAAGGCAATGCGGCCAGATACGAGTTCGTCTCGATATCCCACTCGATCAGGATTCGTATTGCTACCATCTTAATCACTCATCAGGAGCCCGGTCCTTCATGGCCGTCACCCCCCTCTCCCGCCCCGCCGTCCAGCCAGGCGCCCCATCCGGCAACCGCCGCGACGGGGGCACCAAAGCCCGCCACACCCGCCGCCCCGCCAGCATCAACCAGGGGGCCGATGCCCTGCTCCGGGCCCGGTCCCTGCACGAACCGCGCCGCGGCGAACCCCGGGGTGTCTCCCCCAAGGGCACCCGCTGGGGCACGATCGGCTTCATGGTCCTGATCCACATCCTGGCGGTGGTGGCCCTGCTGCCCCGCTTCTGGAGCCTGGAGGCCGTCGCTGCCCTGCTGGTGATGTACTGGGTCACCGCCTGCCTGGGCGTCACGATCGGCTACCACCGCCTGCTCAGCCACCGCTCCTTCCGCGTTCCCCAGTGGCTGGAACGTTTCTTCGCCACCTGCGGCGCCCTCAGTTGCCAGCACGGCCCGATCGACTGGGTCGGCCTGCACCGCCACCACCACAAGTTTTCCGATACGGAAGCGGATCACCACGACAGCAACAAGGGCTTCTGGTGGTCCCACATGGCCTGGATGTTCGAGGAGATTCCGGCGATGGCCGCCGTGCCCAGGCTCACCGGCGACCTGGCCGCCGACCCCTACTACCGCTGGCTGAACCACAGCTTCCTGCTGCTCCAGGTGCCCCTGGGCCTGCTGCTGTTCTGGATCGGCACCGTCACCGGTGCCGGCGGCTGGGCCCTGGTGCTGTGGGGCATCCCCCTGCGCCTGGTGATCGTCTACCAGTGCACCTGGCTGGTGAACTCCGCCACCCACATGTGGGGCGAGGCCGTCCACGACAGCGGCGACAAGTCGAAGAACAACCCCTGGGTGGCGGCCCTGACCTTCGGTGAGGGCTGGCACAACAACCACCACGCCTACCCCCATTCGGCCCGCCACGGCTTCGGCCCCCGCCAGTTCGACCTCACCTGGCAGCACATCCGTCTGATGCGGGCCCTGGGCCTGGCCACCCGGGTCCGCCTGCCCCGGGCCGCGGCCCCCGCCAGCCCCATGTCGTAGGCTGGCCGATCGGATTTCAGATGGCTCAGCCGGGGCGTTGTCATGGTCAAGAAGCGTGTGCAGGTGGTCCTGAGCGAGGACATCCTGTCCCTGGGCAAGAACGGGGACCTGGTGGATGTGGCCCCCGGCTACGCCCGGAACTACCTCCTGCCCACCGGCAAGGCCCTGGCCGTCACCGCTGCGGTGCTGCGCCAGGTGGAGCACCGCCGGGCCAAGGAGGTCGAGCGCCAGGCCGCCCTCAAGGCCGAGGCGATCGCCTTCCGCACCGCCCTCGACACCATCGGCCGCTTCACCGTCAAGAAGCAGACCGGCGGCGATGACGTCCTGTTCGGCACCGTCACCAACGGTGACGTGGCCGAAGCCATCGAGGCGGCCACCAAGAAGGAGGTCGACCGCCGGGTCATCACCGTTCCCGAAATTCACCGCACCGGCTCCTACAAGGTGCAGATCAAACTGCACCCCGAGGTTGTCGCCGACGTCAACCTGGAAGTGGTCAGCTACTGATCAGCCAGCAGCGAACCGATTTCTTCGGCTGCGGGCCCCAGAGTGATCCTTCTCACTGGTGCCCGATCCCGACCGATCCGGCTCCCATTCCCGTGAGTCGCCTTCTGGTGTTCCGTCCATGGTGAGCGTGCCTCTGGCTGGATCCGATCCCCCCCGGCCCGACGGGCCCAGGTCGGCGGCCAGGCGCGACGACCAGGCCGGTTTCGAGGCCCTGCCCGACTCCGTCCCCCCCCAGAACCTCGAGGCGGCGGAGTCTGTTCTGGGCGGCATCCTGCTGGATCCCGACGCCATCGGCCGGGTCGCCGACGTGCTGCGGCCCGAGGCCTTCTATCTCGGCGCCCACCGCGAGATCTACCGCACCGCCCTGATGCTCCACAGCCAGGGCAAGCCCACCGACCTCACGGCCATGGCCGCCTGGCTGGCCGACACCGGCCAGCTGGAGAAGGTGGGCGGCAGCGCCCGGCTGGTCGAGCTGGTGGAGCGCACCCTCTCCACCGCCTCCATCGACCAGGTGGCCCGCCTGGTGATGGACAAGCACCTGCGCCGGCAGCGGATCCGCTCCGCCAACGACGTGATCCGCCTGGGCTTCGACCAGCGCATCCCGATGGAGCAGGTGCTCGAT
>NZ_JAGQBG010000003.1 GCF_024345515.1 Cyanobium sp. N5-Cardenillas
GGCTCCAGCAGGCGCTGCAGCCTGTCCTCCATCTCCTCCACCGCGGCCAGCTGGTCGGCCAGGTTCTGCCCGGCGAGGCGCAGTTGATCGAAACGGTCGGCGCCCGTCGTGATGGCCCCATTGCCTTCGCCCCAGCGCCGTTCGGCCCGGGCGAGCTCCTCTTCCAGGCGTTCCTGCAACCACAGCCGCAGGCCATCGAGCTGCTGCAGGCTGCGCCGGGCCAGCTCCCTGCCCCTGGCCAGCTGTTCGGGGTCGAGTGCTGTGGCCAGGGTCTCGCTGAGGGACTGGCCCTGGCGCAGCAGCACCCGTGCCCCGGTGAGCACGGCGGCCGGCACGAACTGGCCCAGGGCCAGGGCGCCGAGGCTGCCCGTGTGCAGCCAGTCCTCCACCTGGGCGCTGCGGTGCCGACCGGTCTTGCACCAGTGGGCGAAGTGCTCGCAGTTGTTGAACAGCAGGTTGTAGCGCTGCTCGCCGATGCGGCCCATGGCCCGCCGCAGGGTCACCCCCACCGGCGAGCAGGCACCCTCTGGGTAGCTCACGGCGCTGATGGGCTCCCCGCGGCTGAAGTCCTGCAGGGGGCTGCGCAGGATCTCCCTTCCCTCCAGGTAGTGGGCCACCGTGCCATCCCCCAGGTCGATGCCGTGGTGCAGGAACAGGCCGTGCTGGCGGGGGGCCTGCAGGTGATCGGCGGCGGCCAAGGCGTGGCAACAAAAGAAGCTTCAGCTTCGCGCCGTGGCGGTGCTGCTACGGGAAGGCGCCGGGTACGGATGGCCGCTCCGTGGCGCCTCTGCAGGGGGCACCTCAGGCCGTGGCCTGTTCACCTCTGTGGCCGTCGAGGTCGGCGGCGGCACTGATCGGCAGCACCTTGGCCTTGCTGCGCTGCTCCACCAGCTCCCTGGTGATGGTGAACGTCTGCACATCGCGGCGGGAGGGCAGGTCGTACATGACGTCGAGCATCAGCTCCTCGACGATGCCCCGCAGGGCCCGGGCGCCGGTTTTGCGGCGATGGGCTTCGGCGGCGATGGCCTCGACGGCGCCCGGTTCGAACTCGAGCCGCACGTTGTCCATGCTGAGCAGCGTCTGGAACTGTTTGACCAGGGCGTCCCGCGGTTCGGTGAGGATCGCCTCCAGGGCGCTGGTGTCGAGGGGTTCGAGCACCGCGCTCACCGGCAGCCGGCCGATGAACTCGGGAATCAGGCCATAGCGCACCAGATCCTCCGGTTCGAGGTGACGCATCACTTCGCTCGACTGCTTGTCCTTGCCGGATCGCACCCGGCTGCGGCCGTCGGCGGGCAGGAAGCCGATGGCGTTGCGGCCCATCCGCTTCTGGACCAGGTCGTCCAGACCCACGAAGGCGCCACCGCAGATGAACAGCACCTGGCTGGTGTCGATCTGGATGCAGTCCTGGTAGGGGTGCTTGCGGCCGCCCTGGGGGGGCACGTTGGCGACGGTGCCCTCCAGCATCTTGAGCAGGGCCTGCTGGACCCCTTCACCGGAGACGTCACGGGTGATCGAGGGGTTTTCGCTCTTGCGGGCGATCTTGTCGATCTCGTCGATGTAGACGATGCCCCGCTGGGCCTGTTCGACGTCCAGGTCGGCCTTCTGGAGCAGGCGCAGCAGGATGTTCTCCACGTCCTCGCCCACATAGCCGGCTTCGGTGAGGGTGGTGGCATCGGCCACGGCGAAGGGCACGTCGAGCATCTCCGCCAGGGACTGGGCCAGGAGCGTCTTGCCGCAGCCGGTGGGCCCGATCAGCAGGATGTTCGACTTGTGCAGCCGGGTGGCGGTCTGGTCCGTCTCCCCCTTGCCGTCCCCTTGCCAGGCCAGGCGTTTGTAGTGGTTGTAGACGGCCACGGCCAGCACCTTCTTGGCCTCCTCCTGGCCCACGACCTGCTGGTCGAGGAAGGTCTTGATCTCCTGGGGCCTGGGGATGGTGGCCAGGGTGGGGGCGGGTTTGGCCGATTTCTTCGCCGGGGTCTTGCGGCCGCCATCGGCGACGGGTCTGCCCTGGGGCCCGGGACCGTGGTGTTCAACGAGTTCCTCATCGAGGATCTCGTTGCAGAGATCAATGCATTCGTCGCAGATGTAGACGCCCGGCCCGGCGATCAGCTTGCGCACCTGTTCCTGGGACTTGCCGCAGAAAGAGCACTTCAGATGGGCGTCGAACTTGGCCATCGGCGAGGAAGCGGCGGGAGCGGCGGTGGTCGCCCAGGGGAGGGGTTGGTGGAAGCCCGGCCCCCAGGATCGACCCCAGCCGTCGTTTTGTCAGTCGTTCCTGAGGTTCGGACCGGTGGTGGAGGGGCGTTGGGGCTGCGACGACCTAGGGGACGGCAGGGGCTGGGGCGTCATCGACCACCCGGTCGATGAGTCCGTATTCAACCGCTTCCGCCGGGGAAAGGAAGTAGTCGCGGTCGGTATCTTCAGCGATCTTGTCCAGCGGCTGGCCGGTGTGCTCGGACATCAGTCCGTTGAGCGTGTCCTTCAGGAACAGGATCTCGCGGGCCTGGATCTCGAGGTCGACGGCCTGGCCCTGGGCGCCCCCGAGGGGCTGGTGGATCATGATCCGGGCATTGGGCAGGGCCATCCGTTTGCCGGGGGCCCCTCCCGTGAGCAGGAAGGCCCCCATGCTGGCGGCAAGGCCGTAACAGATGGTCACCACATCCGGCGCCACCTGCTGCATGGTGTCGTAGATCGCCAGGCCGGAGGTCACCGAACCGCCCGGGGAGTTGATGTAGATCTGGATGTCCTTCTCGGGATCCTCGGCTTCCAGGAACAGCAGCTGGGCCACCAGGGAGTCGGCCACCTGATCGTCGATGCCGGTGCCGAGAAAGATGATCCGCTCCCGCAGCAGCCTGGAATAGATGTCGAAGGCCCGGTCGCCGCGGCCGGACTGCTCCACCACCGTGGGCAGCACCCCGGGAGCGGCGGAGGGGCTTGGAGCGGCCACGCCGTTCCAGGGCAGCGGCCCCTGCCAGAGGTTGCTCACGGGGTGGGGCCGAGATCCCGACAGCCAGTCGGGGATCAGGGGCGAGGGGGCGTCGATCACGCGGATTCGCTGGCGGACGGGGGGAGTGGCTTCAATCTATGGGTGGGTGCCTTCCTCCTGAGCCTTGCTGCCCCCGGCAGCGGCGGCGCCCTTCTTCGTTTTCGCGGCGGCCTTCGCGGCTTTGGGCCGCTTCTCCGTGGCGGATTCGCCGGAGGTGTCGCTGGGGTCTGGGGCCTCCTCAGCCGCCGGCGCCTTGTCGGTGATCGTGCTGTTGGCCTCCAGCCACTCCAGCAGCTGCTCCCTGAGCAGATCCTCGGCCACGGCCAGCCGCAGCCGCTCCTGGTCGATGGCGCCGCCGTCGCTCAGGCCCTGGCGGATCTCGCTCAGCTTGGCCTCCAGGTCGGCGGCGGCCACCTCGATCTTCTCGGCGGCGGCCAGCGCCTTGAGCGCCAGGGTGCGGCGCAGCCGCTGCTCGGCCTCGGGCCGGGAGGTGTCCATGAGGCTGCGCACCAGATCGGGGGTGAACAGCTTTTTCACATCCATGCCCTGCTGGGAGATCTGGCCGGCGGTCTGCTCGATCAGGTTGCGCACCTCCTGCTGGATGAGGGTCTCGGGCAGTTCCACCTCCAGCTGCTCCACCAGCACCGTCAGCAGGGCTTCGTGGCGGTTGGCCCGATGGCGGCGCTCGGCGTCCTCCCGCAGGCGCTGCTCCAGGTCGGCGCGCAGTTCGGCCAGGGTCGGCTTGTCGCTGGCCTGCTGGGCGAAGGCATCGTCGAGGGCGGGGAGTTCCCGGGTCTTGAGTTCCAGCAGGGTGATGGCGAACAGGGCCTCCCGGCCTGCCGCCTGCTCCTGGGGGTAGCTGTCGGGGAAGCGGCAGCTCACGTCGCGGCTGTCGCCGACGGCCATGCCGATGATGCCGGCCACGAAACCGGGGATCATGCGGCCCTCCTCCAGCTCCACTTCCATCCCGTCGCTGCTGCCGCCCTCGATGGCCTCGCCGTTGTCGACGAAGCTGCCGCTGAAGGCGATGTGGGCCACGTCACCCTCGGCGGCGGCCCGATCCTCCACCGGCACCAGGGTGGCCAGCTGGCGGCGCGACTGCTCGATCAGCTCGTCGACCCGGGCGGGGTCGAAGAGCACCGGCTCGGCTTCGGCCGTGAAGCCCTTGGTGCTGCGCAGGGTGGGGATGGGCTCCACGTCCATCTCCAGGGTGATCGTGAGCTCCTCGCCCGGGTTGAAGCGCTGCAGGACCAGCTCGAAGGCCTCGTTCAGCTCGGGCCGGCCGATGGCCTCGATGGCCTCCTGCTGCATCGCCTCCCGCACGACCGCGTCCACCAGGTCCTCGAGGGCGGTGGCGCGGATGCGCAGCGGTCCGATCTGCTGCAGCAGCACTGGCCGGGGCACCCGTCCCTTGCGGAAACCGGGCAGTTTGACGCTGCGGCTCAGCTTCTCCAGGGCGGCGTCGTAGCTCTTCTGACTGCGCCTCGCAGGCACGGCGACCTCCACCGCCAGGCGGCTTCCGGGACGGGGGGAGGTGGTCACCCGGAGGTTGGCTTCGGTGCTGGCGGCAGGGCTCATGAAACGGTTTCGCTCGGGGCAGCCCCCCATCCTAGAAACTGGCCGTTTCGGGCCTCTGCCACGTATTGTGCGATCGACGCAACGGCGCGCCCATATCCCCAACTGAACGCTGCTTTCCGGCCTCTGGCCGGCGGTTTTGTTTCAGGGTCCCGTCTCCGCAGTCCCCTACCCGACCCCGTCCCGCCACCTGTTCCTTTCCCCCCGTTGACCGTCTCAGCGACCCTGTCCTCCCCTCCCCGCCAGCTGCCTTCGAGGCCGCTGCGCATCGCCATCCTCGGCGCCACGGGAGCCGTGGGCCAGGAGCTCCTGGCCCTGCTGCAGGAACGGGGCTTCCCGGTGGCGGAGCTGGTGCCGCTGGCGTCCCCCCGCTCCGCCGGCCAGGCACTCGAGTGGCGGGGTGACCACCTCCAGGTGCGCCCCGTCGGCCCAGAAGCCTTCGAGGGCGTCGACCTGGTGCTGGCCTCGGCCGGGGGTTCGGTGTCCCGGCAGTGGGCCCCGGTGGCGGTGGCGGCCGGCGCTGTGGTGATCGACAACTCCAGTGCCTTCCGCATGGATCCGGCGGTGCCCCTGGTGGTGCCCGAGGTGAATCCCGAGGCCGCCTTCACCCACGGCGGGATCATCGCCAATCCCAACTGCACCACGATCCTGCTGACCCTGGCCCTGGCCCCCCTGGCGGCCCGGCGCCCGATCCGCCGGGTGGTCGTCAGCACCTACCAGTCGGCCAGCGGCGCCGGCGCCCGCGCCATGGAGGAGCTGCGCCAGCTGAGCCGCACCGTGCTCGATGGCGGCGAGCCGGTGAGCGCCGTGCTGCCCCATTCGCTGGCCTTCAACCTCTTCCTGCACAACTCACCCCTGGAGCCCAGCGGCTACTGCGAGGAGGAGCTCAAGATGCTCCACGAAACCCGCAAGATCATGGGCCTGCCCGATCTGCGCCTCACGGCCACCTGCGTGCGGGTGCCGGTCCTGCGGGCCCATTCCGAAGCCGTCAACATCGAATTCGAGGAGCCGTTTCCCGTGGAGGAGGCCCGCGCCCTGCTGGCGGCCGCCCCTGGCGTCGAGCTGATCGAGAACTTCGGGACCAACCGCTTCCCCATGCCCACCGACGTCACCGGCCGGGATCCGGTGGCCGTGGGCCGCATCCGCCAGGACCTCAGCGATCCCCGGGCCCTGGAGCTGTGGCTCTGCGGCGACCAGATCCGCAAGGGGGCGGCCCTCAATGCCATCCAGATCGCCGAACTGCTGCGCGAACCGGCCACGGCGGCTGCGGGCCAGGGAGGTGCCGTTTGAGCACGGCCACCCTGCAGGCGCCGAGCACGGCCCCCTCCCCTGAGGCCCCCTTCGGCCGCCTGCTCACCGCCATGGTGACCCCCTTCCAACCGGACGGTGGCGTCGATCTCGAGCTGGCGGCCCGGCTGGCGGACCATCTGGTCAGCAACGGATCCGATGGCCTGGTGCTGTGCGGCACCACCGGCGAATCCCCCACCCTCACCTGGCAGGAGCAGCACGAGCTGTTCGCCGCCGTGAAGGGCACCGTTGGCACGCGCGCCCGCCTGCTGGCGGGCAGCGGCAGCAACTGCACCGCCGAGGCGGTGGAGGCCACCGGTGAGGCGGCCGCCCTCGGCGCCGATGGCGCCCTGGTGGTGGTGCCCTACTACAACAAGCCGCCCCAGGAGGGCCTGGAAGCCCATTTCCGGGCCGTGGCCCAGGCCGCTCCTGAGCTGCCGCTCATGCTATACAACATCCCGGGCCGCACCGGCTGCAGCCTGGCGCCGGACACCACCGCCCGCCTGCTGGATCAGGCCAACGTGGTGGCTTTCAAGGCCGCCAGCGGCACCACCGAAGAGGTCAGCCGGCTGCGGGAACTCTGCGGCAACCGCCTGGCGATCTACAGCGGCGATGACGCCCTCACCCTGCCGATGCTGGCGGTGGGTGCCGTGGGTGTGGTGAGCGTGGCCAGCCACCTGGTGGGCCCCAGGATCCGGGCGATGCTCCTGGCCCACCTGAGCGGCGACGTCGCCGCCGCCCTGGACGCGCACCAGCAGCTGCTGCCCCTGTGCCGGGCGTTGTTCTGCACCACCAATCCCATTCCCGTCAAAGCCGCCCTGGAGATCAGCGGCTGGCCGGTGGGTGCCCCCCGACTTCCCCTTCTTTCCGCCGATACCGACGTGCGACAGCGCCTTTCCTCGATCCTGGCCGCCCTGCGTCCCACCTGACGCCAAGGCTGATTTCCAGAGTCACATCCGCTTCCCGTTCCTTCCCACTGCCAACCCTTTCCTTTCCTACATGTCCAGTCAGAACGTCAATCCCATCGTCCGCTCCGGCAACGGCGCCAAAGCCAAGCACCAGGGCCTGCGCGTCATTCCGCTGGGCGGCCTGCACGAGATCGGCAAGAACACCTGCGTCTTCGAATACGGCGATGAGCTGATGCTTGTCGATGCCGGCCTCGCGTTCCCCAGCGACGGCATGCACGGCGTCAACGTGGTGATGCCCGACACCAGCTACCTGCGCGAGAACCAGAAGCGCATCCGCGGCATGGTGGTCACCCACGGCCACGAAGATCACATCGGCGGTATTCCCCACCACCTCAAGAACTTCAACATCCCGATCATCTACGGCCCGCGGCTGGCGATGTCGATGCTTCAGGGAAAGATGGAGGAGGCGGGCGTCACCGACCGCACCACCATCCAGACGGTCGGTCCGCGTGATGTGGTGCACGTCGGCCAGCACTTCAAGGTGGAGTTCATCCGTAACACCCACTCGATGGCCGACAGCTTCACGCTGGCCATCACCACCCCCGTTGGTGTGATCATCTTCACCGGCGACTTCAAGTTCGACCACACCCCCGTGGACGGCGAGGCCTTCGACCTGCAGCGCCTGGCCCACTACGGCGAACAGGGGGTGCTGTGCCTGTTCAGCGATTCCACCAACGCCGAGATCCCCGGTTTCACCCCTCCCGAGCGGGCCGTGTTTCCGAACCTGGATCGCCACATCAGCCAGGCGGAAGGCCGGGTGATCATCACCACCTTCGCCAGCTCGATTCATCGGGTGTCGATGATCCTGGAACTGGCGATGAAGAACGGCCGCAAGGTGGGGCTGCTGGGCCGCTCCATGCTCAACGTGATCGCCAAGGCCCGGGAGCTCGGCTACATGCGTGCCCCCGATGATCTGTTCGTTCCCATCAAGCAGATCCGCGACCTGCCCGACCGGGAAACCCTGCTGCTGATGACCGGCAGCCAGGGCGAACCGCTGGCGGCCCTCAGCCGCATCTCCCGCGGCGAGCATCCCCAGGTGCAGGTGAAGTCCACCGACACGATCATCTTTTCGGCCAGTCCGATCCCCGGCAACACCATCTCGGTGGTGAACACCATCGACCGGCTGATGATGATGGGAGCCAAGGTCGTCTACGGCAAGGGCGAGGGCATCCACGTCTCCGGCCACGGTTGCCAGGAGGACCACAAGCTGATGCTGGCGCTGGCCAAGCCGAAATTCTTCGTGCCCGTGCACGGTGAGCACCGCATGCTCGTCTGCCATTCCAAGACGGCCCAGTCGATGGGTGTGCCGGCCGATCACATCCTGATCATCGACAACGGCGACGTGGTCGAACTCACTCCCGACACCATCAACAAGGGCGAACCGGTGAAGGCCGGCATCGAGCTGCTCGACGCCTCCCGCAACGGCATCGTCGATGCCCGGGTGCTCAAGGAACGCCAGCAGCTGGCCGAGGACGGTGTCATCACCCTGCTGGCGGTGATCACCACCGACGGCGTGATGGCGGCGCCGCCGCGGGTGAATCTGCGTGGTGTGGTCACCGCCGCCGATGCCCGCAAGCTGTCCGTCTGGGCCGAGCGGGAGATCACCTGGGTGCTGGAGAACCGCTGGAACCAGCTGGCCCGCAACACGGGCGGCAAGGCCCCCGATGTCGACTGGGTGGGCGTGCAGCGGGAGGTGGAGGTGGGCCTGCAGCGCCGCCTGCGCCGCGAGCTGCAGGTGGACCCGCTGATCATCTGCCTGGTGCAGCCTGCCCCCGCCGGCACCCCGGCCTACAAGGGCCGGGCCGATGCTGAGCCCGATACCCGGCCGGCGCCCCGCGGCGGCCGCAGGGATGGGGGCGGACGCCAGGCGGCCGCCGCCGTGCCCCAGCGCCAGCTGGTGACGGCCGCCACCGCTGCGGTGCCGGCGGCCACCATCGCGGCGCCGGCCCCAGCGCCTGCAACGGTTGTCAGCAAGGCCCCCCCTGAGGAGCCGGAACCCACCGGTCGCGTTCGCCGCCGCCGCTCCGCCGCCTCCGCCGGCTGATCGCCGTACACCCTCCGCCCGGGGCCCGCCCGGGGCCCCGGCTGCGGGGTTGCCTGGGCCTCAGCCGATGCTGACCAGCATCAGGCCACCGAGCAGGTCCTCATCGGCCTTGTCCTCGGACGCCGTGGCGCTGACGGGTTCCTTCCAGGCGAGCTCCACGTCCTCCGCCAGGGACGGATCGGACTGGTGCAGTTCGATCAGTTCGGGCTCCTCCACCACATCCGGAATCAACGAGGGCTCGCTCCAGGGGGCGGCTGGTGACGCAGCCGGAGCCTCCCCGCTCGGCTCCACCGCCTCCAGACCGCCGCTGGGGGCTGGGGTGGCCGGCGACTGGCCCAGCCATGGGGCCGCGGCGCCGGTCACCGCCTGGCCGGGTGAGGCGGAGGTGGGCGCAATCAGGGCTGTCGCGGCTGCCGCCGTGGCCGGCACGGCGGGCGTCTCTTCAATCGCGCACTGCTTCAAGCCCTGCTCGGCGATCCTGGTGAGGGCGGCTTCGCTGCTCTGGGCCGCCACCGCTCCGTAGTACCCAGCGGCAGCGGTCTTGTCGGAGTAGCCGTAGAGGTGGGTATGACCCAGCAGCAGCTGCAGCCGCATCTGCAGCCCGACGACCTGGGTGTTGTCCGATGACTGCAGCTGCTGCAGCAGCTCCTCCCCGTCCTGCAGAACGGTGGCCCATTGTTCCTTCGAGTAGGCCTGCTCGATCACCGCGTAGCGCTGGGCGGCTTCGTTGGCGGTGGTCTCAGCCATGGAGCGCGTCCGGAGTTCGGACCCACAGTGTGCTGCGATCCCAGTGCAGTTGCCATCCTCCGGCCAGATCCAGGCGGCCAGGATCCCCCCCGCGGGCCAAACGGCTCACCAGGGTTTCGAGGTTCTTCGCACCCGGGGGGCTGCCCAGGTGGCGTTGCAGCCAGTGCTGCAGCAACCGGCGCTGGCTGGCCTGGGCCAGGCTGAGCAGCCGACCGCGCTGCAGCCGACCGGGAGTCCCGTCGGCCTCCAGGGCCCCCAGGGCCAGCTCCAGCAGGTCCGTTTCCGCTTCAAACTGCTGCTCCAGCCGCTCCGCCTGGGCACTGATCCGCCGGCTGGCTCCCGGGTGGAGGGCCTCCAGCACCGGCATCACCTCGGCGCGCAGTCGGTTGCGGGCGAAGCGCAGGTCGGCGTTGCTGCTGTCCTCCAAGACGGGCAGATGGCGCTCCCGGCAGAGGCGGCCGGTGTCGGCGCGATCAAACACCAGCAGGGGGCGGGCCAGCCGCAGGGCACCGGCTTCCGGGCCCAGGGGCCGACTGGCCCGCAGGCTGGAGAGACCCCGCAGGTGGCTGCCCCTGGCCAGGTTGAGCAGCACCGTTTCGGCCCGGTCGCTGGCGGTGTGGCCCGTGACCACGTGCGTGCAGTGCCAGCGGAGCGCCGCCTCGGCCAGGCGCCCGTAGCGCCAGGCGCGGGCCTCGGCTTCGCTGAGCGGAACCGGATCGGCCCGATCGAGCTGCAGGTCCAGTCCCTGGCCACCGGCCCATTGCTGCAGTTCCCTGGCCTGGCGTGCGGCGTCGTGGCGCCAGCCGTGGTCGCCGTGCCACAGCTGCAGACGCCAGCCATGCAGAGGCTGCAGGTCGCGCAGGAGGGTGACCAGGGCCATCGAATCCTGCCCGCCGGACACGGCCAGCAGCAGGGACGCCCCCGCCGGCAGCAGGCCGGGGTGCCGCAGCAGGTGGCGGTGCAGGCGTGTCTGGTCGCTTCCCCAGGGCCGCCGCGGCTGACTTGGGTCGGGTGGGAGAATCACGTCACGCTTCCGTCCGTCCGCCGATGACCCGCCTCTCCAGCCTGCCCACCGCCCTGCAGCAGGCAATCCGCCAGGGGCGCACGCTGAAGGTCATCGCCGGACTGGATAACTTCGACGCGGCCAGGGTGCGGCAGGTGGTCAGGGCCGCGGCCGCCGGTGGCGCCGATCTGGTGGATCTGGCCTGTGAGCCCGCCCTGGTGCGTCTGGCCCATGGCCTGGCACCGCAGCTGCCGATCTGCGTCTCGGCGGTGGATCCGGCCCTGTTCCCCCCAGCCGTGGAGGCCGGAGCGGCCCTGGTGGAGATCGGCAACTACGACAGCTTCTATCCCCAGGGGCGCGTCTTCGGTGCCGACGAGGTGCTGGCGCTCACCCGCCGCACCCGTGAGCTCCTGCCGGAGACGGTGCTGTCGGTCACCGTGCCCCACACCCTGCCCCTCGCTGCCCAGGAACGGCTGGCGGTGGAGCTGGTGGCCGCGGGCGCCGACCTGATTCAGACCGAGGGCGGAACCAGCTCCCGTCCCCTCAGTGCCGGCGCCCTGGGACTGATCGAAAAGGCCGCCCCGACCTTGGCGGCCGCCCATGCCATCAGCCGGGCGGTGGACGTGCCGGTGTTGTGTGCCTCCGGTCTGTCGGCCGTCACGGTGCCGATGGCCCTCGCCGCCGGTGCCGCCGGTGTCGGCGTGGGCTCCGCCGTCAACCGCCTCGACGATGAACTCGCCATGGTGGCGGTGGTGCGTGCCCTGCGGGAAGCGATGCCAGTGGCGGCTGTGGTTCACGGTGAACGGCCTCAGTAAACTGATCGCGCTGCTGCATTTCCTTCCATGGGCTCGCTTGTCTGGCTCCTGCAATGGCCGATCCGGGCCCTCATCCTGCTCCTGGTGGCGCGGTTGCCCCTCGGGGTGGAGATGGCGAGCTTCCCGGTCGCCCTCCTGTCGGCCGTCGTCATCGGTCTGCTGGGCACGCTGCTGATCTGGCCGCTGAAGCTGATTCTCGGGCCGATCTGGGCTGTCACCTCCCTGGGGGGCATCATCAGCCCGGTGTCGTTCCTGTTCAACTGGCTCATCACCATCATCCTGTTCGGCCTGGCCGCCTGGTTGATCAAGGGTTTCCGCCTGCAGAACGGCCTGATCAGCGCCATCCTCGGCGCGCTGGCCTACAGCGTGCTGAGCAGCCTGGTGCTGGGCTGGCTGGGTCTGGATGTGCCGCTCACCAGGGCGATGGCGGCGGCCTCCGGGGTGGGCTGATCGGTTTTCCCCGCCGAGCCGTTCCCCGGGGGTGAACGCCAGAATGGCCCGATGCCATTCCAGCTGCACGCCCCCTACGTCCCCAAGGGTGACCAACCCACCGCCATCGAAGCGATGGTGAAGGGCGTTGACGCCGGGGAACGCTTCCAGACCTTGCTGGGGGCCACCGGCACCGGCAAGACCTTTTCGATCGCCAACGTGATCGCCCGTACGGGGCGTCCCACCTTGGTGCTGGCCCACAACAAGACGCTGGCGGCCCAGCTCTGCAACGAGCTGCGGGAATTCTTCCCCAACAATGCCGTCGAATACTTCATCTCCTATTACGACTACTACCAGCCCGAGGCCTACGTTCCCGTCTCGGACACCTACATCGCCAAGACCGCCTCGATCAACGAGGAGATCGACATGCTGCGGCACTCGGCCACCCGCTCCCTGTTCGAGCGGCGTGATGTGATCGTGGTGGCCTCGATCAGCTGCATCTACGGCCTGGGCATCCCTTCGGAATACCTCAAGGCCGCCGTCAGGTTTGAGGTGGGCGACAAACTCGATCTGCGCGGTTCGCTCCGGGATCTGGTCAACAACCAGTACTCCCGCAACGACATCGAGATCAGCCGCGGCCGCTTCCGGGTGCGGGGCGATGTGCTCGAGATCGGACCCGCCTACGAAGACCGGCTGGTGCGGATCGAGCTGTTCGGCGATGAAGTGGAGGCGATCCGCTACGTGGATCCCACCACCGGCGAAATCCTCCAGAGCCTGGAGACCATCAACATCTACCCGGCCAAGCACTTCGTGACGCCCAAGGAGCGGCTGCAGGGGGCGATCCAGGCGATCCGCTCCGAGCTGCGCGAACGCCTGGATGTGCTCAATGGCCAGGGTCGGCTGCTGGAGGCCCAGCGCCTGGAGCAGCGCACCACCTACGACCTGGAGATGCTGGAGCAGGTGGGCTACTGCAACGGGGTGGAGAACTACGCCCGGCACCTGGCGGGCCGGGAGGCCGGCACGCCGCCCGAGTGCCTGATCGATTACTTCCCCGACGACTGGCTGCTGGTGGTGGATGAAAGCCATGTCACCTGCTCCCAGCTGCAGGCCATGTACAACGGCGACCAGAGCCGCAAGCAGGTGCTGATTGAGCACGGCTTCCGCCTGCCCAGCGCTGCCGACAACCGACCCCTCAAGGGGGACGAGTTCTGGGAGAAGGCGCGGCAGACCATCTTCGTTTCGGCCACCCCCGGCGCCTGGGAGCTGGCCCAGAGCCAGGGCCAGGTGGTGGAGCAGGTGATCCGCCCCACCGGTGTTCTCGACCCGATCGTGGAGGTGCGCCCCTCCGAGGGCCAGATCGATGATCTGCTCGGCGAGATCCGGGTGCGGGCCGAGCGTCAGGAGCGGGTGCTGGTCACCACCCTCACCAAGCGGATGGCGGAAGATCTCACCGATTACCTGGCCGAGAACGGGGTGCGGGTGCGCTATCTGCACTCGGAGATCCATTCGATCGAACGGATCGAGATCATTCAGGACCTGCGCAACGGTGCCTACGACGTGCTCGTCGGGGTCAACCTGCTGAGGGAGGGCCTCGACCTGCCCGAGGTGTCCCTGGTGGCGATCCTCGACGCCGACAAGGAGGGCTTCCTGCGGGCGGAACGCTCCCTGATCCAGACGATCGGCCGGGCGGCGCGCCACATCGATGGGGTCGCCCTCCTCTATGCCGACAACCTCACCGACTCGATGGCCAAGGCGATCTCCGAGACGGAACGGCGCCGCGTGATCCAGCACGCCTACAACGAACGCCACGGCATCACCCCCACCCCCGCCGGCAAGCGGGCGGGCAACGCGATCCTCAGCTTCCTCGAGCTCTCCCGCCGCCTCACCGACGACCAGCTGGAGGAGGCGGCCGACCAGGCCGAGCACAACGCGGTCTCGCTCGATGCGCTGCCCGAACTGATCAGGCAGCTGGAGGAGAAGATGAAGGTGGCGGCGAAGAGCCTGGAGTTCGAGGAGGCCGCCAACCTGCGCGATCGCATCAAGCACCTGCGCCAGAAGCTGGTGGGCCGGCCGGCGGCCTAGAGCGCCCGCCGATCCAGGGCTTCGGCCAGGCGGTTGGCGGCGGCAGCCAGTTCGGCCTGGGGGTCGGGTCCGGCATCGGCGGCCTTGATCTCCTCCTGGCGTTTCATCGCTTCGATGGTCCGTACGATCAGGAACACCACGAAGGCGATCACCAGGAAGTTGATCAGGGCCACGATCACCGCCCCGGCGGGCCAGGCGCTGATCGAATTCACCTGCGCTGCCTTCAGGGCCGGCTCCAGCAGGCTCGTCATCACCAGGCTGACGATCGCATCGACCACCTTGCCGAAGGCACCGCCGATCACCACGGCCACCGCCAGATCGACCACATTGCCCTTGTTGATGAAGTCCTTGAAGTCGCTCAGAAAGGAGCTGGCGGCGCGCCGGGCCATGGACATCGTTCGTGAAGGATGCCCTTTCCTACCGCATGGCCAGGGGGACTAACGCGGTCCCAAGGGTTCCAGGCGGAGCAGCTGGCCATCGCCGGCCCCGTCCGTCAGGACATACAGGAATCCGTCCGGTCCCTGGCGCACGTCCCTCACCCGGTTGCCGATGGGAATCTGCTGCTGCGGTGTCACCGATCCGTTCGGATTGGGGCGCAGGCGATGCACCTGCTGCGACACCAGTCCGCCGGCGAAGAGATCGCCGTGCCAGCCCGGATAGCGATCGCCGTCGTAGAGCGCCAGGCCGGAGGGCGCGATGGCGGGCGTCCAGACCAGCGCCGGATCGCGCAGGCCCGGGGCACTGCTGGCCGGTGCGATGGCGGGGCCGAAGTACTCGCGGCTGTGGGTCACCGTCGGCCAGCCGTAGTTCACCCCGGCCTCGATCCGGTTGAGTTCGTCGCCGCCCCTGGCGCCGTGTTCGCTGGCCCAGACCCGGCCATGGCGGCGATCGAGGGCCAGACCCTGGATGTTGCGGTGGCCGAGGCTCCACAGCCCCGGCAGGGCGTTGGGCCTGCCGGCGAAGGGGGTGCCCCCGGCGGGGCTGCCGTCGTCGTTGAGGCGCAGCACCTTGCCCAGGGCGCTGCCCGGGTTCTGGGCCTGGAGGCGGATCAGGGCCCCCTCCAGCTGGACCGGAGGATTGCCCCCATCACCGATGGCCAGCAGCAGGGTGCGATCGGGCAGCCAGAGCAGGCGGGAGCCGAAGTGCTGGCTGCCTGCCTTGCGCTGCGGCACGGCGAACAGCACCTGCAGGTCGGTGAGGGCTTGTCCGTCGAAGCGGGCCCGGGCCAGCCGGGTGTGGTTGGCGTCGGCGCTGCCGGCCGCATAGGTGAGATAGATCCAGCGGTTGGTGGCGAAGTCGGGATGGACGGCCACGTCCAGCAGGCCCCCCTGGCCGGCGGCCAGCACCTCCGGCACACCTCGGATCGGCTCCGGTTGCAGCACTCCGCCCCGCACCAGGCGCAGCCGGCCCGGCCGCTCCGTGATCAGCAGGTCGCCGTCCGGCAGCCAGGCCACCGCCCAGGGGTGCTCCAGTCCCCCCACCACCGGCACGCTGCGCACCGCGGCGGAGACGGCCGCCGGCTGGCAGCCCCCCAGGAGGGCGGGCACCAGCAGGAGCGCCGCCAGCCCGTTCAGGATCGGTGAACGGCGACGGGCCATGGCGTGGGGGAGATCTCCAGCAGCACCAGGTCGCGCAGGTCGTGGAGCAGGGCCAGTTCGGTGCTGCTGAGCTGGCGCGGCCGGGTGTCGATCAGACACAGGGTGCCCAGGCAGGTGCCATCGTCGAGGATCAGGGGCGAGCCGGCGTAGAAGCGGATGCGCGGCTCCCCCAGCACCAGCGGGTTGTCCGCGAAGCGGTCATCGAGCCAGGTGTCCGCCACCAGCAGATCCGACCTCTGCGCGATCGCATGGGCGCAGAAGGCCAGATCGCGGGAGGTCTGGCCGGTGGCCAGGCCGTGGCACGACTTGAACCACTGCCGCTCCGCATCGATCAGACTGATCAGGGCGATCGGCACGTCGAAGGCGGCGGCGGCGATCCGGGTGAGGCGGTCGAAGCGTTCCTCCCGCTCCGTGTCCAGCAGGCCGAGCTCATCCAGGCGTCGCAGGCGCCTCTCCTCGTCCCCCGGCGGCAGGGCCCGCTGCCAGCGGCAGGGGGTGCGCAGGCTCCAGGCCCGAAGCCTGGCGCGCAGGAAGCGTTCGGACATGGGCCGCACCAGCCACTCGCTGACCAGGGGGTCGTCCAGCCGGGCCAGGCTGTCTTCGGCGGCCAGCATCAGCACAGGAGTCTCGGCCACGCCGTTGCCCAGGGACTCCCGCAGCCGGCGGGTCAGACCGGGGCCGTCCGGATGGGCCACCGGTTCCAGCAGCAGCACCGAGGCCCCCTGCTGCTCAAGGGCCTCGATCAGCTGCGCTTCATCGCCGGTCACGCGGAAGGGCAGGCCCTCCAGGCGCAGGGCGGTGGTGAGGGCCGCCTCCAGGTCCCCGTCCGCCACCCACACCAGGGCCGGAGGGCCGCCGGGCGTCTCCGCCTGGCTTCCGCCTCCGCCAGCCTTCGCTTCGGCGCTGGGGCCTTCGCTGGGGGAGGTGCGCAGCACCAGCCCCTCCGAGGCCGCCATCACCTCCAGGGGGGAGCCCCGGTCGGCCAGATCGGCGTGCACCCGGGCCAGGATCAGGTCGATCGCCGCATCGTTGCGCAGGGGATCGTGGTGGGTGAGCACCAGCCGGGCCACACCGGCCTCCTCGCACAGGCGCACGGCGTACTCCACCGAGCTGTGGCCCCAGCCGAGCTTGGCGGGGAACTCCAGGGCCGTGTACTGGGCGTCGTGGATTACCAGGTCGGCCTCCTCGATGAACTCCGCGTAGTGCAGGTCGGGGCCGGACACCGGGCCGCGGCCGCTGGCCAGCTCGGCGGCGTGGGGTTCGTGGTCGCAGCAGTAGACGACCGTGGCCCCATCGGCCTGGAGCCGGTAGGCCAGGGTGAGGGCGGGATGGTTGAGGTGGTGGGTCGTCACCGTCACGTCGCCGACGCGGAAGGTGCCGACGCCCAGATCGTGGTACCGGATCGTGGCCGCGAACTGGTCGAGGGTGACCGGGAAGTAGGCGTGCTGCATCTGGCCGGAGAGCACGCTGCGCAGGCTGCCCGAGAGGCCGCTGGGCCCGTAGACGTCCCAGGCGTGGCCGGGGGCGAAGAAGGGGGCGAAGAAGGGAAAGCCCTGGATGTGGTCCCAGTGGGTGTGGCTGATCAGCAGGGACCCCTCCATGCCGTCGGGGCGCTCCTGCATCAGACCCTGGCCCAGGCCGTGGGCGCCGGTGCCGCAGTCGATCACCAGCAGGGTGCCGGTGTCGGAGCGGACCTCCACACAGGAGGTGTTGCCGCCGAAGCGGAAGGTGTCGGGGCCGGGTTTGGCGATTGAACCGCGGGTTCCCCAGAACCGGACCAGCATGCCGTCACCCAGTCGCCGCACCAACCCTAGGAAGGGCAGGCGCTTTCAGCTGCGGGTGCTTCGGTTCCCTCGGCGGCGTGCCGGGCCGTGCCGCCGAGGCCGAAGGCCTGGTGCACCGCCTGAAGGGCCCGCACCCCATCCGCCTCCGCCACCACGCAGCTGGTGCGGATCTCGCTGGTGGCGATCAGGGAGATGTTGATGCCCGCATCGGCCAGGGAACGGAACATCCGCGCCGCCGTGCCGGCGGTGCAGGCCATCCCGGCGCCCACGGCGCTGACCCTGGCGATGGCGGGACCCTCCTCGAAGCAGGCGCCGTCCCACTGGCGCAGGATCGGGGCCAGGGCCCGCTCGGCCCCCGGCCGGTCGTCGCGCCGCAGGGTGAAGCTCATGTCCCGCCGCCGGTCCTGCGGGCCGCCGTGGGTGCGCTCCGACTGCACGATGGCGTCGAGGCTGATGCCGGCGTCGGCCAGGGCCCGGCAGATGGCCGCGGCCGCCCCCGGCCGGTCGGGCACCCGCCGCACCGACACCTGCACCTGGTCGCGGTCGAGGGCCACGCCCCGCACCGCCGGATCGCCCAGGTGGCAGGGGGGTGGATCATGGCGCAGCTGCTGGTCGCTCAGCTCGAACGCCTCCCCGGCCGCCCGCAGGGCCCGGGCGCCCAGCTGGCCATCCACCACGCAACTCACCTTCACCTCGCTGGTGGCGATCAGGCGCAGGTTGATGCCGAGGCGGGCCATGGTGTCGAACAGGCGGGCCGCCACGCCGGGGCGGCCCAGGATGCCGGCGCCGGCGATGCTCAGCTTGGCCATGCCCGCTTCGGCCGTCAGCAGGGCCCCATCGGCCCCCATGGCGGCCAGCACCTCCTGACAGACCCGGCGGGCCGCTTCCATTTCCGACGCCGCCAGGGTGAAGGCGATGTCGTTGCTGGCGCCCTCGTGGATCGCCTGCACGATCAGGTCCACGTTCAGGCCGGCGGCGCCGAGGGCCTCGAACAGGGTGGCGGCCACGCCGGGCTGATCGGGTACGTGGGAGAGGGCCAGCACGGCCTGGTCGGCCTCCAGTTCGGCCCCGTCCACGGGCCGGCCCAGCTCCAGCCCCTCACTGCCGATCGACCGGGCCGGACCGCTGGTGAGCCGGGTGCCGGGCGCCTGGCTCCAGCTGGAGCGCACCGTAAGGGGCACCCCGTAGTTGCGGGCGATCTCCACGGCCCGGGGGTGGAGCACGGCGGCCCCGAGGCTCGCCAGTTCCAGCATTTCGTCGCAGCTGACGCTCGCCATCAGCTGGGCGTCGCTCACCTTGCGGGGATCGGTGGTCAGCACCCCGGGCACATCGGTGTAGATCTCGCAGCCGTCGGCGCCGAGGGCGGCCGCCAGCGCCACCGCCGAGGTGTCGGAGCCGCCCCGCCCCAGGGTGGTGATCTCCGGGGTGCCGGCATGGCCACTGCTGGTGCCCTGGAATCCGGCCACCACCACCACGTAGCCGTCCTCCAGCAGGCGGCGTAGCCGTTCGGTGCGCACCTCCAGGATCCGGGCCCGGCCGTGGGCCGATTCGGTGATGATCCCGGCCTGGGTGCCGGTCATCGAGACGGCGGGCACCCCTTCGGCGTGCAGGGCCATCGACAGCAGGGCGATCGACACCTGCTCCCCCGTGGCCAGCAGCATGTCCATCTCCCGCCGTGGCGGGTCGCTGCAGAGGCTGGCGGCCATGCCGGTGAGCTGGTCGGTGGTGTGGCCCATGGCCGACACGACGATCACCAGTTCGTGGCCCTCCTCGCGGCTGGCGGCGATGCGGCGGGCCACCGCCCGGATCCGTTCGGTGTCGGCCACCGACGTTCCCCCGAACTTCTGTATCAGCAGGCCCATGGGCTCGTCGCCGGCGCGTCGGGCTCGATTATCGACGCGGGGCGTGGCCGGGCTGGTCGTGCCAGCCCTGGGCGGCGGCGAGCAGGAAGCCGTCCCGGAAGGCGTCGCCGGGGTCGGCGCCGCGCTTGAGGGCGGCCTCCACGTCGAGCAGGCGGCGCAGCAGGGCCAGGAGCTGGTCGGGGGTGCGGCCGCGGATCTGCTTGCGCATCACATAGATCCGCTTGGGGTTGCCGATCCCTGCCGCCTTGGCGATCACGGCCACGTCCTGCTCGCCGCTGCGCTCCAGCAGGCACACCCACAGCCAGCCCCGGATCTGGCTGGCCAGGGCCGCCACGATGCGCAGGGCGGGTTCGTTGGCCTCCAGCAGGGCCTCCACCAGGGCGATCGCCTCGGCGGGGCGCTGGGCCAGCAGGGCATCGCCCACGGCCAGGCTGCTGGTGACCTGGCCGCCGATCAGGGCGGCCACCGCCTCGGCCGTGATGGGGCCCGCGGCGCTGCCGGCGTGGAGGGCCAGCTTCTCCAGCTCGCTGGCGAGCCGCAGGCCGTCGCTGCCGATCGCTTCGGCCAGGGCCTCGGCCGCCTCCGGTGCCAGGGCCAGCCCCCGCTCCCGGGCGGCGCACTCCACCCGTTCGATCTGGCCGGCCCCGTCCCAGATCGGTGGCAAGGTGAAGGACCGCTCCTCCGCCACGGCCCGCAGCCGCTTGGTGGTGCGCAGCCGGGCGTCGGGCTTGCCCTCGCTGACCAGGAACAGGTGGCCATCGGCGGGGATCAACTCGAGGGCAGCCTCCAGCTGGGTGGCCAGCTCCGCTGGATGGGCCTGGCAGAAGGGACTGCGCTGCAGCACCACCACCCGGGCCCCGCCGCCGAAGGGGGGCGTGCGGGCCTCCTCAAGGGCTTGGGCCGCCTGGCCGGGATCGGCCCCGTCGAGGCGGCTGAGGTTGATCGAGGCCCAGGCCGGATCCACCAGGGCCTCGATCCGGGCCGCCAGGGCCCGCTGGCGGGCGGCTTCATCGTCGCCCCAGTAGAGGTGAATCGGCATCAGGGCAGGGGTGGCCGCGGCGGCAGGGGTAAGGCGGCGAGCAGGCGGGGGTCCCGGCTGATCATCGCCGTGGCGCCCCCCTGCAGGGCCGAGGCCAGCTCCAGGGCGACTTCGGGTGCCATGGCGGGTGCCATCGCGGCGTGGAGGCCTGGCCGTTGCAGGCGCGCCGCCGCCAGGGCGACCTGGGGCGTGAGACTCACCAGGGTCCAGGCCGCGGGGTCGCTGAACACCGCTTCATAGCGGGCGGCCAGGGCTTCGTCCCCCAGGCGCAGGGGCCCTTCCATCAGCGTCATCAAAGTGGCCATGCTGAGCACGCCGCGCCAGTGGCCGGCGGCGATCGCGGCGATCAGGGGCTCCGAGTGGCGACTGGAGGCGTCGCCGCGCAGGTAAGGGATCAGCACCGTGGCGTCGACGGCCACAGCCGAGCCGAGGGTCAGGTGGGCGGCGCTGTCCAGGGGCTGGATCGGTCCGGGTTGGCTGGTTGTGTCCGGCCAGCAGGCGCGTCCGCTGCCCTTGAGGGCGATCAGGGCCTGCCGCTGGGGACGGTGGCGGCGCCAGAGCGGCACCAGGGCCGCCACCGGGTGACCGTG
Source organism: Cyanobium sp. N5-Cardenillas (assembly GCF_024345515.1). GTDB lineage: Bacteria > Cyanobacteriota > Cyanobacteriia > PCC-6307 > Cyanobiaceae > Cyanobium. The sequence continues at coordinate 20,810 of NZ_JAGQBG010000003.1, forward strand.
GCGCGCGATCAGGGTCTCTTCGCCCCCATGGGCCCGATCAAGCAGCTCGGCGAACCGCTTCCTGGCCTCCAGGACGCCGAGGGTGTCCATGGGGTGCTTGGCCGAAATCGAGTTCTGTACACAATGTACAGCTTTTGATTTTCTCGGCAGAGGCCCCTGCCCACCTGGAGCACGGGCAGGGTGCATCCCGTAGCCTCGCCCTTTCCGCCCCGGTGGCCATCACCGAGCCGGCGGGGCAGCGCGGAGCGCCGCAGGCGATGGACAGCCAGGCGATCAAGCCATTTCAGGCCTCGCTCGATCACCCGATCTTCCAGGAGAGCGTGCGACGCATCCGCGCCTGGCTGGGGCCCACCGGCCTGGTGGGGGTGGAGCAGGAGGTTCTGGAGCGCCTGGTGCACAGCAGCGGCGACCTGGCCCTGGCGCCGGATCTGCGCCTCGGTCCGGGGGCCTGCGCCGCCGGCATGGAGGCCCTGGCGGCCGGCGCGCCGATCCTCACCGACACGGCGATGGCCGCGGCGGCCGTGGCCCCCATGGCCCGGCGCACCTTCGCCAATCCGGTCCATTCGGTGCTGGCCTGGGCGCCGGCTGTCGCTCCGGCTGGTGGGACCCGGGCGGCGGCGGGTATGGAGCGGGCGCTGCTGGAGCACCCGGGGGCGGTGGTGCTGGTGGGCAGCGCCCCCACGGCCCTGGAGCGGCTGCTGGAGCTGGTCGAGGCCGGAACCATCGTTGCCCCGGCCCTGGTGATCGGCATGCCGGTGGGGTTCGTGGGGGTGGCCGAGAGCAAGCGCCACCTGGCGGCCAGCGCCCTGGTGCAGATCCGCCTGGAGGGCAGCAAGGGCGGGGCCGGCCTGGTGGGTGCCGCCGCCAATGCCCTGCTGCGCCGGGCCTGGCTGGATCAGGCGGCTCAAGATGAGGCAGCCCAGGATCAGGCGGCCCTGGATCCCGCCTGAAGGCCCACCGCCACATGGCTGTTGGCCTCGATGCGGCCCAGCACCTGGCGGGCCCGCAGCACCACCGAGGCGGGCACCCCGGCCAGCCGGGCCGCCTCGATGCCGTAGCTGCGGCTGGCGCCCCCCCGGCAGACCCTGTGTAAGAACACCAGGTCGTTGCCGGTCTCCTCCACCAGCACCTGGGCGTTGCCCACATTCGGTAGCAGCTCGGCGAGCTCGTTGAGCTCGTGGTAGTGGGTGGCGAAGATGGTGCGGGCGCCGATGCCGTCGGCCAGGTGCTCGGCGACGGCCCAGGCGATCGAGAGTCCGTCGAAGGTGGCCGTGCCCCGGCCGATCTCGTCGAGCAGCACCAGGGAGCGGGGGCTGGCGTGGTGAAGGATGTTGGCGGTTTCGGCCATCTCCACCATGAAGGTGGACTGGCCGCTGGCCAGGTCGTCCACTGCCCCCACCCGGGTGAAGATGCGGTCGGCGATGCCGAGACGGGCGGAGTGGGCCGGGATCCAGCTGCCGATCTGGGCCATCAGCTGCAGCAGGCCGCTCTGGCGCAGATAGCAGCTCTTGCCGCTGGCATTGGGGCCCGTGAGCACGATCAGGTCCGGTGCCGGAGCCCCAAGCTGCAGGTCGTTGGCGGTGAAGGACGCGTCGACCAGCAGCTGCTCCACCACCGGATGGCGCCCCGCCTCGATCACCAGCTCGCGGCCCTCGCTGAGTTCGGGCCGGCAGTAGCCGCCGGTGGCCGCCACCTCCGCCAGGGAGGCGAGGGCATCGAGTTCCGCCACCCGCCGGGCGGCCGCCCGCACGGGCCCGGCCGCTTCCCCCACGCTGCGGCGCAGCTCGCAGAAGAGGTCGTACTCCCGCTGGCAGGTGCGGGCGCGCAGCTGCAGGATCCGGCCTTCGCGGCCCTTGAGCTCCGGGGTGACGAAGCGTTCCTCGTTGGCCAGGGTCTGGCGGCGAATCCAATGCTCTGGCACCGCGGCGGCCCGGGCCCGGCTGACGGCCAGGAAGTAGCCGAAGCTGCGGTGGTACTGCAGGCGCAGGTTGGGGTTGCCGCTGGCCCGCCGTTCGATCGCCTCCTGACGGGAGAGCCAGGCCTCCTGGTCGTCGAGCTGGTTGCGCAGGCCGTCGAGCACCGGATCGACACCGTCATGGAGCAGCCCCCCCTCGCTCAGCGACAGGGGCGGCGTCTCCACCAGCTGGTGACGCACCTGTTCGGCCAGGGCGGCCAGCTCGGGCCAGGGACCCTTGAGGGCGGCCAGGGGGCCGCTGCGGCACTGGGCCACCAGGGCCGCCAGGCGGGGCAGGCGCTCGAGGCCATCGGCCAGGGCCACCAGGTCGCGGGCGGAGGCGCTGCCGGCGCCGGCCCGGCCCGCCAGGCGCTCCAGATCCCCCATGGGCCGCAGCAGCCGGCGCAGACCCAGCCGCAGGGGCCGCTGCTCCACCAGCTCGCTCACCGCCTCCTGCCGCTCCAGGATTGCGGCCCGGTCCACCAGGGGGGCCTCGATCCAGCGCCGCAGGCAGCGGCCGCCCATGGCGGTGGCTGTGCGGTCGAGGGCCCAGAGCAGGGAGCCCTGCAGGGCGCCGCCCAGCTGGGTGCGGGTGAGTTCCAGGTTGCGGCGGGTCTGGGCGTCGAGCACCAGCTGGTCGCCGGCATGCCAGAGCCGGGGCCTTTCCAGCGGGATGGCCGCGGCGCTCTCCGCCGCCGGGCCGGGTTCGGGCGCCGGCTGGGTGGTGTCCAGGTAGGCCAGCAGGCCCCCGGCGGCGCGCAGCGCCAGGGGGGCCTCCCCCAGCCCCAGGCCATCGAGGCTGGCCAGGCGGAAGCGGCGGCGCAGCAGGGCGGCGGCTTCGGTGGCGTCGAAGGGGGTGCGGGCCAGGGGGGTGAGCCGCAGACCCTCGGGGCACCAGGCCGGCGCCTCCGCCGGGCCGGGCCAGACCACTTCGGCGGGCTCCAGCTGCAGCAGCTCCTGGTGCAGGCTGCCGCTGCCGTCCCGTTCGGTCAGCCGGAACTCACCGGTGCTGACGTCGGCGACGGCCAGGCCCCAGCGGCCGGCGTGGCTGCCGTCCCCGTCGAGGACCACGGCGCAGAGCCAATTGTTGCGGCGGGCCGCCAGCATCCCCTCCTCCAGCACGGTGCCGGGCGTCAGCACCCTGGTGATGCCGCGGCGCAGCAGGGCCCCCTTGGCGGGGGTGGCCTCCAGCTGGTCGCAGAGCGCCACGCTGAGGCCGCGGCGCACCAGGTCGGCGCAGTAGCGCTCGGCGGCGTGGTGGGGGATGCCCGCCATCGGCACCCGGCCCAGGGCTTTGCCGGCGTCCTTGCCGGTGAGGGTGAGCTCCAGCAGGCGCGAGAGCAGGATCGCGTCCTCGAAGAAGAACTCGAAGAAGTCGCCGAGGCGGTAGAGCAGCACCCGGTCCGGATGGGCCGCCTTCAGCTCCACGTAGTGCCGCAGCACCGGCGTGAGGGCCGCCGGGTCCACCAGGGAATGGTGGTGCCAGCGGGGCAGGTCGTCCCCGGCTTCCGGGCCGGCGTCGCCTGGCGGCGTCGGGGAGCCGCTGGCGTCGCCACCGCCCGGGTCACCGGCCTGCTCGCCGTCGCCCTCTTTGCCGTCGGCCTCGTTGCCGGTGGCGGCCACGGCCGGTGGCCGCTGCCGGCGGGTGCGGGGCCGGGCGCTGGCATCGGCCAGCAGGGCCTGGTCGTCCGGGGCGCCCCCATCCGACGCCGAGTCCGGCGCCAGCGAGGTGGGCTCGGGTTCGCCCCCGAACAGGTCCCCTTGCAGGGCCGGATCGTCCGCGAGCGTGAGCTGCTGCTGGACTTCCCTGGCCATGGGTCTGCCGTCAGGAGCGTCCCGATCGTAAGGGGATCGGGTCGGGGGGCTGGCCTGGGTGGCCCTGCTGCTGCTCAACTGGGGCATGAGCTTTTTCGTGGTCTGACCCCTTGACGGTTTTCGAAGGTCGCTTCACCGATGTCGCCGGTCTGCGGATCGGCCTGGTGATCGCCCGCTTCAACGATCTGGTGACCGGCAAGCTGCTCAGCGGCTGCCTCGATTCCCTCTCCCGCCACGGCATCGACGTCAGCCCCGAGAGCACCCAGCTCGACGTGGCCTGGGTGCCGGGCAGCTTCGAGATTCCCCTGGTGGCCCAGCGGCTGGCCGCCAGCGGCCGCTACCAGGTGGTCATCACCCTGGGGGCGGTGATCCGGGGCGACACCCCCCACTTCGATGTGGTGGTGGCCGAGGTGAGCAAAGGGGTGGCCGCCGTGGCCCGCGACACCGGCGTGCCGGTGATCTTCGGGGTGCTCACCACCGACACCCTGCAGCAGGCCCTCGAGCGGGCCGGCATCAAGAGCAACCTGGGCTGGAGCTACGGCCTCCAGGCCCTGGAGATGGGCAGCCTGATGGCAGCCCTGCCCGCCCAGCCATGAAGCGCAAGGGACTGATCCTGGCGGGGGGAAGCGGCACGCGCCTGGCCCCCCTCACCACCGCCGTCAGCAAGCAGCTGGTGCCGGTCTACGACAAGCCGATGATCTACTACCCGCTCAGCACCCTGATGCTGGCGGGCATCCGCGAGGTGCTGGTGATCACCACCCCCACCGACCAGCCGGCCTTCGAGCGGTTGCTGGGGGATGGATCCGGCTGGGGCATGGAGATCCGCTATGCGGTGCAGCCCAGCCCCGATGGGCTGGCCCAGGCGTTCCTGATCGGCGCCGAGTTCCTCGACGGCGCACCGGCGGCCCTGGTGCTGGGCGACAACCTGTTCCATGGCCACGACCTGATCCCCCAGCTGCAGGGGGCCAACGGCGAGCGGCCCGGGGCCACGGTGTTCGCCTACCCGGTGAGCGATCCGGAGCGCTACGGGGTGGTGGAGTTCAGCGGCGATGGCCGGGTGCTGAGCATCGAGGAGAAGCCGCCCCAGCCGCGCAGCCGCTATGCGGTCACGGGCCTGTACTTCTACGACCACACCGTGGTGGAGCGGGCCCGCCAGGTGCGTCCCTCGCCGCGGGGCGAGCTGGAGATCACCGACCTCAACCAGCTCTACCTCGATGAGGGCCTGCTGCGGGTGGAGCTGATGGGCCGCGGCATGGCCTGGCTGGACACCGGCACCCCCGATTCCCTGCACGAGGCCGCCAGCTACATCCGCACCCTCGAGAAGCGCCAGGGCCTCAAGGTGGGCTGCCCCGAGGAGGTGGCCTGGCGCCTGGGCTGGATCGACCACGGCCAGCTGGAGCGGCTGGCCCTGCCCCTGAAGAAATCCGGCTACGGCGACTACCTGCTGCGCCTGCTGCAGGAGGCCGCCAGCGACCACCAGGCCCTGGAGCCCCAACGATGAACGTTCAGTTCCTGGCCATCGACGGCCCCCTGCTGCTCACCCCGGCGGTCTACGCCGATGAGCGGGGCTGGTTCAGCGAGAGCTGGAACCGGCGCCGCTTCGCCGAGGCCCTCGGACGGGAGGACGCCGATGCCCCCGAGTTCGTGCAGGACAACCACTCCCGCTCCGTGCAGGGGGTGCTGCGGGGCCTGCATTTCCAGCGGGCTCCGCACCCCCAGGGCAAGCTCGTGCGCTGCACCGTCGGGGAGGTGTTCGATGTGGCCGTCGACCTGCGCCGGGACTCCCCCACCCTGGGCCAGTGGGTGGGCGAGCGGCTCAGCGCCGAGAACCAGCGCCAGCTGTGGGTGCCGGTGGGCTTCGCCCACGGCTTCCTGACCCTGAGCGCCGTGGCCGAGGTGCAGTACAAGACCGCCGGCTACTGGAACCGGGATTGCGAGCGCTCCCTGGCCTGGAACGACCCGGCGATCGGCATCGACTGGCCCCTGCAGGAGCTGCCGGCGCCCCACCAGCCCCTGCTGGCCCCCAAGGACGCCGCCGCCCCCGGTCTGGGGGCCCTGGCGGCCGCCGGCGATCTGTTCGCGCCCGACAACGTGTGAAGGATGGCTCCGGCGGCGGGCAGGGCCCCGCGCTGCATGGCAGGATCGCCCACGCTGCCTGATCCGGCCCCGAGCCTCCCTGCCCCATGCAGATCCTCAATACCCTCACCGTTCTGGCCTTGGTGGTGATGTCCTTCGCCCTGATCGTGGCGGTGCCGGTGCTCTACGCGAGCACCGAGGACAGCGGCCGCTCCAACCGCCTGATCCTGATCGGCGGTGCCGCCTGGGTGGCCCTGGTGCTGGTCAACTGGGGCATGAGCCTGCTGGTGGTCTGAGCCTGCCCTTCAAGTTCTTGGAAGGTCTTCCAGGACATTGAGACCCACGGATCAGACCCACGGAATGTCTTGGAGATTTCCTTGGCTGGTGCTTAGGCGATCAGCGGGTATCTCCCTCAGCGGCCATCTGGACTGTGTACGAGCCAAGGCTTCGATCCCCACGGAACCCATCGCCAGATTGACGGTGTCAGCACGCCCGGTGCATAAGGTGGAGTGTCTGCTGACAGAGAGGGTCACGTGAACGGCATAGGGCGCAGAATTCCCCTGGCTCTGTTCACCTACAACCGACCGGCCCATACAGCGGCCACCTTGAAAGCTCTCTTTGCCTGCAAGGGGAGGGAGTCCTTCGATTTCTTCTTTTTCTCCGATGCCCCCCGGCGCCCCGAGGATCGTGAGTCCGTCGAAGCAGTTCGTCGTCTGCTCAGGGAGCAGGCGCCACTGTTCGATGCGGAAGTTATCGAGCAATCCACAAATCAGGGACTGGCCCGCTCGATCGTCGGAGGCGTCGATCGACTCTGTGCTTCCCATGGCTGGGTTGTCGTTCTCGAGGACGATCTACTCGTGGAGGTTTCATTCCTTGAGTTCATGGCTGTGGCCTTGGTCTATTATGAACATCGTTCTACCGTGATGCAGGTGGGCGCCACAACTCTTGCGCCGCCGCAGCGTCAAACGGGTGGTGCTTTTCTGCTGCCGGTGACGACTACCTGGGGTTGGGGAACCTGGCAGAGAGCCTGGAAGTCCTTCTCCTGGACTCCGCAAGGGTGGCCACAATGCGCTGACGATGCCGACTGGTTGTCTGTATTTCAGCTGGGTGGAGCCTCTGATTATGTAGCAATGCTGGAGGATCGTCTTGCCGGCCGCAACGATTCCTGGGGCATCCTCTGGTGGTATGCGGTCTCCCGGGTGAGGGGAAAGGTGGTGTACCCCTCCCGCAGCCTTGTTCGCAACATCGGCTTTGATGGAACGGGAGTTCACTGCGGCAAGGAGTCACTCTTCGAATTCCCCGAGCATTATGGGGCACACGATCGGGACTGGTCTCATGGAGGTGTGAACTTCCCCGAGGAGGATGATGTCTGTGCTGCTGATTACCAACTCCTTCAATCCGTTCTGAGCGGAAGGTCCACCACTGTTTCTTCCTGGAGGCTGCGTTGGAAGAACATCATTTCTATTCTCAAAGGACGAATCAACCGTGGCTTGGTTTGACCCGCTGCGCCAGCACGTCCGAAGGGTGCTGACCCGGGCTCACTCGGATGGGAGAGCGTCCAGCAATCGAATGGCAGATTTTGGTACTGATGCCTGCCTGGGTTCAGAAGGAGTGATCGAGAATTTTCGAGGTGATCCTGCCTGTATCCGCCTGGGACAGCATTCCTACTGCCGTGGGCGTCTTTTAACCTATGGCCATGGTGGGCATATCAGCATTGGAGATTGGTGCTACATCGGAGTGCGCAGTGAGATCTGGTCCATGGAGTCCATTCAAGTTGGTAATCGAGTTCTGATCGCCCATGATGTGAACATCCATGATGGCACTGCCCATTCGCATGACCCCCTTGAGCGTCATCGTCATTTCCGCCAGATCATTGAGCGCGGCCATCCGCGCACGGCTGCCGAGTTGCCTGGAGTCAGCTCATCGCCCATCGTCATCGAAGATGACGTCTGGATCAGCTTCGGTGTGACCATCCTCAAGGGGGTCCGCATTGGCGCTGGTAGTGTGATTGCGGCGAGATCCGTGGTCACCAAGGATGTGCCAGCAGGCATGTTGTACCGGAACCAGCTCTTTCCTATCCTTGAGCCATTGCCCTGACACCGCCGCCCATGCGACTCTCCAAATCCTCATTGGCACGGTTGATCAGCGAGCCGGTACTCAATCAATTGCAGTCACTGCTTTCCGGCCAATTCATGTCCGTTGGAGCGCAGCTTGACCACCAACTGATGTTGCAGGGCCGTGCTCTTGCGGTGCAGAATGCGCAGCGATCCCCATTGAGCATGTTACAGGAAGCGGAATTCAAGGTTTTTTCTCAATACGGTGAGGATGGCATCCTTCAGTACCTTATTCGAGAAGCTGGCATCACCCGAGACGAACAGATATTCATCGAGTTTGGCGTGCAGAACTATTTGGAGTCAAACACAAGGTTTCTTCTTCAGAACGATCACTGGAAAGGCCTGATCATTGATGGTAGTACTGCCTACATGGAGTCAGTGAGGCGAAGTGAATTGTATTGGCGTCACGACATCACGGCCCTGGCCGCGTGGATTGACAGGGACAACATCAATGACCTTTTTCTTCAGTCTGGCTTTCGTGGGCAGATAGGCATTCTGAGCATAGATATTGATGGTAATGACTATTGGGTCTGGGAAAGGATTGAGGCTGTCAATCCTGTGATTGTTGTAGTGGAATGGAACAGTGTGTTCGGACCCGATCATGCAGTTTCCATTCCCTATGATCCCGCTTTCGACAGGGCGTCAGCACATTATTCCTGTCTGTACTGGGGTGCTTCCATGGCGGCCTTTGAGTCTTTGGCGGATCGAAAAGGCTATGCACTGCTTGGTTCCAACAAGGTCGGCAATAATCTATTCTTTGTGCGGCGGGATCGTTTGGGCTCCTTGCAGCCCCAGACAACCAGATCGGCCTACGTTGAATCGCGCTTCAGAGATTCAAGGGACAATCAGGGGCGTTTGAACTTCCTGAGTGGGCGCGCTCGATATGATCAGATCAAGGACTTACCGGTGATCGAAGTCATCACAAACGCGCTCACCACCTTGTCCAGCTTGGAACAATCGTGTTAGGGTCCTTCAATGGAAAGTGTGACAGTCACCTGATGGGAGGTTTGACTTGGTCGCAAGCCGTGCAGATGCTACGGGAGGATCCGGAGCAGCAAGCCCTCGTCAAAGCCTGTTATTACGACGATCCGCTGCAAGAGGCGGCCGACCGGTTCTGGCGAAGTCTGGAATGGAAGCTGATTTCTGAGTACCTGCCGAATGTTCCTGGAGATGCCCTGGACCTTGGTGCAGGTAGGGGCATCAGCAGCTATGCCCTGGCCCGTGATGGCTGGCGTGTAACGGCGCTTGAGCCGGATCCAAGCCCACTGGTTGGTGCCGAGGCCATTCGATCACTCGCTGGCGAGACCGGGTTACCGATCCAGGTTGTCAGTGACTATTCCGAGACCCTTCCCTTTTTGGACGGCAGCTTTGATCTTGTCCACTGCCGGCAGGTCCTGCATCATGCACAGGACCTCCTGCAGACATGCAGGGAGATTGGTCGTGTGCTCAAGCCCGGCGGTATGATGATTGCCACCCGTGAGCATGTGATCAGTAAGCCTGAGGATCTGCAGACCTTCCTGGATCAGCATCCGCTCCACCATCTCTATGGAGGAGAAAATGCTTTCATGCTTCGGGACTATACGCATGCGATACGATCCGGAGGGCTCAGTATTATTCACACGCTGGCGCCATTTGACTCGGCTATCAATTATTTTCCCGCAACAGATCAGCAGATTTACAATCTCTGCTTGGGGTACTTATCCCGGTTAACCGGAAAGCGCATTGCGACTCACTTGGTAACGAACTCTCTTTTTGGGAATCGTGTGTTGGAACTTTGCAGAAAGGCATCCAACACCATCAATCAGTCGCCCGGGCGACTCTATTCTTTTGTGGCCATAAAGCCCCATGGCTGATCCTTCGTCCCTTGTTCGTAGTTATTCACCAAGACGAACGTTCCAGACTCCGATTCGCTCGATAGCGATGGCTTGGAGAGAAATCTATGTTTCTCGCCACGTGATATGGCAACTCTTCGCACGTGATTTTGTCGCCAATCTGCGGCAAAAAGTCTTGGGTTATCTTTGGGTGATCATCACTCCTTTGCTTGCCATAGCAAGCTTTGTATTTTTGAATTATGCTGGAGTGCTGAATCCAGGTGAGATGAGTATCCCCTACCCGCTGTTTGTCTACATTGGCACAAGTCTTTGGGCGCTGCTGATGGCAACGATTACAACTGTCGCCAATGGCTTGATTGGCAATTCAGATCTAATAATCCGTACCAATATTCCAAAAATAGGCCTTTCTCTTACTGGCTTGGCCAACGTTCTCTATAATTATATTGTTGGAGTCGTGTTGCTGCTTGTTGTTTTTGCTTTTTTTAGGCTTTCACCGCACCCTGGCATCCTCCTATATCCCATTGTCAGTCTTCCCATCATTGCCTTGGGCGTGGGAGTCGGGCTTGTTCTTGCGGTGGTTGGCACCGTTGCCAGAGATGTGACCCCCATCGCCGTGAGCATTCTGGGATTGCTGATGTATGTCACGCCTGTCGTCTTCAACGCGGATCTCTCCAATCCTGTGCTTCGGCGCATCATCATTGCCAACCCCCTGACCTACCTGGTGGATACTCCAAGAAGCTTGGCGACGCTGGGAGTGATTCCCAGCCCCATAGGTTATTTCTTGGCCACCCTGCTTTCTTTGGTCATGCTATGGATTGGCATCCACGCGTTTTATCTTGTGCAAGACAAAGTGGCGGAGAGATTATGACATGAGATCTGACCTTTCCCTCGTTGCTCATCACGTATCCAAAAAATTTGGCTTGACCCTCAAGCAGTCACTTCGTTATGGCCTCAGGGATATGGCCAAGACTTTTCTTGGCGGTCGGGTTTCGACAGATCAGCTGCGCCAAGGTGAGTTTTGGGCAGTTCGTGATGTGAGTTTTCAGCTCGAAAGGGGTGAATCTCTCGGCATCATGGGAGTTAATGGTAGTGGCAAGAGCACTCTGCTGAGAATGCTGAACGGAGTCTATGCCCCGGATGCAGGTCATATTCAGATTCGCGGACGTGTCGCTGCTTTGATTGCTGCTGGAGCGGGATTCGCTCCCATGCTTTCTGGAAGAGAAAACGTGTATATCAACGGTGCTCTATTGGGTCTGACCAAGAGGCAGGTAGACGCGCTAATTGATGAGATCATAGCTTTTTCTGAGCTGGAAGAGTTTATCGACTTGCCTGTTCGCAACTATTCTTCTGGCATGTTTGTGCGTTTGGGATTTGCCATTGCAGCATTAAGTCGACCGGACGTCCTGTTAATGGATGAAGTGCTGGCCGTTGGCGATCTTAACTTTCAAAAGAAGTGTTTTGACTGCATTCTAAGTATGAAGAAGCAGGGCACTTCTATCATCCTTGTTTCCCATTCCCCTGGTTCCATTTGGGCCGTTTGCGACCGAGGGCTGTTCATGGATCATGGACACGTCGTTGTCGCTGGCACAGCGGAGGATATCGTTCGTGCCTATGACGACCAGAATTCTCGAAATGCGGTTGAATCAAACCTGCGGTTTTCAGCAGCGCATACAGCAACTACACATGCGGATATCACACTGATGGAGAAGGAATCATTGCCTGCCCCATCCCGCGGCCAACTTCAAAGTGTAGACGGTGTTGTCTGCAGAGAGTTTCGCATCCTGTCAAGGCAGAATGGTGCTGAAGTCTGTGAAATTGACTTTCATGAACTGGTTGATCTTCAATTGGTGATTGACGTCTACCAAGTGACCAAGAATGTATCCGTTCGCGTGGTGATTGATGCTTCACACTACAAGAACATATTGGTACTGGATAGCTATGAGCAGGGCCTCATGATTGATGAGCTTTTGCCGGGGCGCTACTCTTTTAAGATTTCTTTGCAAGCCAATTATCTCCGGCCTGGTGCTTATACATTCAATGTTACTGTTATCAGTAAGCACGTCGCAGCCCACCTTTCGCTGTGGCTCAAGTGTGCCACTATAGTCATCAGAACACCGAGGGACCTGTTCCTTTATGCAGAGCCCTTGGCGGTAGTCCACCTTCCCGCTACATTTAGCTGCCAACCGCTGTTGGCCGACCAGAGGTCACTTCATGCTTGATGTCCAGACAAATCATTTTCAAGCACTTTCTTCCTATGAAGACTGTGCAATGTTGTTCTCAGAATCCGTCACTAATGTCATTATTGAGATCTCCAAGCACTGCAATCGGTCTTGTGACTATTGCCCTGTAGCGGCTTCGGATCGTGCATCCAGTGCAGAAGTGTTTCGCGAAAACCTGTATGAATCAATAATCCGAGACTTGGCCAAGATCAATTACAGTCAGAGTATTTGCCTTAATCTCTACAATGAGCCTTCCGCAGACAGAGCTCTTTTGCTGAAGCGCATTCAGTTTTGTCGAGAAGTATTGCCTGATGCGAGGATATATTTTAGCAGCAATGGCGATTATCTGACGGAAGATTATATCCATGCAATGGTTCAGGCGGGACTATCGGAACTCTATGTCACGCTTCATTTGGCCAAAAGTGAGCCCTATTCGGACGCCAGCGCAATCTCCCGCTTTACTGAATTCTCTGCACGATTAGGAAAGCCTGTAAAGATCCATACAGCATCACCGAATCACACTATACAGGGAAATCTCAGATTGCACGGACTTCCAATCACGGTGTTTTCCACCAACTACATGTCGTATGGATCTGACCGGGCTGGTTCCGTTGCATCCATTACGAATTCCGAGTTCAAGCGGACGTCTCCCTGTAATCGCCCCTATCAAGACTTCACGATTTCTTACAACGGCATCGTGTTTCCCTGTTGTCAAATGTTTGCGGACAATCCAGAGCACACATCGAACTACGCTATTGGAAATATTTCTGAGTATGAGTCTATCTTCCATGCCTATGCCTCATCTGCCATGGCCGGCTGGCGTCGTGATCTTCTACGGGAAAGTCCCAAGATGACGCCCTGTGAATCCTGTACAGAGGGTTGCTATGAAGTCTCCCAGGCTGAACGTGAACAGCGAGATGCTCTGTATAAGGAGTACGTTGGACCCATCTTGGATTCTCGTGTGATCAACCAATCGAGTCGACTGCGAAACCGGATTCGCTCCCTTTTCAGTACGAAGCTTGTTTGACGTGTTTGTCGATATCCGTCGCAATCTCTGCGCTCGTCTCCACTCCAGGCTTCGCCAGATTGGCAGGAAGATTATGTCAATGCCGCTCATTAATCGCTGGCATATCGCACCAAGAGACGGTTTTGATCTTATCCCTAGTGGCCAATATGATTATGTACCAAAAGGTACCTATGTTTATGGCCTAGCCTCTCATTTCCTGATCGTCCCCAAGAATCGCTATCGTCTTAATCTGCTTCCTGGCATGGAGGTATCTGATGAGAATGGAATAGGTTGGATCACTGAGGAGAATACCTCTAGTGGCTACGATCTCCTTTGGGGTAAGGAAACCAATCTAGAGCTCTTTCGAGAGGAGGGCGGGCATGTCCGAGATATGTTGACGGGGGAAATTGTTGATTACGTAGAAGGAAGTCTGCCGGTTGCTGGAAAGATCGTCGATATCGGATGTGGTGTCGGTGATCTTTTGGCGGAGGTACTTCAGCGTCGGCCTGATTCTGCACTCCACGGCCTGGATTTCTCAGAAAAGGCGATCGAGGGAGTTCGGGCAAGGTTTAACTCAGAACACTTCATGCGCCATGTGATTGAGCATGATCTACCTTATGCCTCCCATGAGTTTGATGTGGTTTTCTGTACTGACGTACTAGAACATCTTGAAAGACCCAAGTTGATTGCTTCGGAACTTGTTCGTATATGTCGGCCTGGAGGCATGGTAGTTATCGTTGTTCCAGACGGCGACGTTGATCAGTTTCTTGGCCACTACTGGTTTTGGAACCAAGAAAGCTTATCCTTATTGTTGGCTGAATGGGAGCCTCAGGTGATCCGCTTACCCGCGACACGGGAGTTCCTTGCTCGCATTCTGGTTCCTTATGGGAGAGAGGCCGAGTGATCAAGGCGAGACTTCAACCGCGCCAGCGACTAGACAGGGCTCTATTCAAGTTGTTGAAGCTGATGGTGGACAGACTTGCTGTTTCACCCCTGCTCTCAAATACTGACAGTCTGGTGGATTTGGTTTGGACACTACATCCACTCATCATTAATGCAGCAAACGCCGGAAATGGGGAAATCAACCCCCAACTTCTCACAGCGCTGAGGTCTCTCCTCGCATCTGGGTTGCCAACGGATGCTCAATCCCTGATCCCCTCATTGGCGCGACGGGAAAGCCCAGTAGAAAGCACGTGGACGTACCAAAACCAGTCCATGCATTGGGACATCCAGTCCAGCGATCGGGTTCTCGACGTGGGTTGCGGAGGTTGGCCATTTAAGCATGCGACTCATCTAGCTGATAAATATCCGGAAACCACTACGCATCGTACGGAAAGTCTGGCACGTGATCATCGACCATTTCATCAAGTCGATTTAGAACAGCTGCCATTCTCGGATAAGTCTTTCGACTTTGTGTTTTGCTCGCATGTCTTAGAGCATACTGACAATCCTGGTACAGCCATGCGCGAGCTTTGTCGGGTGGGCAAGCGCGGCTATGTAGAAGTGCCCACGAGGCTCTCTGACGTGATGTTTAACTTTACCCGCCTGGAAAACCATCACAAATGGCATGGACTTGTGGTTAAGGATACAGTGATTCTAATTGAATGGAGCGACTCGGAGCGTCGAGAGCTTGGCAATGAATTCTACAACGAACTGCATAGCACCTATGACAATAACTTTCAACGCTTCTTTGCCAGAAACCGCGCTCTATTCTTTGCTTCTCTACATTGGAATGAAGAGCTCAACTTTCTCGTAATCGATAAGTATGGAAACATCGTAGACGCGAAAGGGGCATCTTAAGTGCCATGACACTCTACACAAATGACCTGCGCTGTGTCTCTTGCGATCGAGAGACTGTTCTGGCAGCTACTGATGCGGGACTTGTCTGTAGGTGCTGTGGTGCTGATTATGCCAATGTCTGGGGTGTTCCATTCATCGGGAGCTATGAAGCCGAGGATGTCCTTGGACTGATCGAGATTGCTGCCAACTCCCGTAACCGCGGCAACTTTGGCCTTTCGCCGGAAGTAGTTGAATCCTGGGAGAAGATGTTATCTGAGTATCATGACGCTTGTGATAAGGAGGCTTACTGCAAAAGTCAAGACGACCAACATCGGCAGTGGCTGCAGCATCGGTATGGAGAATGGCTGGAAGTCAATCATCTTTCTAGCGATATTCAGCTAAAGGGCATGGATGTCTTGGATATTGGAGCGGGGTTAGGGTTTGACAGTCACCGTCTCGCCATGCGAGGTGCCAACGTCACGGCGCTGGAGTTCTCTCCTCTCCTCGCGGAGGCAGGTAAAGCACATTTCCCCCACATTAGATGGATTGGTGGTTTTTCCCATGTCCTCCCTTTTAAGTCAGGCAGTTTCGATGCAGTTTTCTGTAATGCTGCTTTGCATCACATGCGCGATATCCCAGCTGCATTATCTGAGGCTCTACGCGTCTTAAGGCCTGGGGGCTATTTGATCACGACTTGCGATTCGTTCTGTCCCAGCCACGCCAAGGAGGATGCCGAGCTATCTATATTTGATGCAGAGCCGTCTGTTCTTCTTGGTGTTAATGAGCGCGTTCCACGCTTTTCGGAATTTGTAGAGACTCTCGTTCGTCACTCAGAAGTTCTTGAAGTTCAGTTGTTCACCCATACGCTCTACAACGCACCATTCCATGGAACGCTCACATCGTTAACACCATGGGACTTCACTAAAGATAGGACGATGCTGGAGACACGTAGTGGCTCTCTGGCGATGCGGATTCGCCTTAAATCCGCCTGGCAGGAGCAAGCTAATCGCCAGCATGGTTCCCTGCTGGCACCTCGTCAGTATGCTGATTGGCTTGCATCCGGGTCTTCTGCAGTTTCCCGCCTTGCACCTCTGATTCCAACACACTACCTTGATCTTGCTTTCCCCGGTGAGGGTGGATCCAAGTTTGAAATGCTCAATGGCTGGCGCCTCCCCCGCCCATTTCAGTATGCACGTACGGGGTATCGCCGTGGACGATGGTTCCTGCGCCGTCCTGCAGATGCGGATACGCTAGCGTTTGAGATTGGCCTTCCCCATGGCCTTGGTGGGGCGCCCAGTGGTTTTCAGGTCCTACTGGATGGCAAGACTATTGATGAGTTTGTTCTCGCACTTGATGCCTGGATGCCTGTCAACGTTGATGTGGCGCATATTAACCCGGGGCAGGCGTTCGCGATTGAAATAATAAAGTCTGAAGGCGACGATAGCCTTGACGGCGCTGCCTTTGTTGCTCGTGATCGCCGTTTCGTCCGAGCTTGTACGTCTGATCCTCAGAGAACTGCTCCGACTGTCTACGCTGTGATCCCAGTATATAATCGCCTTCAATACACCCTTTCCTGTATAGCCTTTCTTCAAGCACAGGACTATGTATCGTTGCACATCATCGTATCCGATGGCGGGTCGAATGATGGGACAGTAGATGTGGTGCGAAATGTTTTCCCAGATGTTACGGTTCTAACCTCCAAACAGGAACTATGGTGGGCTGGCTCCATGGCAGCGGGTGTTATCCATGCTATTAGCGAGAGCACTCATGATGAAGACTGTCTTCTCATGATGAACAATGATACCGAGATCCCGGTCAATTATGTCTCCACTCTCGTTTCGGCCTCGCAGCGCTTTAATGCAGCAGTAGGTTCACTCATCGTTGACCGTAATGACACGACCCGTATTCTTGATGCCGGTGAGTATGTGTCTTGGCCGACTTATTCGTTCCCGGTGAAGAACTCTATCGAGCGATCAGAGCTGTTCCGCGATGACGTCGACTTTCTCCCAGGGCGTGGAACTTTAATCCCATTGTGGATGATACTTCAAGCGGGTAATGTGGATGCCATCAACTTTCCCCACTATCTCGCTGACTACGAGTATTTCTACAGGTTGAAATCTGCGGGTTTTCGTCTTGGGGTCTGCTACGAGACCCGCTTATTGGCTTTGATTCAGGAGACAGGCATTGTTCCTGGAGCCGGAGTCACTGACTTCCGTTCAGTGCTTCGCGAACTCTTTGCCCGTGCTTCTATGGGTAACGTCATCGATCATTGGAGGTTTGTCTCAAGGCATGCTCCCACTCGATATCGAGTCCTTATCCATATCCGAATCATCTTTGGTGCATTAAAGCAGCTGCTGCTGCGGACTCAGTTGCGCCCAGCCTTCCTTCCTCTTTACTACTGTGTTCACTTCATCAAAAATCAAATTCAGTCCTTTTATCGCCTACCCTCTAATCTTCGCGCCCATCGCATGCAGATTGTGTGCAACCCGCATCTCTTCCCCTCTCTAGTTCGGCTGCCGATATACATGATCTTTTGCCCTGGGCTTCTTCGAAGTAGAGACTTTGATCGGCTTAGGGTCTCTCCTGGTGATCTTGTGGCCAAGGGATTAGTTAAGGAGTGTTCTTTGCCAGGCTGGTATCAATTTGTAAGGATCAGCTGGGATGAACTCTCTAGTCAGCCTGTCCTGCGCGCCCTTTTTATTCGGGCCTGGAACCCCATCCTCAAACCGACCAGGCTGCTTCTCGTTTGGCGTATGCGTAACCGAACACAGCCGTAGTCGCTTTCCATGACCTCAAGGATCAACTACTCCGCATGATGCGCCAAACGACAGACCTAACTATCGGGATAGAACTCATCAATGACAAGACGTGGATGGGCGGCACCATCTATCTTTCAAACCTGGCTCAATGTGTTTTCAAGCTTCCTCTCCAGGAGCGTCCCAAGGTTCGACTTCTTGGTGATCCGGAGATGGTGAGTGCTGTCCAAAAGGCTATCGCGCTGCAGCCAGGCAGGATTCCTCAAGAACTGTCTGCATTCCCTCATAGGCGTCTGCGTGATATCTCTTTCATGGGCCTGATCCCTGGTTTGCTTACGCGTCTCTTCCGACGATCTATCGAACCTGTAGATATCCTTTACCCTGGTTTCGGCTTGACTATTCCCGGGGCCAAAACAATAAGATGGATTCCCGACTTCCAGCATCGATATCTTCCGAATCTCTTCTCTGCAGATGAGATTCATGCTCGCGATGAATCCATAGGTAAAGTGGCTTCAGGGCAAGGCATTGTTATTCTCAGCAGCCAGGTGGCTCTTGATGACTTTCGACGCTTCTTCCCTGATTCAGTTGCAACTCCTCGTGTTTGGTCCTTCCATTCACTAATCAACTTGTCCCAAGGAGTTCCAGCCGATGAGTCTTCTTTCACTCTTGAGCTGCCCTCAAAGTATCTC